>JAGAOD010000222.1 GCA_017623855.1 Clostridia bacterium
AGATCAGACAGAAGCGCTCACTGAGCTCGCGCAGGGTATCCTCATCGAGCTCAAGATGCTGCACCTTAAGCTGCTGATCGAGTCCGGGCTTTGAGGTGATATACTTGATGCCGCCGGTAATACCGCCGACCTGATCCTGCCAGCCGCCGCCGGTGGACATGATCTGTTCCATGGCGAGCACGTGACCGTACAGGTCGTCCTCCGTGTGCTCGATGCCCATAAACTCAAACACACACTTGACGCAGGCTGCGGACAGAATGGAGCTCGTGCCGAGACCGGAGCCCTTCGGAACATTCGTGACCTCACTGTGCATGATAAAGCCGCCGCCGAGACGCCGAAGGATCTCGGACAGATCGCCGCCGACCTTCGGAATGATGCCGCAGGCTAAGAGACATGCCTTCTGCAGAGCGAAGGGATCGTACGGATCGCCCGTTGCCTGCAGCGGCTCTATCGTATCGAACTCACCGTGTACATCCATGTCACGGCTGTCAAAAATCACTTTATATTCGTCGAGCCTTTCAAGCTTCACTTCGACCGGATATTCACCGGCGAGCTTCACTGCGGCATTCAGAACGGTGCCGCCGTGCTCAAGGCAGTACGGCGGAGTATCCGACCAGCCGCCGCCCCAGTTCACACGCAGCGGAAGCTTTACGGTGTGCTCATCCGCCGTAATATGTGCATTCTCATTATACCTGAGGTTGTCAAGCGTCGACTTTAAGATCGTCTTCTGAATGGTCCTGAAGCATTCGGCGACGTATTCCTCATTGCCGAGAGCCGTGCCGAGGTAATAGTAAAGACGCATCGCGGTCGAGAAATCCGATTTTTCAAGCTGATTTTCGAGCCATTCCTCCTGGATCTTCGTCAGCTTATCCGCATTGAGAATGAGCTTGCCCTCGCGTGCGGGCTTTCCGGCACTGATCAGCTTTAAGATCTCATCCATGCGGACAAGATCCTCCATGCGCTGATCCCACGCGACGATTGCCGAAGCGTCCGCGTCGTTAAAGCCGGAGCAGAGGGATTTTCTGCTCATGTTCTTCCACGCTTCCACGTCACCGCCGCCGTGCACGATATCGTACACGTTGAGCGCCGCCGCACCCGCTTCCTGCACCGTATCACATGCCGGATAGAGATTTGCGGACCACAGCGTGCGGTCATCACCGTCCCAGATGCCCTCGAGCATATCGAGCGGCTTACCGAAGAGCAGGTTTTCCTTCGGGTTGTCCTGCACGCCGTAGATGCGGGCGACAAATTTGCCGTCCTTCTGCTTCAGCCCGTGCAGAACCACGTCGTCCGGGATCCGCTCGTCATGAATATCTATATAGGAAAGCAGGACATTATTGCCGACCTTTCCCGAAGAATGCACATAAGAGGTCTCGAGATAGCAGTTTTCGCCGATTTCGGCATGCTCCGAGAGCACACTGTTATAGCCGGCAGTGCCGTCCGCGATGCTGCTGACGACCTGATCGCACCAGCCGAGCTCCTTATACGCATGGATCCCGCGATTCATGAGCGCCATGATCTCACGCGTCGTGCCGAAATGGATGAACTTCGCAGGCGCTAAGTGCAGAAGCTTCATGCGGAACGGACGGAGCGCATTCCACACGGCGGTCCGCGCATCGTGCAGCTCGTCACAGAAGGAACCCTCGGGCTTTTCGAGATAGAACTGCTCGAGCGTCGAGTCGGACGCGAGCGGATACAGGAAATCGCCGTACAGGGACAGACGAACCGTGCTGTTTACAAAATTAAGGTATGCTTCATCGTTCGGAATAAGCGAATACAGCGCTTCGAGCATGGATGCGCTGAAAATGACCGCACCGGTGTCGATATCGACACAGTTATGCTCGTTCACCGCTCCCTGCGCCTTCAGCGTTTCGACCGTCTGCTTATGCAGAAAACGGGAAACATTGCCGTCGCTGCCGCTGAGGAAAACGCCGTGGTTCTTGCCGGTCTCCACGTCCTCCTTGAAGGAGAGTGCAGCGGCACCCTGTCCGGAGTAGTCGATCTGCAGAGGATTAAACAGGAGCAGAACGTCGCCGGAAAGCAGCAGCATGCCCTCCCTCATGCGGGACGGAACGGATGCCGCGGCGATCATGAATTCGTCAAACAACGTCGAGCGTCTGCCGTCCGGTAATTCATGCGGAACCGGAGAAAAGAGCTTGCCGAGCGCAGAATACTGCGGAACGCGCTTGCTGTCTCCGCCGCTGTGAATGACCAGAATACGCAGCTTTTCAAAAGAGGGCTCGAGCTGACGGATGTACCGGATGACGCTCAGCGTCGCACCGCCGGAGCCGACGCGAACGCCGCCCTCGTCGGGGATCACCGCAAAGCGTGTGCGCGACGGCAGAAATGCCTTTCTTGCCTCGAGCTGCGCATAAAAGCCCTCCGCCTGCTGTGCATTGGACGCAGTCAGGATCACGTAATCCCACACGGGGAAACTCTGATTGTGAAGAGATCTGTTGTAATCGTCCCACGCGTCTCTGTAGGACTGGGACAAAAACAGTGCCTTTAAGTTATCCATATATATTCTCCCGGAATTGATAGGGGATATCAGCGGTTGCCGTACATTTTTTCATAGTAATCCTGATACTCGCCGGAAATGATGGTCTCCCACCATGTGCGGTTGTTTAAGTACCAGTCGATCGTCTTCTGAATGCCGTCGACGAATTTGGTCTCCGGCAGCCAGCCAAGCTCGTTATGGATCTTTGTCGGGTCGATCGCATAGCGCATATCGTGACCCTTACGGTCGGTCACGTAGGTAATGAGGCTCTCCGGCTTGCCGAGTGCCTTGCAGATGATCTTAACGATGTCGATGTTTCTCATTTCGTTGTGGCCGCCGATATTGTAGACCTCGCCGACACGACCCTTGTGGATGATGAGATCGATCGCCTTGCAGTGATCCTCAACGTACAGCCAGTCGCGGACGTTGAGACCTTCGCCGTAAACCGGCAGGGGCTTGTCGTTCAGCGCGTTTGCGATCATCAGCGGGATCAGCTTCTCCGGGAAATGGTAGGGGCCGTAGTTGTTGGAGCAGCGGCTGATCGTGGCCGGCAGACCGAATGTGCGGTGATACGCCTGCACCATCAGATCGGCGGAAGCCTTTGCGGCGGAGTACGGCGAGCTCGTGTGGATCGGGGTCTCCTCCGTGAACATGAGATCCGGACGGTCGAGCGGCAGATCCCCGTAGACCTCATCGGTGGATACCTGATGATAACGGGTGATGCCGTACTTGCGGCAGGCATCCATCAGAACCTGTGTGCCGAGGATATTCGTTCGAAGGAAGATCTCCGGATCTTCGATCGAGCGGTCAACATGCGACTCGGCGGCAAAGTTGACGACGATGTCGGGATGCTCCTCTTCAAACAGACCGTAAACGCCCTCTCTGTCGCAGATGTCCATCTTAACAAAGCGGAAGTTCGGGTTCTCCATGACCGGCTCCAGTGTGGAAAGGTTGCCGGCATAGGTCAGCTTATCCAGACAGACGATGCGGTAGTCCGGATATTTTCCGAGCATATGAAAAATAAAGTTCGATCCGATAAAGCCGGCGCCGCCGGTTACGATGATTGTCATAGTCTTATTCCTCCTCGGCCAGACTCAGAAGATACTGGCCGTATTCCGTCATTTTGAGGCCTTCGCCGATCTTGTGCAGCTGTTCTTTCGTAATGAAGCCGCGTCTCCATGCGATCTCCTCAATGCAGGAGACATAGAAGCCCTGTCTGTCCTGAACCGCTTCGACGAACTGCGAAGCCTTCAGCATGCCCTCGGGCGTGCCGGTGTCGAGCCATGCGATGCCGCGGCCCAGAAGCTCCACGCAGAGGTCGCCACTTTCGAGATATGCATTGTTGACCGCCGTGATCTCGATCTCGCCGCGGGCGGAGGGCTTCACGTTTTTCGCGATCTCCACGACACGGTTGTCGTAGAAATAGAGACCCGGAACGGCGTAATGGGACTTCGGCTTTTCGGGCTTCTCCTCGATGGAAACGACCTTGTTATTCTCGTCAAACTCAACCACGCCGAATGCGGTGGGATCCTTTACGGGATAGCCGAAAATCGTCGCGCCCTGCAGATTATCGATCGCTCTGCGCAGGCAGCGGGTCATGTCCTGTCCGTAGAAGACATTGTCGCCGAGGACGAGGCACACGCTGTCCTCCCCGATGAACTCCTCGCCGAGAATAAACGCGTCGGCGAGTCCGCGCGGTGTTTCCTGCACCTTATAGGAAATGGTCACGCCGATCTGACTGCCGTCGCCGAGCAGCTTCTCGTAATCGCCGATATCCTCCGGCGTCGAGATGATCAGGATCTCGCGGATGCTTGCAAGAAGCAGCATGGAAAGCGGATAATAGATCAGCGGCTTGTCGTAAATGGGCAAAAGCTGCTTGGAAACAGCCTTCGTCATCGGATACAAACGCGTACCCTTGCCACCGGCCAAGATAATACCTTTCATAAGTGCAGCACCGTCCTTATTTTTTGAGAATTATATCACAAATACGGTCAACATCTGCCGTATCCAGATGGGCGAACATGGGAAGGCAAAGAACATTTCTCGAAAAACGCAGTGCCTTTGCGGTTTCGGCGGTGAGATCCTCGCCGAACGCTTTGTTTTCGGACACCAGCGGGTAGAAATACTTTCTCGCAAAAATTCCGGATTCACCGAGCTTCACTGCGAGCTGATCGCGATCCATGCCGAAAGTCTCCGGATCAATGAGGATCGGATAATATGCAAAATTCTGCTTCAGACCCTCCACGCATTTGAGTGTGGTCAGACCCTGAACATCCTTCAGGCGCATGTTGTAGCGGCAAAACGCTTCGCCGCGGGACGCGATCTCCTCCTCGATATGGCGGAGATTGCAAAGCCCCATCGCCGCCTGGAACTCGTTCATCTTCGCGTTCGTGCCGAAGCAGTCGAGCGCTTCGCCGTTCAGACCGAAATTGCGCTCCTTCGCGATCTCCGCCGCAAGAGCGGGATCTCTGAACGTCAAACAGCCGCCTTCTATCGTATGGTATACCTTCGTCGCATGGAAGGAGAACATGGAAACATCGCCGTAGTCGCCGATGCCCCTGCCCCTGTACTCGACGCCGAAGGCATGCGCGGCGTCGTAAATCACCTTGAGGCCGTGCTTGTCTGCGATTTCCTCTATGGCTTCCACATCACAGATATTACCGTAGACATGAACCGCCAAAATAGCCGAGGTGCGTTCGGTAATGAGCGCTTCTATTTTTGTTTCGTCGATGGTGTAATCGTCCTTGACCTCGCAGAATACGGGCTTGCAGCCCGCCTGCACGATCGCATTCGTTGTGGACGCAAAGGTAAACGGCGTCGTGATGATCTCGCCCCCGAGCTTCAGCGCCTTCAGAGCGCAGTACAGTGCCAAATGGCCGTTCACGAACAGCTCGATATTTTCTACCTTCATGTAGCCCTTCAGCTGTTCCTTCAGCTCGTTGTGCAGCGGTCCCATATTCGTCAGGTGGACCGTATCCCAAATAGACTTGATCTGCTCACAATACTCCTCATAAGAGGGCATGGAGGAGCGGGTCACGTTGATGAATTTCTGAGCCATAATTTACCTCTTTCGTCCGTCTTATTCTGACAGTCTTCTTTCCATATACATACTGCCGGACAGCTTCTCTCCGACTTCACGGAAGCCGAGCTTTTTGTAAAAAGCGATCGCGCCGGGATTATCGAGATCGACCTCGAGCCGCATGCCGGTCATCCCCGTTTTGGACGCCGTCTCAAACGCGTGCTTCATCAGATATTTTCCGAGCCCCTTCCCCTGCTCTTCGCGGGCACAGGCCAAAAGCGTCAGAAAAGACATTTTGGTGCTTTCGTCATTTGCATAAAACACGGCAAAGCCGCAGGCTTTCTCCCCCTCAACGGCGCAAAGGACGTTCGCATATTTTGCGAGCTTTTCGGAAAACGCGCGGTAGTCCGTTACTTTTTCCCTGAGGTGCGGCAAAACGCTGTCAAAGCGAAGTAAAAGCTTATAGATCTGTTCGGGTGCTTTGACGGTCTCAACTGTCATCTTTATTCCTCTACGACCACGCGGTAATAGCTGTGCATATCCGCCGTGATCTTCATCATTTCTTCAATGCTGTCCGCACGGAAAAGGATCGTGCCGAGCGAATGGGAGGTGTTCTGATAAGCCGTCACCTGATCGCCCGGGGCGTAGGTGCAGTGCACCTCCAGAAGGTTCTTCTCCTTAAAGGACTCCTCAAACCAAATGTCGCAGTATTTTCCGGACACCGTGCTGTAGATCATGTAGTTGCTGAAGCAGCCGACGGTCGGTGCCATTTTAAGCGAGGAGCAGTCCTCACCGACCGCTGCGAGGATCGTATATTCAACGAGATCCACACCGGTCGCATAACGGATCAGCTGCGGGATATAGCTGCCGCCGTTTCTCGGGCCGAGCTCGAGGATCAGCACATTGTCGTGTTCGTCAATAATGACCTCGATATTGTACGCGCAGGTCTTCATGCCGAGTGCGGTGATCAGCTTCTGCAGCTCACCGTCGACCTTTTCCTTCATTTCCGGGGTCAGAAGCGACGGCCAGAATTCGCCGAGTGCCACATACTCACGGGTGCCCTTGCCGCTGTACAGCTCATTGCCGTAGCTTGTGAAGACCAGCTTGCCATCCACGGAGAAGCCGTCACCGGAAACCTGATAGCCCTTCTTCTGCACGAATTCCTCGATGACGATGCGCTTCATTCTCGAATAGGAAAGGGCTTCTTCGACGGCTGCCTTGAGCTCCTCCTTTGAGAAGATCTTGACAACGCCCTTGCTGCCGGAGGAGTCGACCGGCTTGACCATGACGGGGAAATTGAAGCGGTCGATATCCGCCGCAGCTTCCTCGAGGCTCGAGTAGCCGCCCGCCTGCGGGGTGAAAAAGCCGTTGTTCTTCAGAAAATCGCGGAAAAGATCCTTGTGCGTGAGGATCTCAACGGAATCGTACGGATTGCCCGGCAGTCCCATTTTTTCGGAAACGTAGGCTGCGGTCGGTGCGGCGGGATCGGACGCATACGCCACGATGCCGTCGATCTGAAGCGCCTGCGCCAAAGCCAGTACCGCTTCCTTGTCCGTTGTGCTGACATTATGATATTCATCTGCGAGCTTATGTCCCGGATTTTCCGGCAGATAATCGCAGGTGATCGTGTAAAAACCAAGCTCTTTTGCTTTCTGGATCGCCGGGATCTGCTGCATTGCGCCGCCCAGCATCAGGATCTTTTTCATTAGCGGCCTCCTTATTTCTCAGCCATAAGACGGTTCATGAAGCGCTCGATGCGCTCGACGGCAGCCTTCAGCCCGTCCACCTTCAGCGTAAAGGCGATGCGGATAAAGTCCGTATAAGCGGCGCCGTAGGTGATACCGGGAACCACGGCAACGTGTTCCTCTTCGAGCAGCTTATACGCAAAGTCGAGACAGTTCATACCGGTCTTGCTGATATTTACGAACAGGTAGAAGGTAGCATCGGGCTTTCTGCAGGACAGGCCGTTGATCGCGTTGATGCTTTCGTAGATGTAATTGCGGCGCACCTCAAATTCCTCGCGAATGGAGGTGTCGTTGACACACTGCTCAAAGGCGGCGATCGCCGCATACTGGGACGGAAGCGGAGCGCAGGCAGCTACGTTCTCCTGCATCTTGACCATATTCGAAATGATCTCCTCCGGACCGATCGCGTAGCCGAGTCTGTAGCCCGTCATGGCAAAACGCTTCGAGACGCTGTCGATGACAATGGTGCGTTCGCG
Organism: Clostridia bacterium; assembly: GCA_017623855.1. GTDB lineage: Bacteria > Bacillota > Clostridia > Oscillospirales > Acutalibacteraceae > Hominenteromicrobium. The sequence continues at coordinate 7,738 of JAGAOD010000222.1, forward strand.
CATGTCGGGGAGATTGATGATGCTTTCGTGACGGCGGCCGTCGAAGATCAGCGTGCGGTACACCTCGTCGGAGATGACGGTGAGATCATACTTCTTTGCGATGTCCGCGATGCCCTCGAGGACCTCGCCGTTCAGAACGGCACCGGTCGGGTTGCCCGGGGTGTTGACGACGATCGCCACCGTACGGTCCGTGACCGCCACTTCCAGCTGCTCCACGGAAACGCCGAAGCCGCTTTCCTCAGTGGTGTTGATGATGACCGGCTTCGCACCGCACATCTGCACCATCTGCTTGTAGTTTACATAATACGGTGCCAGGATGATCACCTCGTCGCCCTCGTCAAGGAGGCAGGCGAAGCTCAGATACAGCGCTTCCATACCGCCGACCGCCATGATGATCTCCTTCAGCGGGTCGATCTCGATGTTATACTCCTGCGTAAAATTCTTCGCGATCACCTCACGCAGC
>JAGAOD010000223.1 GCA_017623855.1 Clostridia bacterium
AGTTGAACCTGCGGCCTCTTGAACCCCATTCAAGCGCGCTACCAAAACTGCGCTACACCCGGATAACAAATGAATTATACACTATACTTTAGGAAAAAGCAAGCCCTTTTTTCAGAAATCATTGCGTTATGAAAAGTCGATAATGCGCGGCGGATGACATAGTGCCGGGATCACCTTTTCGACGAAATCCCGCATCGGCATGCGCAGGCTCGATGTGTTGATGCACGGATGACACGCAAAGTATTCACTTTGAAGAACCTCCGCGTCGATCAGAAGCTGCACACGGTTTTCCGTATCGTTCATCAGCCCAAGAACGCTCAACGAGCCCGGCGTGATGTCCAGAAAGCGCTCCATGTATTCCGGTTCAGCAAAGGAAAGCCGCGACGCACCGATCGTTTTTGACATCTCACTGGTACGAAACTGCTTGTTATCCGGCAGCAAAAGCAGAAAAAACTGCGTATGCGGCCGGTTGCACAGGAGCAGGTTTTTGCAGATCATCGCATTGAGCGCACGGTCAGCCTCCGCGCAGTCTTCCATGGTCATTGCAGGATCGTGATCGATGCGGTCATAGTCCACCTGTAAGCGATCCAAAAAGTCATAGGATCGAATTTCCTTTTGAAGCCGACCGGCACAGTTCTGCGGTCTGCCCTTTTCAATATTCACGCCGATCCCCCCTGCACCGTTCAAAGCTTACCCGCACAGTATAGCACGCCGCCAAAAAAATCGCAAGAAATAAAAAAGCGCCCGTTCCGGCGCATGATCCGTAAAATTGAAATGACCCTTAACTGTCTCAACATCAAAACAGTTAAGGGTCATTTCTGTTCACTCTTGTTATCTAACATCATTTGTTTACCTCACATTCTTAGATTTTCGGCTCTCAGCTTTCTTGCAGTTTATACATCTTGATAGAGGTTTTGTCCCAAAGTTTCTTTACACTTTGTGATCCTTTGCTTTGAGCCTTCAGAGGACTTACTTTGTTTTTGCTTTTTTGTATTTCCTTCTGTGTCTATAATATACCACAGAGTTTTTGCGTTTACAATCCGCAATATTATACAAAGTATATAAAATTTCACTGTATAAAAAGTAGATTTGGTTTATTATCACGACAATCCGCTTGACTTCTCATTTCATATTTGATATACTGGATATGTTGGGCGGCTTATGCCGCCCGCTTTTTTGTTCATTCACTTTACAAAATGCCGGAAGAAAGCTATTATTGTAGTAAATAAAGTGCCGGAGGCAGAAATTATGAAAAAAGGGATCTTCCTTGGAAGCGAAAAACAGATCAATTATGTTTTCCCAGCGGATATAAAAGAAAAGCTGCACACGCTCTGCGACACGTCTTGTCATGTATATACGAAGGAAGATGTTCTGTCTGCGCCGGAGCAGTTTTCCGACGTGCACTATATCTTCTCCACCTGGGGCATGCCCGTTTTCACGGAAGAAGAGATTGCGGTCTGTTTTCCGCATCTGGAATGCGTTTTTTATGCCGCCGGTTCCGTACAGTTTTTTGCACGTCCGTTTTTGGCGCGCGGCGTACAGGTCTTCAGTGCATGGGCGGCAAACGCCGTACCCGTCGCGGAATATACCGTCGCACAGATCATCTTAGCGAACAAAGGCTTTTATCAGAATCAGCTTTATTATAAGCGCGGCGAGCATGCCCGTGCAGCCGCACATTTTCACGGTCATGTCGGAAACTATCGCATGCAGGTCGGCCTTATCGGCATCGGGATGATCGGTTCCATGGTCGCGGAGCGCCTAAAGAGCTACAGTGCGGAGGTCCTTGCGTTTGACCCGTTCCTTTCCGACGAAAAAGCCACTGCTCTCGGTGTGCGGAAGGTTTCGCTCGAAACACTTTTCAGCACTTGTGACGTCATTTCAAATCACCTTGCAAATAACGCACAAACGCAGAACATGCTGACCCTCCCTCTCTTTGAGCACATGAAGCCGTACGCGACGTTCCTGAACACAGGACGCGGCGCACAGGTGAACGAGGAGGATCTCGCCGCTTTCCTTAAGGCACGTCCGGATTGCACCGCGGTGCTCGACGTTACCGTCGAAGAACCGCTCCCCTGCGAAAACCCGCTGTTCAGCTGCGAAAACTGCTTTATCACGACGCATATTGCGGGCAGTGCGGAGCACGAGGTATGGCGCATGGCGGAATACATGCTCGATGAGCTGCATCGCTTCGAAACCGGCGAAAACACGCTTTACGGCGTAACCGAAAAAATGCTCGAAACCATGGCGTAAAGGAGAAAATCATGCCCATTCGAAAGGCTGTTTTAGAGGATCTTCCGGCACTGCTGGATATATATAACCATGAAGTACTCAACGGCACCGCGACCTTTGATCTGACCCCGCAGACACTCCCCCAACGAAGGATGTGGTTTGACGCGCACAATACGGAGAATCACCCGTTGTTTGTCTACGACGCGGACGGGGTCGTTGCCGGCTATGTCAGCCTGTCCGATTACCGCGAAAAGGAAGCCTATCGCTCCACCGTGGAGCTTTCCGTATATGTGCATCCGGCACATCGCGGAAAAGGTCTCGCGACGGAGCTGATGGGTTTCATTCTGGATGAAGCACGGCGGGATGACAGCATCCACACCGTCGTATCGGTCATCACCTCGGGCAACACCGCCAGTGTCCGGCTGCATGAAAAATTCGGTTTTACGTTCGGAGGAACGATCAAGGAGGTCGGGAAAAAGTTCGGAGAATACCTCGATATCGACAATTATTACCTGTCTGTATAAGCATTGCTCACCAAATCCTGCATTCGGCATACGCACCGGATGCAGGATTTTTTTATAATAAAATCATAAAAAACAGTATTGTATTATAAAAACCACCGTGCTATAATGGTGGCGCAAAAAGGATTGCTCTCCGGAGGTTGAGGATCATGTTAAAAAATGCAGTTCGTAACTTCAAGGATTCTTTTGTCGATATCTATAATCTAAAGGATGAAAACGCCAAGGGGCGTTTGATCAGCCTTGGCAGTGCCCTGGTGACGGCTTTGTATAACGTCTTCATCACGGGCATTTTTTACACCGGTTTTCTCACGATGTACGACATGTCCATCGGAGATGTCGGTATCATTTCGTACATTCCCCTCATCGCAAACTGCCTCAGTATCTTCTCCTCGATGATCCTCGAACGCATCAAAAAGCGCAAATGGATACTCATCGCGTCCAAGATCTTCTTTTATGCCATGTATATCATCGCGACGACCCTGATGCCGCAGTTTGTGCATGACAAGCAGGCGCGTATCCTGTGGTTCGGTATTATCCTGTTTGTCGCTTACGGCGTCTATGCTCTGTTCAGTACAGGCTTCACCCCGTGGTTCTATGCATTCTATCCGGCTGAAAACGAGCGCCGCACAAGATATATCACCTTAAACCAGATCTTCGCGTCGATCATGTCGAGTGCGACCTTGCTTTTGAGCGGTCTTTTGACCGATGCACTGTCCGGCACAGCGTATGAAGACACGATCATCCTGATCCTGCGCTACGTCGCCTTCGGTCTCGTTCTTGTGGATGTCTTTATGCAGTCGCGTGCGATCGAGTATGAATATCCCAAAAGCCCGAAGCTTCGTTTTTCGCAGATCTTCACACTTCCCTTCCAATATAAGAAGTTCAGAGCCTGTCTGCTTTTGATGTTTTTCTGGAACTTCATTGCAAACGTCACTTCTTTGTGGAGCTATCACCTTCTGAACCACATGGAGTTTTCCTACACCCTGATCAACGCCATGTCCGTGATGTACACGTTCATTCTGATGATGACCTCCGGGTTCTGGCGCAAGCTGATCCGGCGCTATTCCTGGGTTAAGACCTTTGGCATTGCGGTGCTGATCTGGATTCCGACCGAACCGCTCTACTTTTTGATGACAAAGGACACGGCTTTTCTCTACATACCGCTGTCGGTCTGGCAGAATCTGCTCTCCGTCGGTCTTAATCTCTCCTATGCAAACATCCTGTACATGAACCTGCCGGAGGAAAACTCCACCGCGCACATTGCATTTTACACGATCGGCTGTAACTTCTTCGCTTTTATCGGTCAGCTTGTCGGCACGTATGTCAGCTCCATCGGCGGCGATACGCCTTTCCTGTTCCTCGGCATGGAGATGTACACGGTACAGTATAATACGCTGATCCGCACCGTGACCATGACGATCATCGGCCTGATCTGCGTTCTCGGCTGGAAACGCTTCACACCGGACAAAGATATTAAAGAAATAGAATCGCTGAGCAAGACGCCGCGCAGATAAACAAAAGGAAAATTCACCGAAGGCTGAAAAAACTACTTGCAAAATTCGCTAAAGTGAGTATAATAATAGTTAACCGCTTAACTATTATTCGAAAGGAAATATATATGGCCTCACTTACAAAACAGAAGCGAAGCGTCGACATGACGGTCGGCTCTCCGCTCAAGCAAATCATTCTTTTCGGTATCCCGATCCTCTTCGGCAGTGTTTTTCAGCAGCTGTACAATATGGTCGACAGTATCGTTGTCGGTCGGTATGTCGGCGCCAATGCCCTTGCCGCCGTCGGTGCTACCGGCAATATCTCCGGTCTTTTGATCGCCGCCGCTACGGGTCTTACGACCGGTGCCAGCATCG
>JAGAOD010000224.1 GCA_017623855.1 Clostridia bacterium
CGATCCGACACGCGCTCCTCGTGCGACTCGACCGGAATATCCTGCTCCCCGTCACCTTCAAAATTCGTGAGTGAGAGCGGAGGCTGTGCCGCACTCAAGGCTTCCGCGCACTTATCTTCGGATATACCTATATAAGCCGCAAGCGCCGAAACGGTCGGGGCTTCGCCGGTCTTCTTTTCGATCTCCTCCGCCGCATGCACAGCCCGCATGGAAAGCTCCTTGAGACCGCGTGAGATCTTAACCGCGCCGCCGTCCCGAAACAGACGGCGCATCTCGCCGAGAATGAGCGGGACCGCATACGTTGAGAATTTATAGCCGAGAGACGGATCGAACCGGTCGGCTGCCTTGATCAGCCCGATGCATCCGGCCTGAAAGAGATCGTCGTACTCCATCCCCCTGCCTAAAAAACGCGGAACGAGTGCGCGGACGAGCCCCATATTCTCTCCCGCGAACTGTGCTTTACTCTGCATTTCGCTTCAGCGCGAACCGCTTTGTCAGGGTGACCGAGGTGCCGCGCCCGGGCTGAGAGCGGACGTGCACTGAGTCGCAGAAGCTCTGCATCACGGCAAAGCCGAGACCGGCACGCTCCTCGCCCCCCGTCGTAAACAGCGGCTCCATTGCCTTTTCTATGTTTTCGATCCCGCAGCCGCGGTCGCGTATGCGGACCGTCACGGAATCGTCCTCATAGATTTTAAGAGTTATGTAAACTAAACCGATCCGATCCCGATACCCGTGCACCACGGCATTCGTAACCGCCTCGCTGACCGCCGTTTTGAGATCGTTCATTTCCGTCACGAGCGGATCCAGACTCAAGAGGAATGCCGCCACCGCACTGCGTGCAAAACGTTCATTCACGGAGTAGGACGGAAAATTGAACTGCGCCTGATTTACGATCCGTTTCATGTTTATGCCTCCTTCCCTTTCTTCTCGATCACCGCAAGCGATGCTATGCCGGAAAGCTCCGCCATTTTCCTGAGCTGCGGCGACAGACCGGCAAGTGCTACACGCCCGCCCCATCCCGACAGCTTGCGCACGCGCCCGAGGATCAGCCCGATCCCCGAGGAGTCCATAAACGGGACATCGGTGAAATCCATCCGAAGCAGCTTCGGTCTGACCTTTTCCGCCGTACTGTCTATCTGTTCACGCAGGTGTCCTGCGGTGTGGTGATCCAGCTCGCCGCCGATCAACGCGGTCATAACGCCGCTTTTCAGTTCGATCTGCAAATTCATTTTCAGCTTCCTTTCCGCCCGCCACAAACAAAAAGGACAGGTCTCTGTAGAAAATTCTACAGGAACCTGTCCGTGTTTTTTGCCGCAGTCTGTCGGCAAAATAAATTTAGTTTGAATTATTTGTAGCTCTCGAGTGTTTCGAGGATGAGCTTGACCTTTGCGGCGAGCTTCTCACCGTTTGCCTTAACGCCATCGATGATGTTCTGCGGAGCCTTGGAGATGAACTTCTCGTTCTGCAGCTTCGCTTCGACGCTCTGCAGCTGCTTCTGTGCACCTGCAAGCTCCTTTTCGAGACGTGCGATCTCCGCAGCCTTGTCTACGAGATCATCCATCGGGAGCAGAGCCTTTGCGTCGTCTGTCACAGCCGTAACCGCACCTGCGACCTCAAATGCATTGCCGATCTCGACCTCGGAGCCGTAAGCCAGACGAGCGATGAACTCGCGGCCTTCCTCGTACGGCGCGGTCTGCGCGGTCTCAACGTAGATATGTGCCTTCTTGGACGGCGGAACGTTCATTTCATTGCGGCGTACGCGAATTGCACGGATGACAGCCATGACCTTTTCCATGTCCGCAGCTTCAGCCGGGAAGGAAAGCGCCTCGTTGTACTCCGGCCACTTCGCGACGATGAGTGCATCGCCCTCATGCGGCAGAGTCTGCCAGATCTCCTCGGTGATGTACGGCATGAACGGGTGCAGGAGCTTCAGTGTGTTGCTCATGACCCAAACGAGTACGCGGCGTGCGCTGTCCGCACTTTCAGCGTCGCTGCCGTTCATGCGGATCTTCGCAAGCTCGATGTACCAGTCGCAGAAATCGTCCCACAGGAAATCGTACAGCTTGCTGACCGCCATACCGAGCTCGAACTTCTCGAGATTTTCGGTAACGGCAGCCGTTACGTTGTTGAATTTATTCAGGATCCACTTGTCGCTGACCTCAAGCTTCTCGGGCACAGCGCAGTCGATGTCCTTGCCTTCGATATTCATGAGGATGAAGCGAGCCGCGTTCCAGATCTTATTTGCAAAGTTTCTGGATGCGCTGACCTTCTCCTCGGAGAAACGCATATCGTTTCCGGGGCTGTTGCCGGTGACGAGCGTGAAGCGCAGTGCGTCCGCGCCGTACTGGTCGATGATATCCAGCGGATCGACACCGTTGCCGAGGGACTTACTCATCTTTCTGCCCTGGGCGTCACGGATCAGACCGTGGAAGAATACGGTGTTGAACGGGATGGCATCCATGTGTTCGAGGCCGGAGAAGATCATTCTGGCGACCCAGAAGAAGATGATATCGTAACCGGTAACGAGCGTATCGGTCGGATAGAAGTACTTGAGCTCTTCCGTATTTTCCGGCCAGCCGAGCGTGGAGAACGGCCAGAGTGCGGAGGAGAACCATGTGTCGAGCGTATCCTCGTCACGGCGCAGATGTGTACCGCCGCACTTCGGGCATACGGTCGGCTCGGTCTCCGCTACGATGACCTCACCGCAGTCGCAGTACCAGGCCGGGATCTGATGGCCCCACCACAGCTGACGGGAGATACACCAATCCTTGATGTTCTCCATCCAGTTGTAATATGTCTTTTCCATGCGCTCCGGGATGAAGCGGATCTCGCCGTTTCTGACAACATCCACTGCCGGCTTTGCAAGGGGTTCCATCTTAACGAACCACTGTGTGGAAACACGCGGCTCAACGACCGTACCGCAGCGGTAGCAGGTGCCGACGTTGTGCTTCAGCGGCTCGACCTTGATGAGGTAACCGCCCTCGTCTAAATCCTTAACGATCTGCTTTCTGGCTTCGAGTGCGGGCATGCCTGCGTACTTGCCGCCGTTTTCATTGATCACGGCGCTCTCGTCCATCACGTTGATGACGGGGAGGTTGTGGC
>JAGAOD010000225.1 GCA_017623855.1 Clostridia bacterium
GAAACCACGATTACTGGTGGTCCACACGAAGCAAGATCGATGCATTCTTTAAGGAGAAGGGCTTCGATACTTTGGAGATCGTGTTCAATTCTGCGGTTCGCGTCGGTGACATCACGGTTTGCGGAACGCGCGGCTGGCTTTATAATGCGGAAACAGCGGAAGACAGGAAGATCGTAGCACGTGAAAACGGCAGACTCATTGCGTCCCTGAAAGCGGCGCAGACACTCGGCGGAACGCCGGTCGTTTTCCTGCACTATCCGCCTGTTTATGATACGGCGGAGTGTACAGCTCTGCTCGACACGATGCTCGAGTACGGCATAAAGGACTGCTATTTCGGACACATACACGGAGATCACGCGGCAAAGCGTGCACCGGTAGGCGAGTACAGAGGCATCCGGATGCATTTGATTTCATGTGATTACATTCGTTTTATGCCCAAATTGGTGCGTACGAGCGAAGAACTGTAAAATTTTTTTGAAAAATCAGCTAAACATGTGGAATATTCTGATTTTATGTGTTATAATGGCTTGGTTTCATAAGAAATTTATTTTGAGAGGATAGATATATCATGAACCTTAAGGCAACAACAAAGACAGAAACAAACAAGTATGAACTCGAGATCGAGATTCCTGCTGTGGATTTCAATAAGGCACTCGACGAAGTCTATAAGGCTGAGTCCAAGAAGATCCAGATCCCGGGCTTCCGTAAGGGCAAGGCTCCGAAGACTTTCATTGAAAAGTACTACGGCGAGAATGTTTTCTTTGAGGGCGCAGTAGACAAGCTGTACCGTCCGGCTCTGATGGATGCGATCGACGCTTCCGGTCTGGAAGTTATCAGCGTAGGTCAGGCTGACATCACAGAAGTCAGCAAGGAAAACGGCGTTCAGCTGAAGGTCGTTGTCGTTGTTAAGCCGGAGATCACCATTGACGGCTACAAGGGCATCGAGGCAACACAGCCGAAGGTCGAGGTTACCGATGAGGACGTAAGTGCTGAGCTCGTTAAGGTACAGGACAGAAACTCCAGAATGGTAACCGTTGACAACAGAGCTGCTCTGACAGGCGATACGACCGTTATCGACTTCGAGGGCTTCTGCGACGGCGTTGCATTTGACGGCGGCAAGGGTGAAGGCTTTGAACTGTCCCTCGGCTCCGGCCAGTTTATCCCGGGCTTCGAGGATCAGATCGTTGGCCATGAGATCGGCGAAGAGTTCGACATTCAGGTAAAGTTCCCGGAAGAGTATCAGGCAGAAGAGCTGAAGGGCAAGGACGCGACCTTCAAGATCAAGCTGCATGAGATCAAGCGCAAGGAGCTCCCGGTTCTCGATGATGAGTTCGCTAAGGACGTCAGCGAGTTCGATACACTCGATGAGTACAAGAACAGCCTCCGCGAGAAGCTGACAAACGACCGCACAAAGTCCGCTGAGGCTGAGGTTGAAAACCAGATCCTCGAGACACTGATCGGTCTTGTTGAGGGTGAGATCCCGGACGAAATGTACGAGAACGAGGTTGAGGAGAGCATCAACAACTTCGCATACCGTCTCCAGTCCCAGGGTCTGAACCTTGAGACCTACCTCAAGTACACCGGCATGGACGTAGAAGCTCTGAAGGAGCAGTTCAAGCCGCAGTCCGAGAAGCAGGTCAAGCTCAGACTTGCTCTCGAGAAGATCGCAGCACTCGAAGGCCTTGAGCCGACCGAGGAGGAGATCAACGAGGAATACGAGAAGATCGCTAAGATGTATGAGATGGAAGCAGACAAGGTCAAGAACATTGTCGCTGAAGTACAGGTCAAGGGCGATCTCCAGAGCCAGAAGGCCGTTGATTTCGTTAAGGCAAACGCCGTTATTAAGACAGAGGAATAATCTTCCCTGAATTTGGTAAGTATATAAAGGAAATGCGCGCCCGCTGTCAAGAGAATTGATAGCGGGCGAAGCAAAAACCAAACCTTTTTGGAAAGGAGTCCTTACGATGAGTTTTATCCCTTATGTAGTTGAACAGACGAGCAGAGGCGAGCGTTCTTATGATATTTTTTCCCGCCTGCTCAATGACCGTATCATTATGCTGAATGATGAAGTGAACAATACGACCGCCAGCCTGATCGTTGCCCAGATGCTGTATCTGGAGGGTCAGGATCCGGATAAGGATATCAGCTTCTACATTAACAGCCCGGGCGGCGTTATCACTGCCGGCATGGCGATTTACGATACAATGCAGTACATTAAGTGCGACGTTTCCACGATCTGCCTCGGTATGGCAGCTTCCATGGGCGCATTCCTGCTTGCAGCCGGTGCCAAGGGCAAGCGTTATGCTCTGCCGAACGCCGAGATCATGATCCACCAGCCCTCCGGCGGTGCACAGGGTCAGGCAACGGATATCCAGATCCAGGCGGAACGCATCCTGCAGATGAAGAAGAGCCTGAATACGATCCTCGCAGAACGTACAGGTCAGACCTATGAGACGATCGCGCGCGATACAGAGCGTGACAACTTCATGACCGCACAGCAGGCTATGGAGTACGGTCTCATCGATAAGGTCATTGAAACGAAACAGAAATAACGAAAGGGCGTGAGTTCCATGCCGAATAATTTCGGTAATGACAACGAGATACGCTGTTCTTTCTGCGGTAAGTCGCAGAATCAGGCAAAGCGCCTGATCGCCGGCAACGGTGTGTTCATTTGTGATACC
>JAGAOD010000226.1 GCA_017623855.1 Clostridia bacterium
CCAGCATAGCGGCGCGATAGATATCCTCGCGCTTTCTGGTGCGTGCAGCCTCGATCGTCATCAGCTGTGTGTTGATGTTTGTCATGTTCATTGCGGCAAGCTGAACCGGGAGACGGCCGACATGGCAGGGGTTGATGCCCATGCGGTCAACAAGGCAGGGAACCTCAACGCAGGCGTCAGCCGGGAGGTTGTCGATGAGACCCTTATTGAGCACGTTGCCGCCGATCTTGTACGGAACGCCGGTGAGGATCGCTTCCATGATATAGGAGGCGTATTCCTTGGAACGGGTATGCTCGATCTTACCGTCCTGCAGAATGTTGGCTTTTTCTTCCTTCCAGCCCTTGATCTGGTTGACGCAGCGGCGCGGATATTCATCGAGCGGAATGTTGTAAGCTTCAATGAGTTCCGGATACTTCGACTTGATGAACAGCGGGTTGTACTCGGCGTTGTGCTCACTGGACTCTGTGCAGTAGTAACCGAGGCGGTTGATGTATTCGTAGCGAACCATATCGGTGTGCTTTTCGGTTGCGTTCTTTTCGGCAGCGCGGCGCTTGATCTCGGGATAGAGGTCGTTGCCGTACTTATCGGTGATCTCAAGCAGCCAGCCCATGTGGTTGATGCCGGCGATGAGCTCACGGCGGCCCTCAAGCTTGTCTTCCATGCCGAGGGACTTGAGCAGATGCTCGGAGCAAACCTGTACGCTGTGGCAGAGACCGACGGTCTTTACGTTTGTATAGCGCTGCATATAGCCTGCGAGCATGGACATCGGATTGGTGTAGTTTAAGAACCATGCATTCGGACAGACTTCCTCGATGTCGCGGGCAAAGTCCTCGAGGACCGGAATGGTACGCAGAGCGCGCATGATGCCGCCGATACCAAGTGTGTCGGCGATGGTCTGACGCAGACCGTACTTCTTCGGAACTTCAAAGTCGATGACGGTGCAGGGCTCGTAGAAGCCGACCTGGATCGCGTTGACAACGAAATCGGCGCCGCGGAGTGCTTCCTTACGGTTTTCAACACCGCAGTATGTCTTTAAGGTTGCTTTGCCGTTGTTTGTGTTCTTGTTGATCGCGCTCAGGATGATGTAAGATTCCTCAAGGCGTTCGGCGTCGATGTCGTACAGTGCGATCTCGGCGTCGCAAAGGGAGGGTGTGCACATGCAGTCGCCTAAAACGTTGCGTGCGAAAACGGTGCTGCCGGCACCCATAAATGTGATCTTTGCCATAATTTTACCAAATCCTTTCTGCGCAGTGCGCAACTTTTTGGTCATATATATTTATTATAGAGGTAAATCTTTATGTGCGGCAATGAATAAATGTTGACCTTTATTGTTATTTTGTTGTTTTTTAATTTTACTTGTGTTATACTCGGTATGAGAAACAAACGAAAGGATGTGTGCGTAGTTTGAATGCGATCAAGCACCGTGCGGAGAATCTGAACAACGGCGGCTCCGTCACGGTTTATTACTGCGGATATGAAAAATGCGAAAGCGGTCATTTCTGGGGACCTGCCATGCGCACACAATACCTGCTGCACTATGTGATCTCGGGAAAAGGCGTGTTTTCGGTCGGCGGTGAAACGTACGAGATCAGGGAAAAGCAGTGTTTTCTGATCCGACCGGGCGAGCGTACGATGTATACGGCGGATGAGAAAGAACCGTGGGAATATATGTGGGTCGCCTTTGACGGCTTCGACGTTCTGGAAATCCTGCGGCGTACCGGACTTGTCAGCAGCTACGTTGCTTCGGTCGAAAACGGCGTCGAGTTTGAGCGTTACATGCAGGAGATGATCGAGGAATTTAACCAGGGCAGCCTCTTTAAGGTGATGAGCTGCTTTTACGGCGCGATGTCCGTACTCGAAAAGAGCGCACACGGCGGCGCGTATACCCGCGAGCACGAATATGTGAATAAGGCGATCGGCTACATAAAGAGTAATTACGGCTATCCGATCCAGATCAGCGATCTCGCCCGGCATATCGGCATTGACAGAACGTATCTGTACAGGATCTTCACGGCGTCCGAGAATATGTCGCCGAAGCAGTATCTGATGCAGGTGCGTATCAATGCGGCAAAAAAGATGCTTTTGGCGGGTACATACAGTGTCGGCGAAACGGCCTTGTCCTGCGGTTTTTCAGACTCAGCGGCGTTTTGCGGACGGTTTAAGGCGGTCACGGGCATGACACCGAAGGCGTTCATCGAAGACAGCCGCCGACAGCATTGACACGGTTTCGAAACTGTGTTATGCTTTAGAAAATAGTTCCTGAAGGAAACAATTTTGGGAGGATTGTATTATGCAGTACCGTAAATTTGGCAACACCGGCGTACAGATCTCTGCTTTGGGCTTTGGCTGTATGCGTCTGCCGGAGATCGAGCAGCCGGACGGCAAGTTCATTGTGGATCAGGAAAAGACCGACGCAATGCTCCGTCATGCTTATGACCTTGGCGTGAACTACTTTGATACCGCACTTTTCTATTGCCACGAAAACAGCGAGATCGCTGTCGGCAAGGCTTTGAAGCCGATCCGTGACAAGGTGTATATTTCCACAAAGTGCCCGCTTGAGCGCGTTAAGTCTCCGGAGGACTTTGAGGCTACACTGGACATCAGCCTCAAGAAGCTCGACACGGACTATGTCGATTTCTATCATTTCTGGGGTATCAGCCAGAAGGCGTTTGACGAGATCATCGTTCCGCTCGGTCTCCTCGAGAAGGCTGAGGAACTGAAGAAGAAGGGCAAGATCCGCCATATTTCCTTCTCTTTCCACGATAAGCCGGAAGCCTTGAAGCACATTATCGACAATGCGCCGCAGCTCGAGAGCGTACTGCTGCAGTATAATCTCCTTGACCGCGCCAATGAGGAAATGATCGCTTATGCAGCTGAGAAGGGTCTTGGCGTTGTTGTTATGGGCCCGGTCGGCGGCGGCCGTCTTGCTGCGCCGACGGAGCTTGCACAGAAGCTTGGTACCGGCAACCTCAATACGTATGAGCTCGCATTCCGCTTTGTCCTCGGCAACCCGGGTGTCAGCTGTGCGCTGTCCGGCATGCAGACCTACGAAATGGTCGATCAGAACGCGGCTGTCGCGTCGCTCGAGGAGCCGATGACCGAACAGCAGTGGAGAGAGGTCGGCGATGCACTCGAGAACCTCAAGAAGTTCTCCGAGCTCTACTGCACAGGCTGTGCATATTGCCAGCCGTGTCCGAAGGGCATTGAGATCCCGAAGATCTTCCAGGCATATACATACCACAATGTATACGGTCTCGACGAGCTTGCAAAGAAGACGTTCACAAACTACGTGAACGACGAAAAGAAGCCGGGTGCAACACTGAAGGACTGCGCAAACTGCGGCTTCTGCGAAAAGAAGTGCCCGCAGCACCTGAAGGTTCGTGAGCTGCTCAAGAAGGCAGAGGACGTTCTGAACGCGCTTTAATCGAACTGAATATACAAGAAAAGGACTGCAGATCAAAAGATCTGCAGTCCTTAATTTTTGCGGTTTATCGGCTGAACTCGGAGAGCTCGAGGCCTTCGTTGTGCTCGAGTGCCCAACGGATGCTCCACTCGTTTGCAAAGAGGAGCAGGTAGCGGCCGCGGATATCCTGGACCTTCTTTGTGTCGGAGGTCAGGTTCAGCTTTTTGAGGTCGACGTCCGGTGTGTCGATCCAGCGGATGAGGGAGTAGGGCAGTGTTTCCATGCGGATCTCAACATTATACTCGTTTTCCATGCGGTATTTGAAGACGTCAAACTGCAGCGTACCGACAACGCCGACGATGACTTCTTCCATACCGGAAGCGATCTCCTGGAAGATCTGAATTGCGCCTTCCTGTGCGATCTGTGTCGTGCCCTTGACGAACTGCTTACGCTTCATCGTGTCCTTTTGTGCGACGCGGCAGAAAAATTCCGGTGCGAAGGTCGGGATGCCCTCAAACTGCACCTTCTTGCCGGTGCAGAGCGTGTCGCCGATGGAGAAGATACCGGGATCGAAAACGCCGATGATATCGCCTGCATATGCCTCATCGATGATCTCGCGGCTCTGCGCCATCATCTGCTGCGGCTGTGCGAGCTTGATCTTTCGTCCACCCTGAACATGATTGACTTCCATGCCCTTCTCAAAGCGACCGCTGCAGATACGCATGAATGCGATACGGTCGCGGTGTGCCTTGTTCATGTTCGCCTGGATCTTAAAGACGAATGCGGAGAAATCGTTGCTGAACGGATCTACTGTGCCGTCCGATGTCTTACGCTCGAGCGGGGAGGTCGTCATGCGAAGGAAGTTCTCAAGGAACGGCTCAACACCGAAGTTTGTGAGTGCGGAGCCGAAGAAGACGGGAGAGAGCTTTCCGTGGCGTACCTTTTCGATGTCGAACTCGTAGCCGGCGCCGTCGAGCAGCTCCACGTCATCGCGCAGTGTATTGTACAGATTTTCACCGAGCACACCTTCGAGGGAGGTGTCGTTCAGGTCGATCTTGTGTGCCTTGACCTCGTGCTGACCGCGCAGCTCCTTGTCACCCTCGAATGCGATGATCTCGGACTTTTCGCGATCGTAAACGCCCTTGAAGTCGATACCGGAGCCGAGCGGCCAGTTCATCGGATAGGTGCCGATGCCGAGCTCTTTTTCGATCTCGTCGAGCAGATCATACGGGCTGAGCGCGTCACGGTCCATCTTGTTGATGAATGTAAAGATCGGGATATCACGCATCATGCAGACCTTGAAAAGCTTTCTGGTCTGCGGCTCAACGCCCTTGGCGGCGTCGATGACCATGACGGCGGAGTCCGCAGCCATCAGTGTGCGGTAGGTATCCTCGGAGAAGTCCTGGTGACCCGGTGTGTCCAGAATATTGATGCAGTAGCCGTCATACTGGAACTGCATAACGGAAGAAGTAACGGAAATACCACGCTGCTTTTCGATCTCCATCCAGTCGGAGACAGCGTGACGGGAATTCTTTTTACCCTTAACGGCACCTGCCAGCTGAATGGCGCCGCCGTACAGAAGAAATTTCTCTGTTAATGTGGTTTTACCTGCGTCCGGGTGCGAAATGATCGCAAACGTACGTCTTTTTTCAATCTCATTTCTTAAATCAGGCAAGATGATAACCTCTGTTTCTTCGTGAATTCAAAATAACCGATTTATTCTATCACAAACGCGCATAAAGTGCAAGTTTTCCTGAGCGTGGAATGACAAATTATTTGCGTACTCTGTGCTATTTTTAAGAAAAAACAAGGAGGAAGCAAATGTTCAGGAAGATATCAGCGGTTTTGCTCAGCTTTTTACTTGTGTGGTATGCGGCGGAGCAGGATCGGGATGAAAAAGGAAAGACGAATGACACGAGCGGCATAGCTGTCTATGCGCCGCTTCACAATGAAGTGCTCGGCGAGGACGGCGAGGAGATCTGCGGACAGGTGCGGCTTACGGCTGTCCTGCGTTCGAAAAAGTCTTCGTCGCCGGTTCGTGTGGATTTCATTTTAGAGGGCAGCTCCGATGTTTACAGACAGAGTGTGGAGATCACGGAGGAGTCGCTTGACGAGAGGGATTTTTACTGCGCGACGGCGGTGTTTTCGAATCTCAAAAGCGGTGTATATACGGCGTGGATCGAACAGGCGCAGGGAGCACAGCTCGACTATATTCTGTCAGAGGACAGCGACGCCGCTCAGAGCTTGCTGCTCAGAGAGAAGATCATGTTTGAGATCCATCATGCGGGACGGCTCAGCAGTGCCGAGTTCTTCATGGAGGAGGTCGCAGATGTATGACACGGGGGAGAAAACGATACTGCAAGTCAGGGTATACATTGCTTCAAAATAAAGTTATGCATGCAGTTGAGCGTTTTCTTGTTCGAATATGCGGCAGGCACAGCCGTAGTGTGCTCCGCCTGCGCTCGAAAATGAACCGATATTAAGAATGAACATAAAAAGGACATACACGCAAAAAAATGCGGTATGTCCTTATATCATTTAGAAGCAGAAATACTGGACGAGAGAGACCGTGAAGCCCAGAAGTGCGCCGCAGATGACTTCAATCACACGGTGACCGAGCGATTCGTTCAGCTCAGGGATCATATCATTGAGAATCTTTTTGTTATGCTTGCTCTCGTCACCGAGATAATCCACAATGTCATTGATTGCCTTGGCATGCAGTCCTGCAGCCCAACGGACACCGGTCGCGTCATACATGACGATCATTGCCAGAATAACCGCCATCGCAAAAATCGGAGAGGAAAAACCGTACTCCAGATACGACATCAGGAGAACGGAGCACACGAGAGCGGAGTGGGAGCTTGGCATACCGCCCGCACCGGCGAGACGCTCTTTCTTAAATTCATGGTGCTTGATCATGTGGATAATGGTTTTAAGGATCTGTGCGATAGCCCAGGATACAACACCCACGTTGATCAGCGGATTGGAAACGAGAACAGAAAAATCGAAATTCATAAACTACCCCGCAGAAAAATCTGATCCATACAGCGTTATGTTCATTTTATCGTGAATTGTTTATATTGTCAATTACAGCGGAAAAAATGTAAGAAATCTTTGATTCGCGTATAAGGCGGACTTGCATGAAATAATCTCTTGTGCTAAAATATCAAGCATGGCTATGATAAGAAATTACTCGAAAGAACTGAATAAATTGATGGAGGCACTGAGCCGGGAGGACAAGCGTCCTTCGCTCTTGCTTCATGCCTGCTGTGCGCCGTGCTCGAGCGCCGTTTTGGAGCAGCTGACGGAACGCTTTGCGGTTTCCGTGCTGTACTATAATCCGAATATTTCACCGAGGTCGGAGTTCGAAAAGCGTGAAGCGGAGCTTGAAAGGCTCATAAGGGAAATGCCTGCTGCGCGCGACGCGAAGATGATCCGTGCCGATTATGATCCCACGGAGTTCTATACGGCAGTGCGCGGTTTGGAGGATATTCCGGAGGGCGGAGAGCGCTGCTTTGTCTGCTACCGCCTGCGTCTTGAGGCTGCGGCAAAGTACGCGGCAGAGCACGGATTTGATTATTTCACGAGCACGTTGTCGATCAGCCCGCTGAAGAACGCGGCAAAGCTCAATGAGATCGGTGAGGAGCTCGCCGAAAAATACGGTGTTCCGCACCTTCCGTCCGATTTTAAGAAGAAGGACGGATATAAACGCTCCATCGTTCTGTCAAAGGAGTATGACCTGTACCGACAGGACTTTTGCGGATGCGTTTTTTCTAAAAGAGAGAGGGAAATGAAAGATGGCAGTCACACATAACGGTGTTACATACAGGGTCGCGGATGCGCACGCGCACATCTACCCGGGAAAGATCGCGGAGAAGGCGACCGCAAGTGTCGGCAGGTTTTACGATATCGAGATGGACGAGGTCGGTTTGCCGCATATTCTGCATGAAGAAGGTACGGCTGCCGGAATTGAGCGTTTTCTTGTCTGCTCGGTGGCTACCAAGGTTGAGCAGGTTGAATCAATCAATACGTTCATTGCGGAGAAGTGCAAGAAATACCCCGCGTTTATCGGTCTCGGTGCGTGGCATCAGGACATTACGGATGTAGCGGGCGAGCTCGACCGCATCGAAGCACTCGGTCTCCGCGGCATTAAGCTTCATCCGGATTTTCAGAAATTCAATATCGATGCCGACAACATGCTCGAGGTCTATAAAGAATGCACACGCCGCGGGCTGATCGTGCTTTTCCACACAGGTGACGACCGCATGGATTTTTCCTCGCCGCTTCGCCTTTCTAAGGTGCTCGAAAAGCATCCGGACTTTCTGTGCATCGCCGCGCATCTCGGCGGTTACAGAGAGTGGGACAACGCACGCGCCGTGCTGCAGGGTACTAACGTATATGTGGATTCAAGCAGTACGCTTTTTGAGTGCAGCATCGAGCATTTCGGTGTGGATAAAACGCTTTTCGGCACGGATTTCCCGATGTGGACGCCGAAGGGTGAGCTCGAACGCTTTTTCTCGATGGGCTTCAACGAGGAAGAGAACCGAAAAATGCTCTTTGATAATTTCGCAAAGCTATTCGGCATATAAGATTACAGAAAGACGGAAAAACCGACCTGTGCAGAGCAGGTCGGTTTTGTGCTTTAGCCCTCCAAGTTCACGGACAGGATGTGTCTTGTCGGGAAAAACTCGTAAAGATTCGAAAAAGAACCCAAGGTGATACGCAGATTGAATTTAATCGTTACATATTTTATATCATCAACCCTTAAAAAAGTCAACACGGAGAAAATTTTGTGAACGGTTATTGAATATTACCGATTATTTTCAAAATTTACTGGAAAATTTGTGTACTGTATGGTATCATAAAGAAAAAACTATAGGAGTTGTTTGTATGGATATTAAATCTATCGTTGCACAAATGACACTGGAGGAAAAAGCTGCGCTTTGCTCCGGTAAGGATTTCTGGCGTCTGGAAACACCGGAGCGCCTCGGTATTCCGTCCGTAATGGTGTCCGACGGCCCCTGCGGTATCCGTAAGCAGGCAGATAAGGCTGACCATATGGGCTTTAATGCCAGCGTACCGGCGACGAGCTACCCGACCGGTTCCTGCATGGCTTGTTCCTTTGACCGCGACCTTTTCAAGGTGCAGGGCGAGACACTCGGTCATGCTTGCCAGGCGGAAGAGCTTTCCGTGCTGCTCGGTCCGGCTGTGAACATCAAGCGTTCTCCGCTTTGCGGCAGAAACTTTGAGTATCTTTCCGAAGACCCGTACCTCGCAGGTGAGCTTTCGAAGAAGTATATCGACGGTGTACAGAGCCAGGATATCGGCGTCAGCATCAAGCATTATGCGGCTAACAGCCAGGAATATCACCGCATGTCCAACGACAGTATCGTTGACGAGCGTACACTGCGCGAGATCTACCTGCCGGCTTTTGAGGCTTCCGTAAAGGAATCGAAGCCCTGGACGGTCATGTGCTCCTATAATAAGATCAACGGCACATTTGCTGCTGAGAATAAGTATCTCCTTACCGATATTCTCCGCGACGAGTGGGGCTTTGACGGCTACGTCGTCAGCGACTGGGGCGCAACCACGGCTGACCGTGTAAAGTGCCTTGAAGCGGGTATGGATCTTGAAATGCCCGGTAAGAACGTTGCGAACGATAAGCAGCTTGTTGAGGCCGTTAACAGCGGCAAGATGGATGTTGCTGTTCTCGATACCGCTTGTGAGCGTATTCTTGATGTTGTCATGCGCTATGTCGATAAGCGCAGACCCGATACCGTGATCGACTTCGAAGCAGACCACAAGTTTGCGCAGACGATCGCAGAGGAATCCATGGTTCTTCTGAAGAACGACGGTATTCTGCCGCTGAAGAAGGAGCAGAAGGTCGCGTTCATCGGTAAGTTCGCAGAAGTTCCGCGTTTCCAGGGCGGCGGCAGCTCCCATGTTAACGCTTATAAGGTCACAGGCGCGCTTGAAGCAGCGGCTGACCTGAATGTTACATACGCAAAGGGCTATGAAACCGATACCGACCAGCCGGATGAGGCACTTCTCAACGAAGCAGCCGAGACCGCAAAGGCGGCTGACGTTGCCGTTCTGTTCGTCGGTATTACGGATGCGCTCGAGTCCGAAGGCTTTGACCGCAGCACGCTTGCGATGCCGAAGAACCACGAAGCACTCGTGAAGGCTGTTACGGCTGTTCAGCCGAATACGGTCGTTGTCGGTATGTGCGGCGGCTGCATCACCATGCCGTGGATCAACGATGTTAAGGGTGTTCTGTATGCATATCTCGGCGGCGAGGCTGTCGGCCCGGCTACCGTTAATCTGCTGTACGGCAACGTGAACCCGTCCGGTAAGATCGCGGAGACCTTCCCGCTGCAGCTCGAGGATAACCCGTCCTATCTCTATTACATCGGCGATGAGCAGGATAAGACGGAGTACCGTGAGGGCATCTTTGTCGGTTACCGCTATTATGATAAGAAAAAGATGAACGTGCTGTTCCCGTTCGGTCATGGCCTCAGCTACACGACCTTCGAGTACAGTAATCTGAAGCTCGATAAGACTGAGATGAAGGATACCGATACACTAACCGTATCCGTAGACGTCACAAATACCGGCGCCGTAAAGGGCAAGGAAGTCGTACAGCTGTACGTCGGTATGCCGGAAAGCATGACCATCCGTCCGGATAAGGAACTTAAGGGCTTCGAAAAGGTTGAGCTTGAGCCGGGTGAGACAAAGACCGTTTCTTTCGAGCTTTCGAAGCGTGCATTCGCTTACTACAAGACCGATATGGCTGATTGGTACGTTGAAAGCGGCGAGTATGAGATCATCGCTGCAAAGTCCAGCCGTGATATCGCTTGCACAGCTGCTGTTAAGGTTGAGTCCACGACCGTTCTGAAGCCGGTTTATTCCATGAACTCCACAATGGGTGAGATCATGGCGAATCCGATCGGCGCTCAGTTCATCGGTCAGATGATGGCACAGTCTCCGCTGGGTGGCGGTGGAGATGCAGCTGCGGCTGCTGACAGCATCGGCATGGGCAAGGCTATGATGGAAATGATGAAGGGCATGCCGCTGCGCACGATGATCGCATTTGCAGGCGGAATGATCCCGACCGAGGTCATCAACGGTTTGCTTGCACAGCTCAACGCATAATCTGGGAGTAAAATATGCAGACAATTGTTAACGTACGCGAGGGACAGCTTGAGGGCTGTCTCTCCGCGGATCAAAAAACTTTGATTTTTAAGGGCGTTCCGTACGCAGAGCCGCCTGTCGGCGAGCTGCGCTGGAAGCGTCCGCAGCCGAAAACACCATGGGACGGTGTTCGTTCTGCGAAAGCATTTTCTGCAAAGGCTCCGCAGGCGGACCTCACCCGTGAGGGCTTCTATGCGAAGGAGTTTTACACGGAGGAAACCATTGAACGCAATGAGGATTGCCTGTATCTGAACATCTGGACACCGGCAGAGAAGACCGAAGAAAAGCTGCCCGTATTTTTCTGGATCCACGGCGGTGCATTCCTGCACGGCTGCGGCGCTGAGAAGGAATTTGACGGCGAGCAGTTCTCGAAGAACGGCGTTATCATGGTCTCCATCAATTACCGTGTCGGTGCACTCGGCTTTATGGTGCATCCCGCATTAGCTGCGGAGAATCCGGAAGGCCTCACCGGCAACTACGGCATTTTCGATCAGATCGCGGCATTAAACTGGGTATACGATAATATCGAAGCATTCGGCGGCGACCCGGATAAGATCACCGTTGCCGGTCAGTCTGCAGGCTGTATGAGCGTGCAGATCCTGATCTCCTCTCCGTTGACAAAGGGCAAGATCAAGCGTGCCGTGCTGCAAAGCGGCGGCGGTTTGAACGGCCTTACACGAGGGAATACTTCCGTTGAGTCCCGTCTGCCGGCTACGGAGCTGCTGATGAAGGCACTTGGTGCAGAAACGATCGACGATATGCGAAAGATCCCGGCTGAGAAGATCGCTGAGGTACAGTATACCATCAACACCGGCGGCGGATTGGGCTGGGTCCCGGTAACGGACGGATACCTGCTTCCTGCGTCTACGGATGAACAGGCGCTGACCGGTGAGATCCATGATATCGACTATATGATTGGCTCTACCGGCAATGATATCGGTTTTGAGGACCGTATGCTCGAAAAGAGTGCCGTGCATTGGGCGAAGAATCAGCTTAAGCTCGAGCGTAATCCTTCGTATCTCTATTACTTTAACCGCAAGCTGCCCGGTGACGACGCGGGTGCGTTCCATTCCTGTGAGCTGTGGTATGTTTTCCACACACTCGACCGCGCATGGCGTCCGTGGGAAGATTGCGACCGTGCGCTCGAAGCCGTAGTTTCCGCTTACTGGGCAAACTTCGCAAAAACAGGTGATCCGAATGGAGAAGGTTTGCCGGTCTGGCATCCGTACACGGACGAAACACCTGTGCAGATCCTTTTGGCGGAGACCGTCTCCGAACAGGAAGCGATCAAAGTCGATTAATTTTTCAAAAAACTATTGACAAGCGTGCTGTCTGCTGATATAATACCACTTGTTGAGCGCGAGTGCTGGAATTGGCAGACAGGCACGTTTGAGGGGCGTGTGTCTCTGACGTACGGGTTCAAGTCCCGTTTCGCGCACCAAAAGAACAGCGACACCGTTTGGTGTCGCTGTTCTTTTTTGTGCGCA
>JAGAOD010000227.1 GCA_017623855.1 Clostridia bacterium
CGCCCGTCCAGTCGGTGTCGGTGCGGATCACGGCGCTCGCCGCGTGGGACGCGATGTAATACGTGTCGCCTGCGTCCGCCCGTACGGGCAGACGGTGCTCGTTCGCGTACGCATGCGCCGCGGCGATGGCCGCTGCATCATCGACGGCGTGGTGGAAGAATAAGCAAAGAAGACCGGAGTTTCGCGCTTCGGTCTTTTTCGACTGTCTAAAAAGTTTTGTTTTCACCTCACAGACATCTGTACATTTCTGTCCGTGAGGCGTATAATATCGGTAGAAAGATTATAACCGTACGAAAGGACGCTCAGGTCATGGAATCGTTAAAGGAACTTTACAGAATCGGAACCGGCCCCTCCAGCTCCCACACAATGGGTCCGGAGCGCGCCGCAAAACGCTTTAAGGAAAAGAATCTGCACGCGGACGCTTTTCTCGTGACACTGTACGGCTCCCTTGCGAAGACCGGCCCGGGACACCTTACGGATGAAATACTGGTAAAGACCTTTGCACCGCGTCCCGTGGACATCCACTTCGATTTCACAGACAAGCCCCTGCCGCATCCGAACACGATGGAGCTTTGCGCCCTCAAGGACGGCAAGGTCGTTGACACACAGCGTGTGATCAGCGTCGGCGGCGGTAAGATAGAGACCGAGGGCGAGGCCGTGCCCGACACGCCGTCCGATGTATACCCGCTCTCCACCTTTGCGGATATCAAGGCATACTGCACCGAAAACCACCTGCATCTGTGGCAGTATGTGGAGCAGTGCGAGGGTGACAGCATTTGGTTCTACCTCGGCGAAGTATGGAAGACCATGAAAAACGCCGTCATGCGCGGTCTCGATACGGAAGGTACGCTGAAGGGCGGCCTCGACGTGCAGCGCAAGGCAAAAATGCTCTACCGTCAGAAGCATATCGACGAAAGCGCCGAAACACGTGAAAACCGCACGGTCTGCGCATACGCCTTCGCTGTGAGCGAGGAAAACGCAGGCGGCGGTGTTATCGTCACTGCGCCTACCTGCGGCGCCTGCGGTGTTCTTCCCGCCGTTCTGCTGTACATGCAGGAGCGCCGCGGCTTCTCCGACACGGAGATCCTCCGCGCACTCGCAGCCGGCGGTCTCATCGGCAATCTCATCAAGACGAACGCCTCGATCAGCGGCGCGGAATGCGGCTGTCAGGCAGAGATCGGCAGCGCCTGCTCCATGGCTGCTGCGGCTTTGGCAGAGCTGCACGGCATGGATCTCGATCAGATCGAGTACGCGGCGGAGGTCGCTATGGAGCATCACCTCGGCCTGACCTGTGACCCGGTCCGCGGTCTGGTGCAGATCCCCTGTATCGAGCGCAATGCAGTCGCGGCGATGCGTGCGATCAATGCGCTGAACCTTGCAAACTTTTTGACCTACACCCGAAAAATCTCCTTTGACGTCGTCGTCAACACGATGTACGAGACAGGCCGCGACCTGTTCTCCAAATACCGTGAGACCGGCGAAGGCGGTCTCGCAAAGTACTATAACGGCAAAAATGCATAATCCATACCGGCTCCGAAGCGGGGCCGGTTTTTTATTTGACTGTGCGGCTCGTTCCTGCTATACTCAAAGCAGAATACTTGTACGGACAAGTTTAGCTCAAGGAGGAATTGTATATGGCACATATCCCTTATATCGAAGGCACGGGCAAGCTGACAACGCTCATCGTGGACGGCAAACCCTTCCACGCCCGTTCCGGTGAGATCCATAACTCGAGTGCTTCGAGCCTCGAATATATGGACGCGCGTGTCTGGCCCGCACTTCGCAATATGAACATGAACTGCGTGGTCGCGCCCATTTACTGGGAGTGCGTCGAGCCGCAGGAGGGTGTGTTTGATTTCACGCTGATCGACGGTCTGCTGCAGCAGGCACGCCGCGAAAACGTACGCCTTGTTCTTCTGTGGTTCGGTCTGTGGAAAAATGCCGCTTCCACGTACGCACCGGAGTGGGTGCGCACCGATCACAAGCGTTTTTGGTATGCGACGGCGCAGGGCAATAAGCCGCTCGTCTTTATGAACGGCACGAATATCCGCATCCTTTCCCCGCTGTGTAAGGAAGCGGTCGCAGCCGACGCGAAGGCCTTTTCCGCCGTTATGAAGCATCTTCGTGAAGTCGACGAGCAGCGCACGGTCATTATGATCCAGGTCGAAAACGAGATCGGCATATTCGGCGCCGACCGCGACTACAGCCCGACCGCAAATGCGGCTTTTGAGGAGCAGATCCCCGAAAAGCTCGCCGCGGCCCTCGGCGTTTCCGGCACATGGAGCGAAGGCTTCGGCAAGGATGCCGCGGAGACCTTCATGGCATGGCATTACGGCTGCGCCGTGGAACAGATCATGCAGGCAGGCAAAGCGGAATACGACCTGCCGATGTACGTAAACGCATGGCTCGAGCAGGCACCGTGGAAGCCCGGTCTCTATCCGTCCGGCGGCCCGCAGTTTAAGATGCACAAGGTATGGCGCGCGGCCGCACCGAGTGCTGCCCTGTTCGCTCCGGATATTTACGTCGATTACTACCGCGACGTCTGCGACGAATACGCTTCGGACGGCAATCCGCTCTTCATCCCCGAGGTACGCCAGACCGCGGACACCGTTGCATTCTATCTTTACGCCGTAGGCCGCCACAACGCAATGTGCTTTGCGCCGTTCGGTGTCGAAGACATGAGCGGTGTGCGTGAGGAAGTTGCGCCGGAGGTGCTTGCCGCACTGAATATCTCCGCGGATGCCATGTCCGGCAAGGCGGGTTCTCTCCTCGCCGACGTATACGGCAAGGTTGCCGGCATGGAAGAGCTGATCGAAAAGGCGCACAAAGAGGGACGCGTACACGGTTTCGTTTCGAACAACGGAGACCGCAGCGCCTCTGTACAGCTCAAAAACACCAATCTCAGCTTTGCTTATAACGGCGACCGAAAAGCTGCCGCAGGCGGTCTCGTTTTAGAGCTCGGCGACTATGAATTTGTCGTTCTCGCCCGCAACTGCTCCATGACCTTCGCTCCGACGGATACCTGCCCCGATTACCTCGACCTGCTTTCGAAGGAGGAAGGCGTGTTCGTAAACGGTGTCTGGCAGCGCGGACGTATCATGAACGGCGACGAGCAGTACATGAACACCTTCCCGCAGGAAGCCACGATGTACAAATTCAAGCTCTGCCCCTATAATTTCGAATAATACATAATCATACAAAAGGAAGCCCGGGGATCGACCTCGGACTTCCTTTTTCGTTTATTCATGCGTCAATTTGCCGACTGTCTTGATGATCCGATCCGCGTCCTCCCTTGTCGGTGCGGTCGTGACCAGATACAGACCGCGCGAGGACAGATTTTCCATGATCGGTTCGATCTGATCGGGAGACACGATGATCAGAAGATTCTTCCCTGCCGCCTGAATTTTTCTGAGTTCCGGGAAATATGCCGTGCAAGGCGGCTGACCTGCGACCTGCGTCCACTGGATCGCCCTGAGCTCCGGGATCGAAAGCAGATCGTCGAGATGACGGATCTGCTCCACGCCGTCGAAATGGTAAAGCGGATACTCGAGGAATTTGCACTGTGTCCGAAGCTCCGGCAAAATAAACTCCTTGAACATCGGGTTCGAGATCATGACCGACGCATCACTCTGCATCTGCGCATGAAAGCCCGGTGCCCATGTGCTGAGCCAGTCGATACAGCTGCCGCCCTCGTTGACGCCGCGCACGATGTCATAAACCTCGCGGAGAATGCGCTCGTACGCCGTCTGTATTTTGCCGAGTGCACGCTGTACCGCCTCGGGCTCTTCGATCAGCGCAGGAAGCATTGCCTCGGGCCCCATGAGGTGGGACAGTGCGTCGATGTTGCCGGAGGTATCCGGCATGGAGACCATATAATCCCCGCGGCTGTCCTCGGCATACGCTTTCGCAAGCTCAAGCGTTTTCTTATACATAAAGCTGTTTTCGTCGAACTCGAGATCGTCCGGATCCTCGAGAGACGGGAAAAACCACACGGAATCGCCGAAATAATGCTTTTCACCCTTAAAGAAGCCCGCATGACCGCCCGCACCGAGATCGACAAAGATCGCCGGGAAGGACTCGCCGCCGTAATACGTGTGCTCCATCTGCATGCGCTTTCTTTTGATGATATGCTCCGGGTCCGTCCAGTGGCGCAGGCGTTCCTCGTCCGTGCCGGGAACGATGCGGATGAGCGGATCGTCAAAATTCTCGTAAACCTTCACACTGACACAGCAGCGGTCGATGATATCTCCGTTCCAAAACGCGGTCAGTCTCTCTTTTGCTCTGTACCAATCCTCTTTGTAGCGCATGATGCTCTCCTTTCGACAGCTGAAAAGCGACGGTGTTCCGATCCCTCCACCGCCGCTTAACACAAATCACTTCTTCTGTTTTGCGAAATATTCCTTCACCAGCTTCAGCACGACCGGCGAAAGCAGGAAAACAGCGATCAGGTTCGGGATCGCCATAAGGCCGTTAAAGGTCTCGGAAATGCTCCACACAAGGCCGAGGTCCATCGTCGCGCCGACGATCGAGATCAGCGAGTACAGTGCGAGGAAGATCTTCGTCGCCTTCGAGCCGAACAGGAACTCCGCGCATCGGGAGCCGTACAGACCCCAGCCGATGATCGTCGAGAACGCAAAACAGCACATGGCGATGGCGGTGAAGATCGTGATCCAGTTGCCGTAAACCGAAACAAAACCGCTGATCGTCAGCTCGGAGCCGGCAGCCTTGCCGAACACAATGTCCACGCCGCTCAAAAGAATAACGAGTGCCGTCATCGTGCAGACGATGATCGTATCCATAAATACTTCAAAAATACCGAACATGCCCTGCTGTACGGGTTCGTCCGTGTCGGCGCAGGCATGCGCGATGGAGCCGGTACCGAGACCGGCTTCGTTCGAGAAGATACCGCGGGAAATGCCGTTTCGCATGCTCAGGAAGAAGGAGCCGACAATGCCGCCCGTCACGGCTCTCGGGTTAAATGCGCCCCGGAAAATACTTGCAAACACCTCGGGAATGCGGTCAAGATTGATCACGATAACACCGATGCCCAAAACAACATACAGGATCGCCATGACCGGAACGAGTTTTTCGGAAACACGGCCGATGCGCTTGATGCCGCCGATGAGAATGAGTGCCACGATGATCGCGATCGCGACGCCGATGATCACATTCGTGACCCTCAGGCTGCTCTCCGGCAGAAGGTTATAGCTCAAAAGTGCCGAGTTGATGGACGCTACGATGGTGTTGGCCTGTGCGGCATTGCCCGTACCGAAAACCGCGCAGATGCCGAATGCGGCAAATACATAAGCCAGCCACAGCCAATGCTTTTTAAGGCCGTTCTTTATATAGTACATCGGGCCGCCGACATAGTCGCCCTGTTCGTTCTTTTCGCGGAAATGAACCGCAAGCGTGACCTCGGCGAACTTTGTACACATACCGAGAAATGCAGAGATCCACATCCAGAAAACAGCACCCGGGCCGCCGAGTGCGATCGCACCGGCAACACCGGAAATATTACCGGTACCGACCGTCGCGGAGAGCGCCGTACACACCGCCTGGAACGGTGTCATCGCCCCCTCCTTGGCCTGCTTCTTTTCAAAAATACGTCCGATCGTGTTCTTCATCGCAAGGCCGAATTTACGGAACTGGATGAACCCCGTACGAACACTGAGATACAGACCCACACCCAAAATACAAACAATCGCCGGGACGCCCCAGACAAAACCGTTCACCTTACTGTTGACGAGCTCAATGATCTCGATCATAGTATGCCTCCTGCCAATACTCCCCCGCAATTCCATTATGTCTGCGAAGAACGATATATTTGTATAAAGCTTACCAAAAAGCACAGGTTGTTTCAAGAGTAAATTATAAAAACGATCCAAAAAGTAAAAAACTTCAGAGTCTGCATGAGCAAAACAGACCCCAAAGCCTTTCATATGATATGGGAGCAAACAAGACTGTGTTACGAATTGACGACCTTTTGGAAGTGATCCGCAAAATGATCCGACAGGGAACAAATTTTGCCAATCGCCTCGCGGTCGGGCAGCGAGCCGGGCACAGGAAGCCTCGTCACCTTTGCCGGGACTCTCGCCGGAGCGGCATAGACCGGACGGCGCGCCGCACGGGAACGGGCATCCGCTTTATCCCAAATCTGAACGATGAGCTCAGAGAAGCAGAGCAGACCGCACATTACAACAATACCGACCATAAGAAAAACCATATACATTTTATATTCCCCTTTCTGTACAAAAGCGAACAACTGTTGCGAACATTCGTTTCTTTTGCCTATATTATAAACAGATGTTCGACATTTGTCAATCGAACATTTGAAAATTCTCGAAAAAATGTTCGTTTTCTTGTTTGTCACCTTTTCAGCCTGTCCGCTTATTATGGAGAAGGACATTCCGAAAGGAGCTGTTTCTTATGAGAACGGAGAATTTCCACTCCCGTGTGGAAAAATACAAAGCCGAGCTGACGCAGATGGCTGCACGCAGCACGAGCAGTCGGGTCGGTACGCGCATCACCCTGCCGTCGGATCGCGACGCGGTTGTAAATCCGCCGGAAGCCACACCCGACAGGGACCCTCTTCAAACCTTTAACCCCGTACCGGACACCTTCGAGAGCTTCGGAAAGCGAAACACAAATGCCGGCTGGCTTCGTGTACAAGCCTTCACCGGGCCGCAGACCATACCTGTCCCGAATGCGGATGTATTGGTCACACGTGACTTCATCGACGGGGCGCGCCGCTTTGCTTCGGGGAAGACGGATCAAAGCGGTGTGCTGGACGGTATCACACTGCCTGCACCGGACAACGTCCTCGCGCAGGAGCCCGGTTCGGTACAGCCGTTTGAATTATACGACATCCGCGTGAGCCATCCGGACTACCGCACAGAGATCTATCGACAGGTACCGGTATTTCCCGGGATCAAGTCCATCCAACCCGTCCGGTTTCAATCCAGCCAAAACGGCAGCTGAGAAAGGAGCACCTTATGCCCTATCCCGATCCCCCGGTGATCCCGGAGTACATCACCGTGCATCTCGGTCTGCCGGACAGCCCGGCAGAAAATATCCGTGTGCGGTTTCCGGAGTATATTAAGAACGTGGCGTCCAGTGAGATCTACCCGAACTGGCCGGAGTCCGCCATACGCGCAAATATCCTCGCGCAGATCTCCTACGCGCTCAACCGCGTCTATACGGAGTTTTACCGCAGCCAAGGCTACGACTTCGATATCACCTCCACCACGCAGTACGATCAGAAGTTCATCGCAAACCGCGATATTTTCGAAAATATTTCCCGCATCGTCGACGATATCTTCAACGATTACGTCGTAAAGCAGGGCACCATCCAGCCGTATTTCACGCAGTACTGCAACGGCACCACCTCGACCTGCGACGGACTCTCTCAGTGGGGCACGGTCGATCTCGCAAAGCAGGGACTCGTCCCGTATGAGATCCTGCAGCGGTATTACGGCGACGATATCAACATCGTCTTCAACGCGCCCGTGGCGAACGTTCGGGAATCATATCCCGGAACGCCGCTGCGCTTCGGCAATCTCGGTGAGGACGTACGCGTCATCCAGCGTGAATTGAATCGCATCGCGGTAAATTACCCCGCCATCCCGCGGATCCCCGAAACGAACGGTTTTTTCAACCGCGACACGGAAAATGCCGTCCGCGCGTTCCAACGCATATTCAATCTCTCCCCGGACGGCGTCGTCGGAAAAGCAACCTGGTATAAGATCAGGTCGATCTACAACGGGATCAAGCGGCTGAATGAGCTGTACTCCGAGGGAATCACCCCCGAAGAAGCCGACCGGCTGTATCCGAAGGTGCTGCGGCTCGGCGACAGCGGACAGTTCGTCCGGCAAATGCAGTATCTGCTGGCGGTCGTTGCTTATTTTAACGATCAGATCCCCATCCCGCCCGTCGACGGCGTTTTCGACACGCGTACAAGGGATTCCGTCACGGCATTTCAGCGGCAGAACGGACTTACCGCGGACGGCGTGTTCGGGCCTGCCACCGCGCCGCGGCTTCTCGAGACCTACCGCGCAACGATCGCCAATATCCCGCCGAATATACTGCCCGACAGCAGCTTCGTTTACCCCGGACGCTTTCTGTTCCGCGGTGTGCGCGGCGATGATGTGACCGACCTGCAGAATCTTCTGAACCGCGCAGCCGAAACCCACAGCTTCATCCCCCGCGTGACCGTCGACGGCGTCTTCGGCCCCGGCACGGAAGCTGCCGTGCGCGCCGTGCAGCAAAACCAAGGGCTCGAAAACAACGGCATCGTCGGCCCCGTCGTGTGGGACAGGATCGTAAAACTGGCAAAGGGCGCATAAACATGCGCCCCCAACCCTCATGCCCGGCAATAAGCCTTGACATTTCTTCCCGAAATAGGGTATAATAATCTGCCTAATAAAATATCCGGGTGTAGCGCAGCTGCTTTGGGAGCGTGTCGGGCGTTCAATGTCCTGAAAAATAAAAAGCCTCAAAACCCCTGTATTCATGCGGGTTTCGGGCATTTGCAAAAATCAAAAAATCGGTCAAAAATCGTTTTGACCACAGTTTATCCCACAATTGAGAAAATTTCCTCAAAAACGGGCACTAAAAATTCAATATATCCGGGTGTGGCGCAGCTGGGAGCGCGGGTGGTTTGGGAACAAGTGGTCGGTCCCGACACCTCCGAAGTTCGAGTGCTCGCAAACCCGCATAAACACTGGGTTTTTGGGACTTGACCGTTTTCAAAAATTACTGTAAAATTGATTTTGACC
>JAGAOD010000228.1 GCA_017623855.1 Clostridia bacterium
CCTTTTCGGCTTCCGTCAGATGGTTTTCACCGGGAATGTGTAGAGTTGTGACCGCAAAGTAATAGTTGATCTGCGTATAGTCCAGACTTGCACGGTTCTCGGAAACGATACCAAGCTCACGGATCTCGTCACAGGTGCACCCGGTTTCTTCAAAGACCTCCCTTTGAAGCGCCGTCAAAACATCCTCGCCGTTCTCCACACCGCCGCCGGGCAAACTGTGGAGCTTAAACTTCTCAGCATACATGACAGCGTACAGGCCGTCTTCGGTTTTGACGACGGCACGGGCGGTGATCCTCGGCGCCTTGTCGGACATCCCGTCCGTACCGAGCACGGTCTTGTCGTTCAGCTCACATATCCGTTTCATAACGCTCTCCCCCATTTGCGAAGAATTCATCGCAGAAGCGATTCCATTTTACTTCGTATTCGTCGTGGCTCACTAAGGTCATGTCCTTCGGGGTGTAAACGCCTCGCTTTTGTGCTTCCGCGACGAATTTATACACCCATTCGTCCGAAGACTCTACCACCGCACGGACACAAGTCCAGCCTTTCATGACCGCATAGTACAGCCGGGTGTGCCCATCAAGCGAAACAAACCGCTCCCCGTCCGGCAGAACCTGAATGATGATGTCCTGCGGTTCACGGATGAAGGAGCTGATCGCCGCGATCTTGTCCTCGTCCACGAAAAACTGTGACGGCTGGATCTCGTCAAGGTGCAAAGTCAGCAGCTCAACTTGCGGGTACTCGACAACGAGCTGCCCGTTTTTGTCGCAAAACCGCGTGATATGCGGCGTATAGAAGCGGAATTCTTCAATGATCTCGGGGTACACGGCGCTGTTTTCTCCGCAGATCACCGCTTCGCAATCGGAAACGATCTCCACCTCATACGGCTTCCCGTCCGCCAAGAAGCAGCCGTGCTGCAGCAGCACCTTTTCGGAAAACCGCTCGTCTTTATACGTATTGATGCGTTTGATCTCCATAGTTATTTCCTAAAATCAACAAAATCTTCTTCCGTCAGCGCATAGTCCACCGAGGACTGCTTGCGGCCGAGTTGATCCGTCCACGAGTCGATATTGACACGAAGCTTCGTAAAGCCCAAAGTCTCATACACGTGCTGTGCACGGCGGTTGTTAAGGTTCGTGTCCAGCACGATCTTCTGAAAGCCCTGCTTAAAGAGCTCTGCGATCAGCATGCTGAGGATGACTCTGCCGAGACCGCGGTTTTGACAATCCGCCTCGCAGATCTTGATGCCGATCTCCGCGATGCCCTCGCCCACGGTTCGATAGCTCGCTTCACCGATCCGCCGCTCATTTTCTTCCAGAATCAAGCGGCCGTTGTGAAGCCCCGCGATGACCTTTTCGACGTTTGTCCCGAGACCGTTCGGAAAGCCCGCGTGCGCCATCATGGCGCCGTCATTCCACCACGCGGTCAGCTGCTCTGCGTCAAAATCCTCGGCATCCCGAACGGTCAGATTTTTATACTGAATATGCATTTTTCCTCATTTCTTCTCCAAAAACGGAGACGGCACAAAAGCAAAAAGGCACAGCGATACCCACTGTGCCTGTCTGTATTCTTTATACGGGGGTCTGCCGCAAAGCACGGCAAACCCATAATTTTATGTAGAAATTATTCCTCGGTCGTTTCCTCTTCCGGCAGATCGGATGCGCAGTGCGGGCACTTTACGGCGCCGATCTTAACGTCGTCGGACAGGCAGTACGGGCAGGTCTTTGTGGTCGGTGCTGCCGGAGCCTCGGGTTCGGGCTTCTTCTTAAGATCACGTGCAGCGTTGACGACCTTCATAACCATGAAGACGACGACAGCGGTGATGAAGAAGGTGATGACGGCATTGATAAATGCGCCGAGACCGAAGCCACCCGGTGCCCACTCAGCAAAGGATGTAGTATTCGGAATGAACAGGCCGATGATCGGCGTGACCAGACCGGCAACGGCTGCGTTGACGATCGCCGTGAAGGAAGAAGCGATAACAACACCGACAGCCATGTCGAGTACGTTGCCGCGGGAAATAAACGTCTTAAATTCCTGAATATACTTTTTCATAGTAAACCGATTCCTTTCCGTTATCCTTATTTCGACGAATAACGCTGAATTTCTTTAACTTAGCGTATCACAAAGCCGCCTAAATTTCAACTGCAATTTACAGCGGTCGTCAATTTACAGCTCAAGCTGACTGAGAACATACTGAATGTGCGTGTCCCAGAACTCCCAGCTGTGGATACCCGGGAACTCGGCGTAATCGTTTTCGATGCCGAGCGCGTCGAGATGCTTCTTAAAGCGGCGGTTCGGCTCGATCGCAAGCTTATCCTCCGTACCGCAGCGGATGATGAGCTTCGGGAGCGTTTTGCCGGACTTCTTCGCTTTTTCGGCAACGAGGAACAGATTGTCGTCCTCGTTTTTCTCAAATTCAGCCGGCGAGCCGAAATTCAGGAAGAAATTCATAGCGCCGCTGTACGTTCTCGCGTCGAGTGTGTCCTTCTTTTCGCGCAGCTCCTCGATGCTCTTGATTTTACGCACCGCTTCGGAGAGGTGACCGAGACGGTCACAGCCTGCGGAAAGACCGCCGACGACGGAGAATTCATCCGGCAGCGCGAGACCGATCTTCAGCGCGCCGTAGCCGCCCATGGAAAGACCGGCGATAAACTTCTCCTCTCTCTTTCTCGAGAGATTGAAGTAGCGTGCGCAGATCTCCGGCACTTCCTTTGCGACATAGTCAAAATAACGGAAGCCGTATTTCTGGTTCGTGTATGCGCCGAGATGCGTGGTCATCATGACGACCGCAAGACGCTTGTCGGAGACATAGCGCTCGATCGACGTGCGGCGGTGCCAGATGGTCTGGTCGTCGCTCGTGCCGTGCAGCAGATACAGCGTCGGGATGGGCGCGTTTTCTTCCTTGCCCGCACCCTCAACGCCGATGCCCTGCATGACCTCCGGCAGAATGATGCCGATGTTCATCTGCATCCCCATGACCGGTGAAAAATACTTAAAATCCACAAATGCCATAAAATTTCCTCCCGAAAGCTTAATCTTCAAGCATATGCAGCAAGTTCTGCACACGCTCAGTGCAATCCATTTCCCGAGCACCCTTCCTGCGCCAATCATCGGAAAGTGGAAAGTATACATTATCCTTCACAACGCAGCCCATGTCCCAGCATCCATTAGCCGCCTGGTTTTCGTGCAACCAATCCCGCACGAAAGCAAGCTTTTTTCTCTGTCGCGGATAATACATCGCAAGCAGCTCCATAGCGCCAAGATAACGGCTTGCCTCGCGGCTGCAGAAGTCCTGCGGTGGATGCAGCAGCTCTCCGTCACAGATATAATAGATGCCGGGTTTATGCTGCAGTACATAATCGAATACAGCGCTCTCCGTTCTTTCATCCAGTCGACCAGAAGCAAGCGTGAGAATATAAGGCTGAACAAAATCCAGTATTCTTCCTCCACGCGGCTTCTCAGCAAAGACCGCTTCATAGGCACTCGCATAACTGTCTGCACTGTATTCGCCGCTTTGAAACGCACCGGTCAGAATTATCGCCCATTTTTGCGCAATCCGTTCTGCCTTCGGTGATTGCACCTGCAACCGGCACAACCAACTCGACAACATCATCTCAACGAAAATATCCCAGTTGTGGGTCTTCTCTCGCCTATCGGGTATCTCACCGACCTCGAGACAATGAACCAAATACTCGGCGGCGCGATGCAAACACTCGTCCTCCACCGTGTAGCCGAGGATCATGAGTCTGCGAAGAGCTCCTTCGGTCGTGCAT
Source organism: Clostridia bacterium (assembly GCA_017623855.1). Taxonomy (GTDB): domain Bacteria; phylum Bacillota; class Clostridia; order Oscillospirales; family Acutalibacteraceae; genus Hominenteromicrobium. The sequence goes on from JAGAOD010000228.1 coordinate 3,777, forward strand.
ACCTCACCGATCGAAAGAGAGTGGAACTTCCCCCACGAGCCATCTTCCTTTTGAAGAGCAAGAATTTTTTCAGCCTGCTTTGAGTAGCGATGATTGATCATATCGTCTCTATAAACTTGCGGAACGCTGCGCGGCCTTCCGGCGTGCACTTGTAAACGCCCGCATCCTCGAGGACCTTGACAAACACGGCACCGACCTCGGCCTGCAGAATGGCTTCGGCGTTCTCCGCGTTAAACTCCGGATGGCGCGGCATGAATTCCTCCGCCCAGTCCGCATGCTTTTCGAGGACCTCGTCCGCACGAAGATCCTTTCCGCTCAGAAGCGCCTCTTCGAGTGCTTTGAGCTCATCCTTCAGACGGGATGGCAGCACGGCAAGACCCATAACCTCGATGAGGCCGATGTTTTCCTTCTTGATGTGGTGCAGCTCGTCGTGCGGATGATAGACACCGAGCGGATACTGCTCCGTGGTGATATTGTTGCGAAGCGCAAGGTCAAGCTCGAAGGTGCCGTCGACGCAGCGCGCGATCGGCGTCACCGTGTTGTGCGGCTCGCCGTCGGTCTCTGCAAAAATGAATGCATCCTCGTCCGTGTAGCAGCGCCATGCGTCGAGCACGCGGCTCGCGAGCTCGATGAGACGCTTCGGATCGCTGTGTCTCAGACGCAGGACGGATACCGGCCAGTTCAAAATGCCGGCCTCAACGTCCTCGAAGCCCTTGATCGTAACGTGTTCTTCAATATTCGCCTTCGCCATGGCGAAGGTATAGTGACCGCCCTGATAATGGTCGTGGGTCAGAATGGAGCCGCCGACGATGGGCAGATCGGCATTGGAGCCGAGGAAATAATGCGGGAACTGTCCGACAAAATCAAAGAGCTTTCTGAACGTGCTCTCGTCGATCTTCATCGGCACGTGCTCACCGCAGAAAACGATGCAGTGCTCGTTATAATACACATACGGAGAATACTGCATGAACCAATCCGCGTTGTTGATCGTCATCGGGACGGCACGGTGGTTTTGACGTGCGGGGAAATTCATGCGGCCGGCGTAACCGATGTTGTCCTTGCAGAGCATGCAGGTCGGATAGCCGGAGGCCTTCATGGTCTTCGCCGCAGCGATCGCCTTCGGGTCCTTCTCGGGCTTCGAGAGGTTGATCGTGATATCGATGTCGCCGAAGCGCGCATCCGGATAGACCCACTTCAGGTCCTTCGCCACGCGCTCACGGCGGATGTAGTTGCAGTCACAGCAGAGCTTATAGAACCAATCCGTCGCCTTGACGGGGTCTTCGCCGTAGAGCTTTTGGAATCTCGCCTTCACCTCGGACGGGCGCATGGTGAGCTCGCCCATGAGCTTCGTGTCAAACAGATCGCGCTCCGTGATGCCGTCACCGATGATCCCGCGTGCGACAGCCTCGTCGCAGAGAGACTCGAGCAGTGCGCCGAGATTTTCCGCTTCCTCCGCCGCTTCATCCGCGTATTCGTCCTCGCGGAACGCCTCCAAAAGACGGTTGCGCACGTAAATGGCATCGTCCTGTTCAATAAGTCCGTTTTTGACGCCGTACTCGACGAGCGCCTTGATTTTTCCAAAAAGCATATGTACCCCTCACATTCTGATCTGCTCTTTATTCTGAGAAGGACAGTGTCATGATGACCGCGTCCTCTTCCGGTTCCGTGTAAAATCGTTTGCGCACACCGGCCGATTCAAATCCCAGTGACCGGTACAGTGTGATCGCAGGCAGGTTGGACGCGCGCACCTCTAAGGTGATGAACACGCCGCCGTCCGTCTTTGCCTTTTCAACGAGTGCCATTGTAACGGCACGCCCGACTCCGCGCCCGCGGTGTTCGGGAAATACGGCGATATTATCTATGTAGCTTTCTCCCAAAACCGTGTGCATGCCGCCGTAGCCGAGAACTTCACTCCCGTCCACTGCCGCAACAAAAAATGCGGCGGGATTTTCCGTCTCCTCCAAAAGCGCCTTTTCGCTCCACGGTTCGGAGAAACAGATTTTTTCGAGTTCCGCGAGCCGCGCCGTGTGCTCCGCCCGCATCGGTACGATCTGCATGATATCGCCTCGCTTAAAATCCAAGATAATGATGGAACTCCGTCATTTCGTCACGGAGCTTATCGCGCACGCGGCGGTATGTATCGAGGTCGCCGCCGTACGGGTCTTCAATATAGCCCGGTACGAAGATGCGCTCTGCCGGGACACCGGCCTGCGCTAAAATATACGCATGTGTCTTCGACATGGTAAAATACACGTCCCAGACACCGATTTCCTCCGGTGTAAACCGTCTTGCGGTATGGCCGCTGATGTCTATGCCGATCTCCTTGCAGACCGTCACCGCATTTTCGCTGACCGGATCCCCCTCCACCGGGGAAAGTCCGGCGCTCTGACACATAATGTTCTCAAACCCTCTTTGTTCCATTTCCGAACGGAAGATCCCCTCAGCCATCGGACTTCTGCACGTGTTGCCCGTGCAAACAAAAAGTATTTTCACGTTTTTTTCCTTTCTTCACAGCTTCCTGTAGATCAGGAAGTCAAACTTGATCTCCGTCTTCAAAATCTCCAGGGCGCGCAGGCGCTCGCCGCCTGCGACGTCGGTTTTCCAGTAATACGGCGTCATGGAGAACAGCGCTTCGATATTTTCACGTCCCTCGACGGTGATCCCGCGCTGCACGCTCTCACGCCCCAAATATTCGAACCCGTCATACGACGTGTCGTGTTCTTCGTTTTCGTACGGTGCGGTGTACAGAACCTCCTTCATGCCCCAAAGGTGCTTAGCCCCCGGCACGGCGAGGATCATAACGCCGCCGGGCTTCAGGGCACGCAGAAATTCCTCCGGCACGATGGGCGCAAAGACATCCGTCAGCACATCCACACTTTCCGCTGCACACGGAATGTGAAAAAGGCTTGCGACCGCAAAATCGATGCCCTTATACTTTCCGGCTGCCGCTTTGACGGCAAATTTCGAAATATCCACACCGGTCACACTGCCGTTCACCGCTTTTGCCGCATCCAAAAGCGCAGCCGTGTAAAAGCCCTCTCCGCAGCCGGCGTCGAGCACGGCGCCGCCTTCGGGCAGATATGCCTCCGTCAGCGCTTTGAGCTTATCGCGAAACGCGTCATAATGGCCGAGGGACAGAAACTGCCGCCGTGCGTCGACCATCTGCTTTGTGTCTCCCGGGACCTTCGCGTGCATTTGCTTCACCGGCAGCAGGTGCACATACCCCTGCCGGGCAAGATCATAGCTGTGCCCCTTCGGACACACGAGCGCATGCTCCCGCCGCTCTAATGCGCCGGAGCAAGCAGGACAGCAAAACAACATACGCTTCCTCTTTTCTTCCGTTATCCCTTTGCCTGATACCAGCTTTCGCCGCTTTCCGCCTCAGCGATCATCGGCACGCTGAGCGACACGGCATTTGCCATTTCCTCGGCAAGGACCGTTTTCACCTGTTCGGCTTCCGCCTTCGGACACTCGACGATGAGCTCGTCGTGTACCTGCAGGATCAGCTTTGCCTGAAGCTTTTCCGCTAAAAGGCGATTTCTGACGCGGATCATCGCGATCTTGATGATATCCGCAGCCGCACCCTGAATGGGCATATTGCGCGCGACACGTTCACCGAACGCACGCATGTTGAAATTCGAGCTCTTCAGCTCCGGCAGATAACGCCTGCGGCCGAACAGCGTCTCGACATATCCGTTTTTCTTTGCTTCCTCCACGACGCGCTCCATGTAATCCGCAACGCCCTTGTAGTTGCGCAGATAATCATGAATGTAGTCGTCGGCCTCTCTGCGTGTGACGCCGATGTCCTTCGCAAGCGAGAACGCACCGATGCCGTACACGATGCCGAAGTTGACCGCCTTGGCGCGGGAACGCATCTGCGGCGTAACGAGCTCCTCGGGCATGTCAAACACACGCGCCGCCGTCGAGGTGTGGATGTCACGGCCCTCGCGGAAGTCGCCGATCATCTGTGCATCGTTCGCAACATGCGCGAGCACGCGCAGCTCGATCTGCGAATAGTCGGCGTCGACGAGCACGTGATCCTCGGGGGCAATAAAGAACCGGCGGAACTCACGGCCGATCGCCGTGCGCACCGGGATATTCTGCAGATTCGGCTCCGTGGACGAAATTCTGCCCGTCCGCGTCTCCGTCTGATTAAAGCTCGAATGGATGCGTCCGTCCGCCGCGATCACCTTCAAAAGACCCTCGCAGTAGGTGGACTTCAGCTTTGCGACCGTGCGGTAGCGCAGGATCTTGTCGACGGCGGGATGCACGTCTCTGAGGCCCTCGAGAACCTCCGCGTTCGTCGAATAACCGGTCTTTGTCTTCTTGCCGTGCGGCAGGCCGAGCTTCACAAACAGCGCATCACCGAGCTGTGCCGGGGAATTGATGTTGAATTCGTACCCGACGTCCTCATAGATCTCGCGGCGAAGCGTCTCGGTCATCTCGCCGAGCTGCTCACCGTACGAACGGATCGCCTCGCGGTCGACGAGGAAGCCGCTTTCCTCCATTTCACCGAGCACGAGTGCGAGCGGCAGCTCGATCGTCTCCAGAAGCTCGTGCTGCCCCTTTTCGTCGATCTGCCTCTGCAATACGTCGCAAAGCGCGGGCAGCACAGCAGCCGCACGGGCATTTTCGTCCTCATACGCGCCGACCGACACATCGTATTCGGCTGCAAGACGCAGCACCGAATAGTCCGATGCGGACGGGTTCAGAAGGTATGCCGCAAGCTCGATATCCATTGCCGGGTTTTCGAATCTCGCGCCGAGCTTCAGCGCCGCGCGATGCAGCGTCTTGAGCGCGAGCGTATATTTTTTGATGCATTTACTGCCGAAGAATGCCTTTACAAACGCGTCCTTTGCGGGCACGACGGCAACCTCTCTGCCGCCGGCAAAATCGCCGCAGAGATACAGCTTTTCGAGCGTACCGTCCGCAAAAACGGGAACGAAATACGCTTCTCCCATATCCTCACACTGGGCGAGAATCGCCGCGCCGTCCGCATATTCGTGCACCGGCAAAAGCTCGACGGGTGCAGCTTCCTCCGCTGCAGCAGGAGCCGCTTGTGCGGAAAGGTGCAGACGCTCCATGAGCTTAAAGAGCTCGAGCCGCGTCATGAGGGCAGCCGCCGCCTGCGGGTCGCCTGCCGTCGGGATATAATCCTCGATTTCGGTGTCGATCGGCGCACAGCAGCGGATCGTACCGAGGTCATAGCTCAAAAACGCGTTGTCTTTGGACGCTTCCAGCTTGCTCTTCATGCCGGGCTTGATGTCCAGCGTGTCCAAATTGTCGTAGATATATCGGAGAGACCCGAATTTACGGATCAGCTCACCGGCGCCCTTTTCGCCGATGCCGGCAACGCCGGGAATATCGTCCGAGGTGTCGCCCTGGATCGCCTTGATGTCGATCAGCTGCTTCGGGGAAACGCCGTAGGTCTCGCGGATCATGTCCGTGTCGTACAGCGTGACCGTGGACTGACCGAATTTCGTCGTTGCGAGACGCACGGTCGTCTTGTCGGAAACAAGCTGCAGGCTGTCGCGGTCACCGGTCGCGATCATACACGTATGCCCGGTATCCTCGCATACCTTCGCAAAGGTGCCGAGGATATCGTCCGCTTCCCAGCCCTCGCATGTGACGATGCGATAGCCGAGGTAACCGAGCAGCTCCTTGAGGAGCGGCATCTGTGCCGCAAGCTCCGGGGGCATGCCCTTACGCTGTGCCTTGTAGCCCGCATACATCTTATGCCGGAAGGTCGGTGCGCGCAGGTCGAAGGCGATGGCTACGGCATCCGGCTGCGTCTCTTCCTTCAGCTTTTCGAGAATATTCAGAAAACCGACGATGCCGTTTGTAAACTCGCCGTTTTTCGTTGTAAGCACCTTAATGCCGTAAAAGGCACGGTTGACGATGCTGTTGCCATCGAGTGCTAAAAGCTTCATATACGTTCTCCTCTCCTGAGCGATCACCGTTCCATGCGAACGAGGTACTCGTCGGTGTCTTCCTCCGGCTTTCGGTTATCCGTTCTCTTAAATCCGTGCCGCTCATAAAAGCGGATCGCACCGGTATTCTTCTCCAATGCCCACAGCCACGAAACCCCGAAATGCTCTATGGCATACGTGAGCAGTGCTTCTCCGATATGCTGTCCGTGCAGCACGGGCTCCACAAACAGCTTTTCCACTTCGCTGCCGCTCATGCGCAGAAAGCCCTTGACCGCGCCGTCGTCGTACACGAGCGTACGGCCGAGCGTATCTTCATCCTCTCTGAGCGCCTCGGCTGCCGGCAGTACCTGCAGCTCGTCAAAGTAAAACGCGTCACTTTGAAAGATCGGGTAAAAATACAATCTGTAGTTGAATATTTCGATCTCCGCAATGCGGGAAGCGTCCTGCGCTTTCGCCGTGCGGATACTGTTCTTGTTCATTTCATTCTCCTGTCAGGGATCAAATCTGACATCCCTGTTTTCAAGATATACCTTTTCGAGCAGCCGGTCGAGATCCTGCAGTGTGGAAAGCTCGCCCGCCATGCGGCGGAATTCCGCTGCGCCTCTGAGCCCATGCATATACCATGCCACGTGCTTTCTCGCTTCACACATGCCGCGTCCTTCACCCTTTGCGGCACAGAGCGCGTCGATATGTTTTTTGATGACGACGATGCGCTCGGAAACGGTCGGCGGCGGCATGATCCGCAGACCCGTGCTGAAATAGCCGTTGATCTCGCGGAAGATCCACGGATTTCCCATCGCGGCACGGCCGATCATGACCATGTCGCAGCCGGTATCGTCCATCATTTTTACGGCGGACTGCACGTCTTTTACGTCGCCGTTGCCGATGACCGGAACGGAAACACTTTCCTTGACGCTGCGGATGATGCTCCAGTCCGCCTCGCCCTCGTACATCTGCGCCTTAGTGCGTCCGTGCACGCAGATCGCGTCCACACCGGCTTCCTCACAGTATTTTGCGACCTCAACGGCATTGACGCTGTTTTCGTCCCAGCCCTTGCGGATCTTCACCGTCACGGGCACATCCACGGCGGACTTGACCGCACGAACGATGTCTCCGCAGCGCGGCGGGTTCTTCATCAAGGCACTGCCGCAGTTGTTCCCGGCAATCTTCGGCACGGGACAGCCCATGTTGATATCGATCATATCGGGGTTCGATGCCATGGCGCGCTTTGCCGCCGAAGCAAAATACAGCGGATCGTCACCGAAAAGCTGGATGGCGATCGGATGCTCCTTTTCGCCGAGCGTGATGAGATCCTGTGTCTTTTTATAATTATACTGCAGCGCACGTGTGGAGACCATTTCCGTCACGCAGTACGCCGCACCGAAATCGTAGCAGAGCTCGCGGAACGAGCGATCCGTAGCGCCTGCCATGGGCGCCAACGCGGCAACGCCGTTCACTTCCAAATTTCCTATTTTCATCTGTTTTCTTACCTTTTCGCTAAATGGTCGTCGATCGACTGTTCATACGCCGGAAGGAATTCTTCCATAAAGACCTGTGCTTCGGGCAGCTCCATATCCGCAACCGCTCTGCGCAGACCTTCTTCAGCCGCCATAAATTCGCGGTTTCCGGTCTTTCTCTCCTCAATGCACTTGATGATCGCGCTGAGCTTATCCGCCGCCTTGATGAGCGGGCGCAGCGCCGCGTCTTCTTCTCTTTCCTCATCGAAGATCGGCTCATACGCGGGGCGAAGGTCCTCGGGCAGCAGCGACAGCAGATTGCCCGCGGCGAGCGCCTCGACCTCGCGGTATGCCCTGCGGATCTCCGGGCTGTGATACTTTATGGGTGTCGGCATATCGCCGGTGATGATCTCCGTGCAGTCGTGAAACATCGCAAGCAGCGCCGCACGCTCTGCGTCACAGGGAACGCCGAAGCGCTTCTCGCGAATGACGGCGAGCGCATGTGCGATATATGCGGTCTCAAGGGAATGCTCCGCAATATTCTCGCTCTGCGTATTGCGCATCAGCCCCCAACGGTTGATGTATTTCATGCGTGAGAGCATGGCGAAGAAATTGCTCATGATCTTCCCTGTCCTTTCCTGCTTACTTAACTGCTTATTTATATATTCTATCTTACCGTTATGAACTTTTCAATAAAAAATCCTTAAAAAACAAAAATTGCCTTTAATCCGACCGCGTCTTATGCTATAATTTTCTTTAATGAAACATGAACGGGGGCGGTACCTTGAATACCACTCAAATATATACCGAAAACCGGCTTTCGGGTCGGACAAACCGCAACTATTTTCTCTATGCATTTCTTTTCGGTCTCGGTCTTGCAGCCGTGATCTTTCTGCCGTTTATCATTCGTGACGGCGGCCGCTTTATTTTCTACGGCGACTTTAACGTGCAGCAGATCCCGTTTTACCGCATCGCGCATGACGCCGTGCGCTCCGGCAATCTCGGGTGGGATCATCTGACGGATCTCGGCGTGAATTTCATCGGCTCCTATTCGTTCTATCTTTTGGGCAGCCCGTTTTTCTGGCTCACGATCCCGTTCCCGGGCGAGTGGCTGCAGTATCTGATGGGGCCGCTGCTCGTTCTGAAATTCGGCTGTGCTTCGCTGACCGGCTACGTATACCTGCACCGCTACGCCAAAAACCCGAACACCGCGCTGATCGGTGCCCTCCTGTACGCATTCTCCGGTTTTTCCGTTTACAATATCTTCTTTAACCATTTCCACGAATCACTGATCGTCTTCCCGCTGCTTCTCTCCGCACTGGACGAGTATATGTACAGCGGCAAACGCGGTGTCTTTGCCGGCATGGTCGCGCTGTGCTGCGTGACAAACTATTACTTCTTTGTCGGCATGGTCACCTTCACCGTGATCTACTTCTTTGTCCGTCTTTTCACCGGAAGCTGGAAGATCTCCTTTAAGAACTTCGTTTTTCTTGCCGTCGAGGCCGTGCTCGGTCTTGGCATCGCATGCTTCCTTTTGACGCCGAGCGTTATGTGCATCATGCAGAATTACCGGGTAACAAACCCGATCAGCGGCTGGAACGCCCTGCTCTACGGCAGCAACCAGCGCTACATCCACATTCTGCAGAGCTTTTTCTTCCTGCCCGATCTCCCGGCACGTCCCAATTTTGCGCCGGAGTCCAACTCCAAGTGGTCCTCCCTCGGCGCATGGCTGCCGATGTTCAGCATGGTGGGCGTGATCGGCTGGCTGCAGATCCACCGCCGTCACTGGCTGAAGAGACTTCTGTGGGTGCTGTTCATCATGGCATTCATTCCCGGCCTGAACGCATCCTTCCAGCTCATGAACGCCTCGTACTATGCACGGTGGTTCTATATGCTCACGCTGATGATGGCGCTGGCCACGATGATGTCGCTTGAGAACGCGCGTGTCGATTGGCTGCGCGCTCTGAAATGGACCTCCGTCATCACCGTCGTTCTCGGACTTGTGATCGGTCTGATGCCCAACCTCGTCGAGGATGACGGTAAGATCACGGGTGTCAATTTCGGACTTGAACAGTATCCGACCCGTCTGTGGAGCTATATTGCGGCAGCACTCGTCTGTCTTGCGCTCGTCGCATTCCTCATCACCTTCTACATCCGCAATTCCAAGGCGTTCTACCGCGCGGCACTCGTCTGTCTGAGCCTTGTGATCACCGGATCTTCGATCTACTTCATCGCCCTCGGCAAGGTGCAGTCCACCGACCCGTACAGCCATCTCATCCCGTACGCGCTGAACGGCGGCGAAAACGTGCAGATCGACGATCTGCGCGATGACCGCGTGCGCACCGATTTTTACGAGAGCCTCGATAACTCCGCAATGTTCTGGAAGGTCCAGTCCATTCAGGCGTTCCACAGTGTCGTGCCCGGCTCTCTGATGGAATTTTACGAGACGATCGGCGTGGAGCGTGACGTGGCTTCCCGCCCCGACACCACGCATTACGGCCTGCGTGCACTGACAAGCACGAAGTATCTGTTCGACTGCGACCACGACGAAAAGTTCTTCGCGGGCGAGGATTATTCGAAGCCGATCATGCCCGGATGGGCGTATTACAGCAATGCCAACGGCTTTGATATTTACGAAAACACCAACTACATTCCGCTCGGCTTCACATACGAAAATTACGTGACGCAGGAGCAGTACGACAACATTCAGGAACAGTATCGCGAGCTTCTGCTCTTAAAGGGCATCCTGCTTTCCGACGAGCAGATTAAAAAATGGGGCGACATGCTCGTTCCGCTTAAGACCGAAGACATTCTCTGCACGGAGCAGCGGTATGTAACGGACTGCGCCGCACGCGCTTCCCTCACCTGCAGCAGCTTCATGTACACAAACTCCGGCTTCAACGCGACGATCTCCACCGACCACGACGTGCCCGTTTTCTTCAGCATTCCGTATGAAGCAGGCTGGACAGCCTACGTAAACGGCAGCCCGGTCGAGATCGAGCGAGTCAATGTCGGCTTTATGGCCGTGCGCGTTCACGCCGGCGAAAACATCAAGATCAGCTTTGTATACCGCACGCCCGGCCTGCTGCTCGGCACCGGCATCACGGTCGTCTCCGTCCTGCTGCTGCTTTTGTACCTGTTCATCACACGTGTTATGGACCGCGTCAAGCACACGGAAAAAACGGTGCGCCACAACATGCGCCTGCAACCGCTCTCCCACTATGCACAGAAGCACAGGGCGAGCTTCTCCGAGCACACGCTGATCCCGATCAAATCGAACCTTGTCATTGACGAGGAACTTGAGAAAAAGGAGGGGTTCACCGATGACAGATAACAGAGATCTGCCGGTTTTGTACCTTGTGATCCCGTGCTACAACGAGGAAGAGGTGCTTCCCGAAACCACAAAACGCCTGACCGAAAAAATGATCGGCATGATCCGCAGCGAATTCATTCACGCCGACAGCCGCATTCTTTTCGTGGACGACGGCAGCCGCGACCAAACCTGGGCGCTCATTGAAGAATACAGCGAAGCCATCCCCTTTGTGGACGGCGTCAAGCTCGCGCATAACCGCGGCCACCAAAACGCACTGCTTGCCGGACTCATGACGGCTATGCCGCTTTGCGACTGTGCAATCAGCATGGACGCAGACCTGCAGGACGACACCGATGCGATCGACCGCTTCGTCGAAAAATACAAGGAAGGCTGCGACGTGGTTTACGGCGTTCGCAACAAGCGCGACACGGACACCGTCTTTAAGCGCACCACCGCAGAGGGCTTTTATAAGTTCATGAAGGTACTCGGCGTCGACGTTGTCTTTAATCACGCCGATTACCGTCTGATGAGCCGCCGCGCGCTTGAGGGACTTTCCGAATATAAGGAAGTGAATCTGTTCCTGCGCGGCATCGTCCCGCTGATCGGCTACCGCAGCGACTACGTATACTACGACCGCGCCGAGCGTTTTGCCGGCGAGTCGAAATACCCGCTTCGGAAGATGCTCTCCTTCGCGTTCGACGGCATTTCCTCCTTCAGCGTAAAGCCCCTGAAGATGATCTCGAACCTCGGCATCCTCATTTCCGTTCTCAGTATTTTCGGTCTTTTATATGCGCTGATCTCACACATCTGCGGCGTGACCGTTGCCGGCTGGACCGCGATCGTCTGCTCCATCTGGCTTTTGGGCGGTCTGCAGATGCTCTGCCTCGGCGTTGTCGGCGCGTACATCGGCAAGATCTACAGCGAGGTCAAGCAGCGCCCGCGCTATCTGATCGAAACACACTTAAAGAAAAAAGACGAAGAATGACAGAAAGCACGCAAAAGCGCCGCTCCCGGTCTCCCGGTGAGCGGCGCTCTTTTTATAGCTTGATTCGAATTCCCTTATGAATTTCTATGCCGCTGAGATCATAGCCCGACAGCAGAAGAAACAAAACCACTGCCAAAACGGTCAGGATACTCAAAACAACGAGCATTCTCTTTGTTTCGTTATCCATGCATGACCTCCTGCAGATAATTACATGAGGCCTCTGTACATTGCAGCGATCTCTTCGACGGATGTCTCGCGCGGGTTGCCCGGACGGCAAGCGTCTGCATAAGCACTTTCTGCGAGGAACTGTACGTCCTCTTCCTTCAGGATGCCCTTGAGGTCTGCCGGGATGCCGACGTCGGCGCTGAGCTTCTTAACTGCGTTGATCGCAGCCTGTGCAGCTTCTTCGGCTGTCATTGCGTCGATACCCTCTACGCCCATTGCCTTGCCGACTGCGCGGTAACGCTCACCGGCTACCGGTGCGTTGTACTCGAGACCGGTCGGCAGGAGGATCGCGCATGCAACACCGTGCGGTGTGTCATACAGAGCGGACAGACCGTGTGCCATGGAATGTACGATGCCGAGACCGACATTGGAGAAGCCCATACCTGCAATGTACTGACCGAGTGCCATGCCCTCGCGGCCCTCGTCGGTGTTTTCGACCGCACCGCGGAGGTTAGCGGAGATCAGACGGATCGCCTCAAGATGGAACATGTCGGAAATCGCGCATGCGCCCTTTGTGATGTAGCCTTCGATCGCATGGGTCAGAGCGTCCATACCGGTTGCGGCGGTGAGGCTCTTCGGCATGGAAGCGGTCATATCCGGGTCAACAACGGCGATCTCCGGAATGTCGTTTGTATCCACGCAGACGAACTTGCGCTTCTTCTCAACGTCTGTGATAACGTAGTTGATCGTGACCTCAGCAGCTGTGCCGGCGGTTGTCGGGACAGCGATGGTGAAAACGGCGTGCTTCTTTGTCGGAGCAACGCCCTCAAGGGAGCGAACATCGGCAAACTCGGGGTTCTCGATGATGATGCCGATCGCCTTTGCGGTGTCCATTGCGGAGCCGCCGCCGATGGTCACGATGCAGTCTGCGCCGGAAGCCTTGAAGGCTGCAACGCCGCTCTGTACGTTTTCAATGGTCGGGTTCGCCTTGACGTCGCTGAAGATCTCATACGCAAAGCCTGCAGCGTCGAGCAGGTCGGTCACCTTCTGTACAACGCCGAACTTCAGAAGATCGGGGTCGGTGCAGATGAAAGCCTTCTTGTAGCCGCGTGCGGTCAGCTCGGGAACGATGTTTTCGATCGCGCCCTTGCCGTGATAGGAAATTGTGTTCAGAACAATACGGTTTGCCATAATTATACACTCCTTAACAGTTGATTTATCGGTTATCCTTCGCCTTACAGGTTCAGGAAATCCTTACGGTAATCCACGCCGAAGAATTCGGCAAGCTCGACCATCTCGGTGTCCTTGATGGTGTTGATGCGCGGCAGATGTGCGGTAAGCATGTAGATCTGCGCAGCCTTTTCGACGGTCTCAATGAGACCGAAGGTCTCGTCCATGTCCTTGCCTGCGCCGTAAATGCCGTGCATGCCCCAAACGACCAGACGGAATTCCTTCATCTTTTCCGCAGTCGCCTCACCGATGGAATTCGTGCCGCAGAGCATCCACGGCAGAACGCCGACGCCGTCCGGGAAGACGACGATGCACTCGGTGCACATCTCCCACAGAGTATGGGTGAACTTCTTTTCGTCGAGCTCATGCACATAGTTCATAGCCAGCGTGTAGGTCGGGTGGCAGTGCATGACGACACGGTTTTCCGGATTGACGGAAAGTCTTGCCATGTGGCTCATCAGGTGTGCCGGAAGCTCGGAGGTGAACTTGCCGCCGTCCTTATAGCCCCAAAGGAGCTCTGCGGTGCAGCCGTCCGCCGCGATACGGATAATACCGAGGTTCGTTTCCGGATCGTCCGCAACGTTCTTGAAATATTTGCCCGTACCGGTGACGATGATGATCTTGCCGATCAGCGGCTTTGCTTCGAAGCCGATCGGAATACGGCGGATGACCTTCTGCAGGTCGAGGTATTCCGCGACCTCGTACTCGTTCAGCATGTAGCTGATGTTGCCGCCGTTGCGCTCGTCCCAGCCGAGACGGTACATATTCACGGTCGTTTTACGCATTTCCTCCACGAAGGGAGCTGTCCTGATATCTCTCATTTTTATTCCTCCTTACAGTGCTTTCAGGAAACCGGTCAGACGCTGTGCGATGCGCGCATGACCCTGATCGTTCGGGTGAAGACCGTCGGGCATGAAAAGCTTCTTCTGTGCCGGGACGATCGGGTTCATGCCGCCGACGGAGAACAGATCCAGAACGGGTACGCTGTAAAACTTTGCGATCTCCTTGATCGCCGAAACGTAGCCCTCCAGATTTGTCGAACGGCGCATGCCGAACTCGTTATATGTGCAGTTTTCTTCGCCGAGTCTGTGCAGCGGGGTCATTACGACGACCTCCGCGCCCGGATAACGCGCAAAGAGCTTATTCAAAAGCACATGGTACGCGCCGTAGAAGGTGGACTCGTCGCGGTCCTGCGGTGTGCCGAGCGGTGCGTCGCCGTGACCGAAGTCATTCGTGCCGCCGAAGACCACGATCAGGTCGAGGTCTTCTTCCATTTCGTCCACGCGGGAGCCGAAATACAGCGCCCAGCGGGGATCATCCTGTCCGCCGTGCTGCGGTGCAATGCGTGTGCCGCCGATGCCGTAGCCGAAGCATTTTGCACCGGTCTCTGCTGCAATGCGGTTCCAGAAAATATTCTGCGGCTCCGCTACGCCGTGGCCCTCGGTGATGCTGTCGCCGAGAAAGCCGATCCTCATATTTTTAAGTTCCATATATACCTCTTAAACGCGCTTTGAAAGAACTTCCTTCTCGTACTGTTCGACCTGCGGGAACCACTCGCCGTCTGCGGGCTTGCCGCATGCTCTGCAGTATTCTTCCCAAACTTCGCCGAACGGCATGGTCTTCAGCTCTTCCTGCAGGACCATGAGCTTTGTCCAGTTGTCCTCATCCTGCAGCTTCTTCATCTCTGCGTTCGGCTGGAGCAGTGCGAACAGGAGAGCCTTCTGCACGTTGCGGAAGCCGGTGATCCATGCGGAAACGCGGTTGATGGATGCGTCGAAATAGTCGAGTGCGATGAAGATGCGCTCCAGACCGCCGCAGCGGACGATCTCCTTGCAGATCTCCTTCGTCTCGTCGTCGAACAGAACGACGTGGTCGGAGTCCCAGCGCACACTGCGTGTGATGTGCAGTGCCATCTTCTTGTCATAGGTCAGAACGGAAGCGATCTTGTCGGAAACGACCTCGGTCGGATGATAGTGACCGTTGTCCATCAGCGTGATGCAGTCGTCGCGGCTCGAAGCATACTTCAGACACCACTCCGCGGAACCGACCGTGTAGCTTTCGACGCCGATGCCGAATACCTTCGACTCCGCGCAGGGATAGACCTTTTCCTTGTCGAATGGCTCGGAGAGGATCTCGTCAAAGGACTGCTTATAGCGCATACGCGGCCCTAAGCGGTCCGCCGGGATATCCTTGTAGCCGTCGCCCGCCCAGATGTTCATGACACAGGGCTGACCGAGCTCGTCCGCAAGATACTGAGAAATACGCACGCATGCCTTGCCGTGCTCGACCCAGAACTTACGGGTCTCCTCGTTCGGGCTGGAGAGCGTCAGCGGGTCGCACATCGGATGGGAGAAGAAGGTCGGGTTGAAGTCACAGCCCATATTGCGTGCCTTGCAGAAGTCCACCCACTTCTTAAAGTGCTTCGGCTCCAATTTGTCACGATCCACCCACGGGTTCTCCTCGTCGAAGATCGCGTAGCTTGCGTGCAGGTTCATCTTGACCTGACCGGGTACCATGGCGATGACCTCGTCGATGTCCGCCATCAGCTCCTCCGGTGTACGTGCGCGGCCGGGGTAATTGCCCGTTGTCTGAATGCCGCCGGTCAGCGGTGCGTCCGGGTCCGTGTCGAAACCGCGAACGTCGTCGCCCTGCCAGCAATGGAGTGCGACCGGTACGGTCTTGAGGCGTTCGATCGCCGCGTCGGTATCAATGCCGAGGGCAGCGTATTTTGCCTTAGCTTCTGCGTAGCTCATATCATCATTTCCTTTCGTTATTGCGTCTGATTTATTGTGAAATTACTTTTCGGGCATAAATACCTTGATCTTAAAGCTGTCGCGGATCACATCGCGTGCATGCTGCACGTCGCGAAGCTCGCCGTCCGCGATCATCTGCACGACGAGGTTGCCGATGGCCGTGCCCTCCGGAGGACCGGCATAGACCGGCAGACCGGTCGCGTTTGCGGTCAGCTGATTCAGATACTCGTCCTGACTGCCGCCGCCGACGATGTTAAGGCTTGTATACTTCTTTCCGGTGATCTTCTCGAGACCCTTGATCGACTCCGCATAGCAATCGGCAAGGCTGTGATAGACACAGGAAAGAATCTGTGCGGTGGTGGGTGCTTCGGTGAAGCCGTTCTCCTTCAGCACGAGACGCACCGCCTCCTGCATATTGTGCGGCGCCAGGAAGCGCTGATCGTTCACGTCCACGCGTCCCGGGTAGCTGTCCGCGCTCTTTGCAAGCATGGAGAGCGTGCCGAAATCGAACCGGGTCTCGCCGAGCTCGCGGCGAATGCTCTGGAGCATCCACAGACCCATGATATTTCTGAGATAACGGTAGCGGTATTCGTAGCCGCCCTCGTTCGTAAAGTTCTGTTCCATGCTGTCCTTCGTCGTGATCGGCTTTTCAAGCTCCACGCCCAAAAGGCTCCAAGTACCGCTCGAGAGGAACACCGCATTTTCGTCCTTTGCCGGTACGGCAAGGAACGCGGACGCCGTGTCATGGGACGGCGCACAGCGCACCAGAAGATCAAATCCCGCCGTCTTCTTTGCCGCCTCGGTCAGATTACCGAGCGGTTCGCCCGCCATTTTCAGCGGATGGAAGATCTTTGTCGGAATTTCAAGCTTTTTCATGAGCTCCAAGTCCCATGTCTTATTTTCCGCATGAAGCAGAGCCGAGGTGCTCGCCTCCGTATATTCGTTTGCGCAGACACCCGTCAGGCTGTACGCCAAAAAGTCCGGGATCATCAGAAAATGCTCCGCCTTCTCAAGCTGTGCGGGATCTTCCTTTTTCAGCGCCATAAGCTGATAGACCGTGTTGAAGGTCTGCTTCTGGATGCCGGTGCGCGCATAGAGCTCCTCAAAGCGGATGACGGAATCGAGCTCCTCGGGAATGCCGTCCGTACGGCTGTCCCTGTATGCCACAGCCTCGCCGATCCGGTTCATATTCTCATCCAAAAGAACAAAGTCCACGCCCCATGTGTCGATCGCGACACTGACAGGGTTTTCAAGCTCCTCATTCTCCGCGCACTTCGCGATGCCCTTCAAGACGCTTTTGCACAGACCGTCCGCATCCCAGCAGCGATGTCCGCCGCGCGGCACCGCACCGTTTTTGAAACGGTGAACCTCCGAGAGCTTCAGCTTTCCGTCCTCAAGCCAGCCCAAAATGTGGCGTCCGCTTGAAGCACCGATATCGACCGCAAGATAAGTTTTCATGGAAAAACGCCTCCTGTACCCCATATTGATTTAAGTATACCAAATATAAAAGAAAAAAATAAGGACGCTGTTTCAACAAAAAAGCGTCCTTATTTTTGTGAGGTTTATAAGCTGTTTATTTATATTCCGATCCGCCTGCCGGCGCGCCTTATAGTGTCAGCACACCGAGTGCCAGCAGGAGAAGGAGCAGGAGCAGCGCGGGCGTCACGAATTTGACCATGATGACATAGAGACCGCGGCGGCTGAACTTATACCTGCCCTGTGTGACCTCGTCGATGACGGTTTTCGGCTTTAAGATCCAGCCGACCAGCACACAGGTCGCGATCGCGACGACCGGCATCAGGATATAGTTCGAGATATAGTCGAGAATGTCGAGGATCTGCGCGGACTTGCCCGCCGGCGTATTCGGCAGTGTCGCGCGGAAGAAGAAGAGGTTGTAGCCGAGGCAGACGACAAGACCCATGATGAGCGCGATGATGCCCCAGACGATGCACGCCTTCTTTCTGTCCCAGCCGAGCTTATCCATCGTGCCGGAAACGATAGCCTCCAGAACGGAAACGGAGGAGGTCAGCGCCGCAAATGTGACCGTGACGAAGAACAGTGTGCCGACAACACCGCCGATAACGGGGCCCATCGCACCGAAAACCTTCGGCAGTGCCTTGAACATGAGATCCGTGCCGCTGTTCGAAAGTCCCTCCGCCCCCATAAAGGTAAAGACGGCGGGAACGATCATCAAACCGGCAATGAAAGCGACGACCGTGTCGAAGATCTCAATGTGATTTACGCTCTGTACAAGATTCGTGTCCTTCTTAACGTAGGAGCCGTAGGTGATCATGATGCCCATGGCAACACTGACGGAATAGAACAGCTGTCCCATGGCGTCCGTCAGAATGACCATGAACTGCTTAAAGGACATGCCGGTGAAATCCGGGATGAGATAGACCTTGAGACCCTCGAGACCGGTTCTCGTCACGCCGCTTTCGTCCGTGTGGCGAAGGGTCAGCGAAAAGATCGCGATGCCGAGGATCAAAAGAATAAGGATCGGCATCAGGATTTTCGAAAGACGCTCGATGCCCTTGTTCACGCCCTTATATACGATGACGCAGGTCGCGGCAAAAAAGACCAGGAACCAAAGGATCGGCTCCCACTGCGCCGTGATGAAGCCGTCGAAATAGCTGCTGTCCACAGCCGCCATGCCGCCGCCCGTGATGTATACGCCGAGATATTTAAACACCCAGCCGCCGATCACGCAGTAATACGGCAGAATGATGACCGGGATCAGACACGCCAGGACACCGAGCCAGCCCCACTTCGGGCTGAGTGCCCGATATGCCGTCAGTGCGCTCTGCCCCGTCTTCCGCCCGATGGCAAGCTCCGTTGTAAGCAGCGTAAAGCCGAATGTCAAAGCGAGAACGACGTAACAAAGCAGAAAGACACCGCCGCCGTCCTTTGCGGCAAGATACGGAAAGCGCCAGATGTTGCCGAGACCCACGGCACTGCCGGCTGCCGCCAGAACAAAGCCGAGCGAGCCCGTGAACGTGCTGCGCTGTTTTTTCTCCATAATGAACCCTCCAAGCTGATTTTCGCACGAAAACCGCCGCGCGAAAATGGAATATATCCAGTTTACTACGCACGTCCGTCTCTTGCAAGAAGAAATTTCTGAAAATATGTGTGTTTCGTCCGTGTGCAAGCGCATTGACATACCACTTCGGAAAGAGTAAAATGTACGTACAACCTCGAGACAAGGGAAAGGAACGTTGAAATGAAAAAATTTGCTAAGCTGACTGTTGAGAAGGATTTTAAGATCTCTGAGATCGACAAGCGCATTTACGGCTCGTTCATCGAGCATCTCGGCCGTGCGGTATACGGCGGCATCTGGCAGCCCGGCCACAAGACCGCTGACGAGGAAGGCTTCCGCAAGGACGTTCTTGAGCTCGTCCGTGAGCTGCAGATCCCGATCGTGCGCTATCCGGGCGGCAACTTCGTCTCGAATTTCTATTGGGAAGACAGTGTCGGCCCCGTCGAAGAGCGTCCGAAGCGCCTTGAGCTCGCTTGGCGCAGCACCGAGCCGAACCTCATCGGCATCAACGAATTCGCTGCCTGGGCAAAGAAGGCAAATACCGAGATCATGCAGGCCGTGAACCTCGGCACACGCGGCATCGAGGCTGCTTGCAACCTCCTCGAGTACTGCAACCATCCCTCCGGCACAAAGTACAGTGACCTGCGTGTAAAGCACGGCGTACAGGACCCGCACAACATCAAGGTTTGGTGCCTCGGCAACGAAATGGACGGCCCGTGGCAGACCGGCCACAAGACCGCAGACGAATACGGTCACCTCGCAAATGAGACCGCAAAGGCCATGCGTCAGATCGATCCCTCCATCGAGCTCGTGCTCTGCGGCAGCTCCAACACAGGCATGCCGACCTTCCCGCAGTGGGAAGCTACCGCACTCGACTGGGCATACGACAGCGTGGATTACATCTCCCTGCACACCTATTACGGCAATCGCTTCAATGACACCGCAAACTTCCTCGCACAGAGCGACGATATGGATAACTTCATCAAGACCATCATCGCGACCTGCGATTTCGTCAAGGCAAAGAAGCGCGCGAAGAAGAACATCAACCTGAGCTTTGACGAGTGGAACGTATGGTTCCATGCAAACGCATCCGACGACGACACCATGAAGAACCGTCCGTGGCAGATCGCACCGCATCTGCTTGAGGATCATTACGATTTCGAGGACGCACTGCTCGTCGGCCTCATGCTCATCACGCTGATGAAGCACTCCGACCGCGTCAAGATGGCATGTATGGCACAGCTCGTCAACGTCATCGCACCGATCATGACCGAAGAAGAAGGTCCGGCATGGAAGCAGACGATCTATTATCCGCTGCTTCACGCTTCCAAATACGGACGCGGTGTTGCACTGCAGCCGGTGCTCTCCTCCTCGAAGCACGACACGATGGATTACACCGACGTCACCGACGTTGAGTCCATTGCCGTATGGAACGAGGAAAAGGACGAAGTCACCGTCTTCGCCGTCAACCGCAGCGTCACGGACGACATCGTGCTCGATCTCGACCTGCGCTCCTTCAGGGACTACAAACTCGCAGAGCATATCGTTCTCGAGCACGACGACATGAAGGCTGTGAACACCGCGGACACGCAGGAAGTTCTGCCGAAGACCGTCACCGACCGCACCGCACTCGACGGCGACCTCTTCCGCGCAAACCTCACAAAGACCTCCTGGAACGTCCTCCGCTTCACAAAGTAATTTCATAGCAATACGCTAAAAGCTGCAAGCCTCCTCCGTTTCGGAAGCTTGCATCTGTCAAGTAAAAGTAGACACGAATAAAAAAGCATAGCTTCAGAACCCCAATTCAGTCCTGTACTGGATTGGGGTTTTGTAATCCAAGGCGGCAGCAAAACGTTCAGAGTTAAAGTATTGGACATACTGATCCA
>JAGAOD010000003.1 GCA_017623855.1 Clostridia bacterium
CCGTGCGTTGTAGTTTGCCTTCCTCACAAACAGTATACCATAAAATTATTACAAAACTTAAAATCTAAAAATCGCCGCTGTCAGCACCCTTTCATTCCTATTTGTGCTGACGCTTCAGCGGCAGAATGGAGATTAATATGCCGAAAGGGAACAGAACCAAAAGGTTTTGTGCCAAAGTCCCATGCCAAGCTGCAAAAGTGCATACGACGTGTTCCAAATCAGCGCGATGTACAGGGAAACATTCGCTCTGAGCCGTGCGTCTTCCTGCCAGAGCAGCATGTATCGGTTCTCTTTTTTGAATGCTTTGATCTTTCGGAATAGCCGAGGTGCTTTTATGCACCAAGCCGTCAGCGTATAAAAGGCAAGAACATAGGAGATAACCGCCGTGAGGGAGTTCGTCTCAAAGGTCAGCATGGAATGGATCAGAAAACTGGCGGCAGCTGGTGTGAGTATACAGAGGAATGCGATGTGCGGGAACAGCAGTGCTTCTAAGAGCTTTTTGCGATCCATATCAGCTCCTCCGGATCTTAACCGTAAAGGCAGATCCCTTGCCGACCGTGCTTTCTACGCTGATCTCACCCTGCATGATATCAACGACACGTTTGACGAGTGCAAGACCCAAGCCGTTTCCGGCAGTGGAGTGGGAAGAGTCACCCTGATAGAACTTCTCGAAGATGTGGGCGCCGACATCCGCAGACATGCCGCAGCCGGTGTCCGCAACTTTTACGATCGCATGGTGCGGCGTTGCGGTCAGCGAGACGGAGACCGTACCGCCCGGCGCTGTGAACTTGAAAGCATTCGAGAACAGATTGTTCCAGACATGGCTTAATAGCTCGGCGTCCGCCTTGACGGTGATGCTTTCGGCGATGTCAGTCTCGATGTGGATATCTGATTTTTCCCACACGCTTTCATACTGCAGGAGACATTCACAAAGCTGTTCGCCCAAATCGAATTCCGAGATCTCCGGGTAGATCTGCTGGTTTTCGAGACGGTTGAGCTTTAAGATGTTTGTCATCATATCCGCCATGCGGCGTGCGCTGTCCGATACACCCTTTGCGTATTCCATGCGCTCCGCTTCACTGAGGTCGGGGGACTGCAGCAGCGTTCCGTAATTTTGCATGACGGCAAGCGGCGTCTTCATCTCGTGGGAGACGTTGGCGATGAAATCCGTACGCAGGGTCTCCACGCTTCCGAGCTCCTCTGCCATCTTATTGAAGCAGTCGATGATGCGATTGAAGGTGTTGTCCGTACCGAACCGGCTCTGCGGTTTGACGCGGACGGAGAAATCGCCGCGGATCAGCTTTTCGGCTGCATTGGTGATGTGCTTTACAGGGCGTTCTACCGTGATTTTTCGGCGGATGGAGTCGATCACCGTGAAGATCAGGCTCAGAAGTGCCACATTCCAGAAGGTGAGCTTCGCGGCGGTGCCGATATTCTCGCCGGTCAGCGTGATATGCATGGTGTCCCGCAGTGTCGAGACAAACAGCATCGTGCAGCAGGTGATGGCAAACGCAACGGTCAAAAAGAAAATGAAATATTGGTTCAGCCATTTTAATACAGAGCGGATGATACTGCTTTTCTTCACTTGATCACCGCCTTATACCCGAGCCCGTGCACGGTCTTGATCTCAAAATCGTCACATTCGGACAGCTTTGCGCGAAGCTTCGTCATATACACGTCGACGGCGCGCGGCGCGGTCTCCGTGTCCGCATCCCAGAATTCATCCATCAGCTGTGTGCGTGTAAAGGTCTTTTTCGGGTAGCTCAAAAGCTTATACAGAATGCTGAACTCGCGGTTTGTCAGTGAGATCTCTTCACCGTGCAGATAAGCGGTGTGCTCGTCCGCGTCCATGCGAAAGGCGCCGATCTCGAGCTTTCGCGATGAGGCGATCTTCGCGCGGCGAAGCAGAGCACCGATGCGAAGGAAAAGCTCGTCGAGGTCGATGGGCTTTACCATGTAATCGTCGACGCCGATGCGAAATCCGCGCTGCTTTGATGCGATATCGTCGCGCGCCGTCATGAACAGGATCGGGATCTCCTCGTTCAGCTCGCGTACACTCGACGCAAACTCGAAGCCGTCAATGCCGGGCATCATGATATCCGACACGATGAGATCGAACGTGTTCCCGTACAGCGCGTCGTAAGCGTCTGACGCATTCAGACATCCCGTGGCTTCATACCCGCTCCGGTTCAAGAAGGAGCAGACCGTCTTATTCAGTTCTCTGTCATCTTCTACGACCAATATCTTAAACATTGCGCCGCCTCCG
>JAGAOD010000229.1 GCA_017623855.1 Clostridia bacterium
CAATTACGTCATTTTCGGTGTAAGCCTTGTCACAAATGTGTTCGGTGAGGAGCACGCGGCGGTCGCATCCGTTTTGAGCGCGGTGCTCGTTCCGCTTTACAACACGCTGTCCGTTGTCGCGCTTGCGGTCTATACGAGCGGCGAGCGTGTGAAGTTCGGCCCGACCGTGTTGAAGGTACTGAAAAATCCGCTGATCATTGCAACATTGCTCGGCATTGCGGCGTCTCTTGTCGGACTCCGGTTCCCCGGATTCCTTGCAACGACCGTCACGGACGTCGCACGCCTTGCGACACCGCTTGCGCTCATTGTGCTCGGCGGCGATTTCCGCTTCAAGCGTCTGCGCGGCAATATCACGAAGGCGATGGTCGCCGTGCTCTTTAAGCTCGTGATCATCCCGCTCATCTTTATTCCGCTTGCGATCTTGGCGGGCATCCGCGGTGCAAATCTTCTGGCGCTGTCCCTAGCTTGGGAGACGCCGACGGCGGTTTCGAGCTATATCATGGCACAGGAAGCCGGTGCGGACAGTGAGCTTGCCGGTCAGCTTGTCGTGCTCAGCTCCGTCTGCTGCATCCTGACCGTATTTTTAATGATCTTCATCCTGCAGAGCTTTGCGCTGCTTTGATTTTCTGTCCATAAAGGGGGGAACGGCCGTGGGAAACATCAACACAGAGCGTCTTGTTCGCCTGTTTTCGGCGCTCGTCGCGATCGACAGCCCGACCTTCGGCGAGCGTAAGGTCGCGGATCATTTGAAGAAAACATTTTCCGAATTCGGTATTTCCGTCACGGAGGACGATGCCGGAATACATATGAACGGAAATTGCGGCAATCTGTTTGCACGCGTGCCGGGAGACGAAAGTCTCGAGCCGCTTATTTTCTGTACGCAAATGGATACGGTGGAGCCGTCCTGCGGAAAGGAAGCCGTCGTACATGCTGACGGCAGGATCACGAGCCGCGGCGGCACGGTGCTTGGCGCCGACGATTTCGCCGGTGTTGCGGCCATTCTCGAGGTGCTCCATGTGCTTCGTGAGAATAACGAAAAGCACCATCCGCTGGAGCTGATCTTCTCGGCTGCGGAGGAAAAATACTGCACGGGTATCCGTTATTTTGATTTTTCACAGTGCAGGGCAAAGACAGGCTTTGTGCTGGATCTGACAGGTGAGGTCGGAACGGCGGCACTGCGGGCGCCGACGGTGCTTTCCTTTACGGTCACACTGAAGGGGCGGGCTGCGCATGCGGGCTTTGCACCGGAAACGGGGGTCAATACGGTCACGGCGATGGCAAAGGCGATCGCGTCCCTTAGACAAGGTTGGCTTGACGAAGGCACGACGCTGAATTTCGGCGTGATCTCCGCCGGCAAGGCAGCAAACATCGTGCCGGACTTTTGTGAGGTGCGCGGTGAGATACGCAGTGCCGTGCACGAGCGTGCGCTTGAGACTTATGAAGCGGTGTGCACGGCTTTTCGGGGATCGGCGGGGGAGATCGGTGCAGAGGTCTCGTTCAGCCACGACATTCCCTTGACCGCTTACTTTGTCAGGTCGGACAGCGATGCGCTCAGCCGTTTCAGCCGCGCATGTGATGCTGCGGGCATTCCCATGCGGACGACGGAAACCTTCGGCGGCAGTGATAATGCCGCCATGCAGCTGAACGGGATCGACGGTATCGTCGTTTCGAACGCGATGTATAACTGCCACGGTCTCGACGAATTCACGACGGTCGAGGATCTCAGAAAAACGGCAGAGCTTGTGTATCATTTGGTGACGGATCACAGCTGAGACGGAGGACAGAAATTGAAAATACCATTATCCTATCAAAAATCCGAATACGACTGCGGTCCGGTCTGCCTTTTGAACGCACTCAGTGTTTTGTTTGAACGCGAGAGTATTCCGCCGGAGCTTATAAAGTCGATCGTCCTGTATTCTCTGGACGCATATAACGATCGCGGGGAATATGCGAAAAGCGGCACGTCGCGCCTTGCAATGTCGTTCATTTCCGGCTGGATTGGGCATTTCGGGAAGACGAATAAGTTCCCGATTCACAGCGAATACATTTCGGGCAGAGACGTGTTTTTCGGTGAAGGGAGCCGTCTGAACGCTGCACTTCAAAGCGGCGGCGTGATCGTCGCGCGCGTGATGTTCGACTGCTGGCATTATATACTTATTACCGGTTGCAAGAAAAATTTCGTGTACTTTTTTGACCCGTATTACAGACGAAAGCCCTTTAAGTTCCCGGGCATCGAGATGATCTGGGACAGGCCGATGCGTCATAACCGGCGCGTGCATATCGACCTTCTGAATGCCGAGGGGGATACGCCCTATGCGTTCGGTACGCCCGATATCCGCGAAGCCGTCGTGCTGTATAACACGGACACAATGAAGCCCGCCGAATAGATCAACAGAAGAGAAAAAACGAGGTGTACCTTGCTTTCATGCAAAGTACACCTCAATTTTTGTTTTGAATTACAAATGCTCGCGCATTTCCGTAACATGCGCACGGATGCGCTCGAAGCTTTCCTCACTGATCACATGCTCGATGCGGCAGGCGTCCTCGAGTGCGGTCTCTTTCGAGACCCCAAGATAGGTCAGCCAGTCGGAAAGAAGGCTGTGGCGCTCATACATCTTATTCGCGATCTCCATGCCGCTTTCGGTCAGCGTGATGAAGCCGTCACCGTCAACGGTGATCAGACCGTTCTCGCGAAGCTTTTTCATGGCGACGCTGACACTCGGCTTTGAGTAATTGAGCTCTGTCGCAATATCAACGGAACGCACATGCTGCAGCTTATGGGAAAGCATCAGTATGGTTTCAAGATAATTTTCAGCAGATTCAAGTATTTTCACAAAATTCTCCTTTAAGCGGACTTAAACACGGAACATCAGATCCGCGTAGGTCGGGTACGGCCATGCGTCGGAGGAGACCATGGTCTCCATACCGTCAACGTAAGAGCGGAGCTCGGTCATGACCGGAAGGACCTTGTCCTTGTAATAAAATGCAAGCTGTGTAACGTCGGAGCCGGCGGACTTAATGTCCGTCATGACACGCTCGAGCTCACATACGGTTTTGTAGGTGCTGTCCTCCAGAGAAGAAAGCGCCGTGATGATGTCGAGCTCTGCGGTGCAGGGGATGGACGCACTGAGTGTGCGCTTTGCGAGAACACCGCTTGTCAGCTTTGCGACATAGGAGGAAACAGCAGGGATGATATCACGCTTGACCATGTCGAGTGCCGTGAATGCTTCGATATTCAGCGCCTTGCTGTAGATCTCGAGGATGATCTCCTGACGGGAGCGGACCTCGACCGGTGTGTAGATATTATGGTCGCTGAACAGCTTCAGATTCTTTTCGTCGGTATAGTGGATCATGGCTTCCGGTGTGCTGGGATAATTCGAAAGACCGCGGCGTGCAGCCTCTTCCTTCCATGCGTCGGAATAGCCGTCACCGTTAAAGATGATGCGCTTATGTTCCTTGATGACGCGGCGGATCAGCTTGTTGAGCGCCTTGTTGAAGTCCGGCGCACTTTCAAGCTCGTCCGCAAACTGTTTGAGCTCTTCGGCAAGCATGGTGTTCAGGATGATGTTCGAGCAGGCGATGTTGATCTGCGAGCCGAGGCTTCTGAACTCAAACTTGTTGCCGGTAAAAGCGAACGGGGAGGTTCTGTTGCGGTCCGTCGTATCCTTCGGGAAGGTCGGCAGAACGTTTACGCCGATCTCCATATTGACATGCTGTGTGCCGGGATAAGCTTCACGGGATTCGATATAGTGCAGGATATCGGTCAGCTCGTCACCGAGAGAGACGGAGATGATCGCCGGCGGTGCTTCGTTTGCACCGAGACGGTGGTCGTTGCCGGCGGAAGCAACGGAAAGACGGAGCAGATCCTGATAATCGTCCACGCCCTTGATGACGGCAGCGAGGAACAGGAGGAACTGTGCGTTTTCGTGCGGCAGCTTGCCCGGCTCAAACAGGTTTTTGCCCGTGTCGGTCGTAATGGACCAGTTGTTGTGCTTGCCGGAGCCGTTTACACCGGCGTACGGCTTTTCATGCAGCAGGCAGACGAGATTGTGACGGAGCGCAACATTCTTCATC
>JAGAOD010000230.1 GCA_017623855.1 Clostridia bacterium
CGGTTTGCGAAGTCAATTACGTCATCGTCCACCAGCATACCGTTGGTGGTAAGAGTAAATCGGAAGTTTTTGCCCGCCGCCTTTTCAATGCTTCTGGCGTATGCCACAAGGTCCTTGACTACCTGAAAATTCATCAGAGGCTCGCCGCCGAAGAAGTCCACCTCAAGGTTTGTACGGGTTCCCGAATTTGCCACAAGGAAGTCAAGCGCCTGCTTACCCACCTCATAGCTCATCACCGCACGCTCACCGTGGTACTTGCCCTGACTTGCAAAGCAATAGGAGCAGTTCAGGTTGCAGGTGTGTGCAACGTGCAGGCAGAGCGCTTTCACAACGCCGGCAGACTTCTGCTTTAATGTGCCCGCCATCGGCTCGAAGGTATCCGGCGCAAAGAGCTTGCCGGCATTTTTGAGCTCTTCGACCTGCGCATAGCATTCGGCAATGTCATTTTCGGTGATATCGTCACGGCCTGCATATTTGTCAGCCATTGCGGCAAGGATCGCTTCACGGCTGTTTTCCTCGAACATGCCGATGATGTCATATGCGACCTCGTCCACAACGTGAACCGAACCGGAGCAAACGTCCAGCACGATGTTGTATCCGCCCAGTTTATATTGATGTATCATAAGTACAGTTCCTTTCACAAAAAAATGCCGCCGATGACGGCGGCATTTTGGATATGCAATTACTTGCTCTCCTCAGCGTTTTCACACTTCTGGTTTGCAATGCCGCAGCTGGTCTTGCAAGCAGACTGACAGGATGTCTGGCACTCACCGCAGCCACCGTTCTTAGCACTTTCACACAGATTACGTGTCTCAATCGTCTTGATGTGTTCCATGATTTCACCTTCTGTACAAAAAATTATGGGATAATTTTATCACAACACATATTTCATTGTCAATCATAATTTTATTATACCGGCACACCGTGCACGGTGCCGTCTTATTACTGTGCGCAGAGTTCCCCGAGCTTTTCGTTTACGCGCTGTCTGACCTCTGTCAGATATTCGGCGTAACGCGGATACGCGGAGAAGCTCATGTCTTCACCCTCACCGAGGAACTTCAGCGTCTCATCATAGCCGATACGGCTTTCGAGAAGCTGCAGGGCACGCATGTCGAACAGACCCATCGCGAAGATCTTCTGACGGATGGAGGAGATCGGTCCGTCTTTGCCCGGATAGACCGTGAACGGGTCACCCGCCGGGAAGCCGCAGCTGCCGTCCGGCAGTGCGCCGCCGTCCGTGACCTTGTACGGGTCGATCACACCGCGGCTGAGCTGCCTGAACCAGAAATTATAGCCCCAGTGCAGGAAGCCCTCAATGTGGTGCTTCCACATCTGCACGCCGAGGATACGATTTCTGTTATTCGGCATGGCGATGAAGCGGTTGCCGACATCCACGTTCTGACCGCAGCAAGTGTATGTCCACAGACCCGGGACCTTATCCTCAAGGAACGGCTCGATGTGGTTCGAGGAAACGACGGGATGATCTACAATGCCCATCTTGTAATATTCAAAGCCGGAAAGCGCGTCACGCAGTGTATAGCCCTCGAGCAGCGGCTCGATGATCTGCTTTGCGGCGAGATAGCCCTCCTGGTGATCCTTCGACGGCTCGTCGGAAACGTGGAACATCAGCGCTTCCTTCTCGATGCCCTCCT
Organism: Clostridia bacterium; assembly: GCA_017623855.1. Taxonomy (GTDB): domain Bacteria; phylum Bacillota; class Clostridia; order Oscillospirales; family Acutalibacteraceae; genus Hominenteromicrobium. The sequence goes on from JAGAOD010000230.1 coordinate 1,653, forward strand.
CGAGGAAGACCTTAAGCAGCTCGGGAATGAGCGCTCTGAGCAGCTCCGCGTAACTGGGGTCGAGCGCGGAAACATGCCAGCCGAACTTCAGAGAACGCACGCCGTTTTCGGTGACGTAGATGTTCGGTGTGCACTTTGCACCCCACTGGGAGAAGAAGTGGGAGATCTCATACTGCTTCAAGCCGCATTCGCGTGCAAGACGGATCCAGCGGCGGAGCTTGTCGAAGTTGAAAACATAGCCGTTTTCCGTCTTTTCGATCTCCGTCAGCTGTACGCACGGGCGCTCTGTGCCGATCTCGGTGTCAAGTGCCGGCGTGAATACCGGGGTCAGGATCATCGTCTGACCGTGCTCCGCGGCATTTCTCATATATTTTCCGATGAGCGTCCAAAGCGCCTCGGAGTAGATCTCAACATTGTGCAGGGCAGCGATGCTGTCCACATGGAACCACTGTGTAAAAGTGAGTGTCTGCGCCGGAACATCGACCGCATGGACGGTCAGCATGGCGACGGCACTCTTGCCGTTTGCGCTGATCTCGACGGGGTATGTACCGCCCTTTGCGTCCGCATCCACCTTGATGTTGACCCACAGCGTAGTGTCTTCCTCCGCGTGCAGCTCACCGTCGAACGGATAGAGCACGTCGGGCAGATCCGCCGTTTCGGTCGTGATGTAGTCATCGTCGTGGCGGTCCGGATAAGCCGTCAGTGTGCAGTGCACGTTGCCGACACGGTATACCTCGACCTTCGCGGGAGCATCCGTGCGGACCTCCACATGCCAGTCGCCCGCCGGCAGGACCGTCTGGAAAGCGGTCTCTTCACCGCGCAGTGTGCTGAGTGTCTTCAAGGGCTCACCCGCGGGGAGGATCTTTTCCATTGCGGAATAGAGCACGAGATCTGTCTGATTTGTCATAATAGCCGTTCCCCTTTCTGTTTTTACGGAGTCGAACTGGGTAAAGTCGGGGATATATCGCTCCCCTGCCGCGCTGCGCTTTTGGAAAAATCCGTCCAGCCCGAGCGTCAGCATATATTCCTGCACCTTGCGGTGCTCCCGTACGGTGATACGGCGGTTCAGATCCCTGAACCGTTCATCCGTCAATACGCGTCCCATCGGCGTGTACTGGCTCATCAGGCTGACCGGAACATCCTTAAAGTTCTCCCGGATCAGATCGAGCACCGCCATGGAATTTCGCGTGTGTGCCGGCAGGATGAGGTGGCGGATGATGACACCGCGCTTCAGCAGCCCGTCCGGCGTATATTCGTTTTCACCCGTCTGCCGCACCATCTCGGAGACGGCGGCAAGGGCATTTTCTTTGTAATTCGGTGCGTTCGAAACACGCAGCGCGAGCGCATCGTCCGCATACTTAAAGTCGGGCAGATAAATATCGATAAGCCCCCGGAGCTCCCGAAGCGTCTCCACGCTTTCATAGCCGCCGCAGTTATACACGACCGGAATTTTCGGCTTGTATATCCGCAGTGCCTGTGCGATCTGCCCCGCAAAATGCGTCGGCGTGACGAGATTTATGTTGTGCGCACCCTGCGCTTCCAGCTCCTGCATCAGGCTGATGAACTCATCCGTCGTGAACGCTCTGCCGTGCTCGTTGTTTTCGGAGATCACGCTGTTCTGACAGAACGCACAGCGCAGCGAACAGCCCGTGAAAAAGATCGTGCCGCTGCCGCGATTGCCGCTGATGGGCGGCTCCTCCCAAAAATGGAGCTTCGCGCGCGCGATGTGGAGCATATCGCCGCTTTGACAGTAGCCGGTCTGCGTTTTTCGGTCCACACCGCATTTTCGCGGGCAAAGTGTGCAGCTCATCTCGTTTTCTCCAGCATCAGAACACCGGCATTCGAGCCGCGCTTGCCCTTTGTGACGCGGTGCGAGAAAATAAGGTCGCTCTCCTTCATGGAGCACACACCGCCCACGGTGATATTTTCCGGCTTCATGCCGCTTTGCAGCATGAACTGCCTGTTGCATTCCCAGAGATCCACATGGAATTTCCCGTTGCCGTCGTCCACGACAAAATCGTGCACGGGAAGTGCCAGAAATTCCTCGGCACACGGGGGATCGACCTCAAAGCTCTCGGGGCCGATGGACGGGCCGATCGCCGCCAAAAGCTTCCCGGGATCCGTGCCGAATTCCGCCTGCATCTTCTCGACCGTCGCCTTCGCCATACCGTTCACCGTACCGCGCCAGCCTGCGTGAGACAGACCGATCGCGTGATGCTCGGGATCGTAGAAATAAAGCGGAACGCAGTCCGAGCAGTAGATGATAAGCGGCAGCTCGGGGACATCCGTCACGAGACCGTCAACGCTCTCCATGTCCGCCGCCTTCCACACGCCGACGCCTGCATTTTCGGCAAAGACACGGCGCACGTTGATATTATGATCCTGCTTACCCGCCGTCAGCTGCATCAGCGGTACGCCGACCGCTTCAGCAAAAAGGCGGTAATTTTCGACCACTGCGTCGTCCTCATCACCGCGGCTGAACCCTAAGTTCATCGCCGCGAACTCTCTGCGGCTCACGCCGCCGATGCGTGTCGAAAACGCATGGCGAACGGGCAGTGTCTCCCACGCATTAAAGCGCAGCAGACCGACGCCGTTTTCTTCAATGTGCAGATGCATGGCACCCATCTCCGCCTCTTCCGCCTTTCTCGGCTTCTCGATCTTCGGCAGGGGCGTCGTCTTTCTTGTGACCGTGATGCCCTCGTACTTCTGCTTGACGCGCAGCTGACCGCAAAACGCATAGCCGCACGCCGTACACTTGAAATTGCCCCGGATGCTCTTATTCTTCACATACCACTTGCCGGTACGCTTTGCCTCGCCGCCGCATTTTTCGCAAACGAACACGAGGTGCTTCTTTTCGATCAGCGGGCTTTCCACGTCACAGATATAATTCGTCTTAAACGTGATGCGTCTGTAAAACTCCGGGTCGGTGCAATCCTGCACGAAGGGGGAAAAGCTCTCCTTGGTGTAGAGCTTTCTGAGCACGAGCGCCGTCAGAACACTGTCGTCGAGCGCACGGTGATGGTCGAGCGCACTGTCGTCCGCACCCACCATTTCGGCCGCCTTCGAGAGACCCAGCTGCTCCTTACCGTCCGCGCCGAGCATCTTTTCCACATAGACCTGCATATCCGTGTAGGCTCTGAGGAAGGGGATCGTGCTCATACCGCCGAAATAACTGCAGTTTTCGAGCAGCGCCAAAATATCC
>JAGAOD010000231.1 GCA_017623855.1 Clostridia bacterium
CATGTTCCCGGTATGGTTCTCGTTCCGAGGCAACTCCGCCATTCAGCTCGCACAGGGCAAAGCGGCGGCGATCGTGGGTAATTATTTCGAGGATCATGAACTCATCGAGATCGCGCGCGATCAGCTTTACTGGATGAGCGGTAAGAACCCGTTCTGCCAGTCCCTCATTTACGGCGAGGGCGAGCGCTATCCGCAGATGGATGCAAATTACCCGGGCGAAATGGCGGGCGAAATGCCGGTTGGCATCGAAACGCTCGACAACGAGGACGTCCCGTACTGGCCGAACGCCAACGCCTGCACGTATAAGGAGGTCTGGCTGACGACCGCCGGTCGCTGGATCGCCATCATGGCGGATCTGTATCCTGATATGTAAAAATTATGTAAACCTAAATTAACCATAAGGAGTGTTGTTTCATGGAAAAGTTATTCAAGCTCAGAGATGAAATGCGTGAAGACCTCATTAACGGATCTATTTTCCCGTTCTGGCAGAAGTACACGGTCGACGAGGAAAACGGCGGTTTCTACGGCGCGGTCGACGTCGACCTCAAGATCCACAAGGATTCCCCGAAGGCGCTCGTTCTGAACGCCCGCCTGCTGTGGACCTTTGCCGGTGCATACCGCATTTTTAAGAAGCCCGAGTACAAGGCACTCGCCGACCGCGCGTTCGAGTATCTCACGAAGTATTTCTGGGACAAGGAAAACGGCGGCGGTTTCTGGATGCTGAATGCGGACGGCACCGTAAAAGATAGCACCAAGATGACGTATGCACAGGGCTTCATGCTCTATGCATTCTCCGAGTATGTCCGCGCGACCGGCAGTGAAGAAGCGAGAAAATATGCCGACATGGTCTACGATTATCTCGAAAACGAGTGCAAGGAAGGTAAGTACTATCTCGAGAACGCACGCGGCACCGGCACGGGCAACGGCGCCATCACAGAGGTAGGCAACCTGTCCATGAATACGCATATCCACATTCTTGAGCCGATGACCTGCTATTTCCGCATCCGCCACGACAAGTGCGTGGAGGAGAGTCTCGTAAACCTCATCGAGGTCTGCGCACGTAAGGTCTATAACGCAGATGAGCATCATTTTGTCATGTTCTTTGACGGTGAAATGAACCCGCTCCCGGGTGAAGTTTCCTTCGGTCACGACATCGAGGGCAGCTGGCTGATGACGGAAGCGGCGGAAGTCCTGCTCGAGTACGCAGAGGACAAGGAACGCGCAAAGGCGCTTCTCGAGGAAGCCGAGGAAGTCGCGATCAACATGGTGAATTACACACTGGAGCATGGCGTCGACACGGATGGCGGCGTCTTCGACGAGGGCCATTTCGGCGGCGGTATCGTGATCCCGAACAAGGTCTGGTGGGCACAGGCGGAGGGTATTGTCGGCAGCGTAAACGCATGGCAGCTGACAAAGGACGAGAAGTATCTCGATGCCGCCTTAAAGACATGGGAATACATCAAGGCGCAGGTCATCAACGGACCGGCGGCCGAGTGGCTTGCGAGCGGCAAGAACTCCCCGGATGAGGAGAACTCCGTTTTCCTCTGCGGCCCGTGGAAGTGCCCGTACCACAACGCACGCGCAGCCTTTGAAGTCTGCGAACGCGCGGAGAAGATCTGAACATATGGAAATCTGGGATCTGTATAATCTATACCGCGAGGTGATAGGTACTCATGTTCGTGGTACTGAGCTTCCGGAAAACGGATATCATCTTGTCGTACATGTATGGCTGCAAGACAGTCAGGGAAGATACCTTATGACACAGCGGTCGCCCCAAAAGGCTACATTCCCGTCGTTTTGGGAATGTGTAGGTGGGTCTGTGCTGCAGGGAGAAAACAGTATAGATGCGGCTGTACGTGAAACGGAAGAGGAAATCGGCGTTCGTTTCAGTGCAGACGACGGCAAGCTCTTATTTACAAAAGTAAGAGGTACTGTTGGCGGTAAGCGTTATAACGATATTGTGGATGTATGGCTTTTCCACTATGACGGTGCCGTAAATGTTGCTGAAAACGCGACAACCGACGAGGTTGCACAGGTTCGCTGGATGCGCAGAGATGAAATTGCAAAGCTGCGCGAAGAAGGAAAGCTTGTTTATTCCATTAAGGATTTAGACTATTTCTTCGAAGAAATGAAATAACGCATAAGTAACGGGCGTGTATCGTGATGATACACGCCCTTCGGCTTTAAGATAGTTTTATTCTTCCTCTGCGAGCATTTCTTCGATGGCGGCGGGTTCGAAGTCTCTGAGGGCGGGGTGGTTTGTGAGGGTTTTCAGCATGCGGTAGCCGAATTCACTCTCCCTGACATTCTCCGCTTCGGGACGGAAGCCGAAGTCCATGTAGAGCTTGCAGGCGAGCCATGTTGTGGTCTGCGTGGAGACAAACAGCTTGCCGTGACCGAGCTCTCTTAAGCGGGAAAGCGCCTTCGAGATGATCGGACGGGCGAGACCCTTGCCCTGATAATCTCTTCGAACAGCGACCCAGTGGAGCCATGCCTTGCCGTCGTCCGGGGAGTTCGGGTCGAAAAACGCGGTTGCCGTTGCGACCTTTTCTCCGTTCGGTGCGACGACAAAGAACATTCTGCCCGGCAGCAAATGCTCGTATTTCGCGTAGTAGCGGTTCCATGCATTGATGCCGTCGGCATAACAGGTGAATTCCTTTGCGGACCACTCGATGGAGATCCAGTCCTCTTTGTCGCCGTCCTCATACGTCACGAAGGAATAGCCCTCCGGGAGGTCGTACGTCTCAACGGGAACGGAGTCGTCCATTTCCATGACGATGTGGTAGTATTTTAATCTGGAATCGTGATTATCAAACTTCATATTGTATTACTCGTTTCTGCCGCAGCACTTCTTGTACTTCTTGCCGCTGCCGCAGGGGCAGGGATCGTTGCGGCCGACCTTGACGCCCTTCTTGACGGGCTGCTTTACGGCGGATGCGTCGGACGCGGTGGTGCCGGTTTCCTTTGCGACGGCTTCACGCTTCGGCGCTTCCGGTGTCTTCAGACGGACGGTGAGGATCATACGCGCGGTGTCCTCGCGGATCGTTGCGATCATCGCGTCGAACATATCAAAGCCCTCGCTGCGGTACTCGACGACCGGATCATGCTGTGCGTATGCTCTGAGGCGAATGCCCTTCTGCAGCTCGTTCATCGCGTCGATGTGATCCATCCACTGCAGGTCAACGTTCTTGAGCAGCACCATGCGCTCGACCTCGCGCATAACGGGCTCGGTGAATTCGGTCTCGCGTGCTTCGTAAATCTTCTGTGCGCGCTCCTTTAAGAAAGCGATGACGTCAGCAGCGTCTAAGTCTTCAAGACCCTGTGCGTCGTAGCGGAGCTCGTTGGGAGCGATCATCCAGCCCATATAGTGCTCACGCAGACCGCGGATATCCCAGTCGTCGTGCGGTGTGTTGTCCGGCAGGAAGCGCAGAACGTTCGACTCGATCGCCTGCTCGACCATGGACCAGATCTGCGGCTTTACGTTGTCGCCGTCCAGAACGCGGTTTCTCTGTTCGTAAATGATCTCGCGCTGACGGTTCATGACGTCGTCGAACTGCAGGACGTTCTTACGGATGCCAAAGTTGCGTCCCTCGACCTTCTTCTGCGCGTTTTCGATCGTGTTCGAGAGGATGGACGCTTCAATGGGCATGTCCTCGTCGAAATTCAGACGCTCCATCAGCAGCTGAATGCGCTCGCCGCCGAACAGGCGCATGAGCTCGTCCTCGAGTGCGATGTAGAAACGGCTCTTGCCGGGGTCGCCCTGACGGCCTGCACGGCCGCGCAGCTGATTGTCGATTCGTCTGGACTCGTGACGCTCCGTACCGATGATGTACAGACCGCCGAGCTGACGGACCTCCTCGGCTTCTGGTGCGATCTCGGCTTTGTATTTCTTATTCAGCTCGGCGAAGGTCGCACGGGCGTTCAGAATCTCTTCGTTATCGGTGTAGCCGAAGGCGGAAGCCTCGCCGATGAGCTCCTCGGAGTACTGCATGCGGCGCATTTCGGCTCTTGCCATGAATTCCGCATTACCGCCGAGCAGGATGTCCGTGCCTCGGCCCGCCATGTTCGTCGCGATCGTGACGGCACCCTTGCGGCCTGCCTGCGCGATGATCTCGGCTTCTTTTTCATGGTATTTTGCGTTCAGCACCTCGTGCTTGATGCCGCGGCGGCGGAGCATGGCGCTGAGCTCCTCGGATTTTTCGATCGTGATCGTACCGACGAGTACGGGCTGTCCCCTCTTGTTGTGCTCGATGATATCCTCGATGACCGCGTTGAACTTCGCCTTTTCCGTCTTATAAACGACGTCGGGGCAGTCTTCACGGATCATCGGCTTATTCGTCGGGATCTCCACAACATCGAGACGGTAGATCTCGCCGAACTCGGATTCCTCGGTCATCGCCGTACCGGTCATACCGGAGAGCTTATTGTAAAGGCGGAAATAGTTCTGGAAGGTGATCGTCGCGAGCGTCTTGCTCTCTCTTGCGATTTTCACGTTTTCCTTCGCTTCAATCGCCTGATGCAGACCCTCGTTGTAGCGTCTGCCGTACATCAGACGGCCGGTGAATTCGTCGACGATGATGACCTCTCCGTCACGCACGACGTAGTCGATGTCGCGCTTCATGATGCCGTAAGCGCGGATCGCCTGGTTGACATGGTGCTGGATCGTGACATTATCCGGGTCGGTGAGGTTGTCGATGCCGAAGTACTGCTCGGCCTTTTTGACGCCGCGCTTTGTCAGCGTACAGGTGCGCTGCTTTTCGTTGACGATGTAATCATATTCCTCGTAGATCTCGTCGTTATCTTCCTTGTCGTTCGTTTCCGCGACGCGGACGGGACGCAGGGTCTTTGCGAGACGGTCGGCGACCGTGTAAAGCTCGGTGGACTTGTCACCCTGGCCGGAAATGATCAGCGGTGTACGGGCTTCGTCGATGAGGATGGAGTCCACCTCGTCGACGATGGCATAGTTTGCGCCGCGCTGCACCTTTTTCTCCTTGTAGGTGACCATGTTGTCGCGCAGGTAGTCGAAGCCGATCTCGTTATTTGTGGCATAGGTGATGTCGCAGGCGTAGGACTTCTTCTTCTCTTCGGGGTCCATACCGGGGATCGCGAGACCGACGGTGAGTCCGAGGAAGTTAAAGACACGCGCCATCATCTCGCCCTGATACTTTGCGAGGTAGTCGTTGACCGTGACGATATGCACGCCCTTGCCGGTCAGCGCGTTGAGGTACGCGGGGAGAGCCGCCGTGAAGGTCTTGCCTTCACCGGTCTTCATTTCGGCGATGCGTCCCTGATGCAGGATGATGCCGCCGATGATCTGCACGGGGAAGGGCTTGATGGAAAGCACGCGCCACATCGCTTCACGGCAGGCAGCAAAGGCCTCGGGGAGGATATCGTCGAGGGAGGAGCCGAGGGAGAGACGCTCTTTAAGTCTTGCGGTCTCACCCTTTAATTCGTCGTCGCTCATGTTGGTATACTTGTTGTCCAGCGCCAGAACCGCTTCCTTGATCGGCTCGATGCGCTTTAATTCTCTTTTACTGTAGCTGCCGAACAGCTTTGTAAGAATACTCATGGGTTTCAGAACATCCCTTTCTGACGTAACATTTTATTTTTATCCCTAAGGGTACATTACCTATATACATAAACACAATAAGTATAGCATGGTTCACGGAGAAAAAGCAAGAAAACACGGGAATGTTCATAAAAACTTAACGGCGTCTGAAAGCTGTTGGGATGGAAAAGAAAGACGTATTTGGTATGTTTGGATGAGCCGCCGCGGATAGTTTCAGATTTTTTCGGGAATATTACACAAGTATGAACAATTTGTGACTTTTTTCTTGCTTTTTCGACGAACAAAGGGTATACTTTAAGTATCTTTTTCTTGATTTTTCCTGTATATTTTCGGGCGAAATCAGGAGCAAAATTTTTAAGGAGAGTGACATCCTTGGACAAGTTCTTCAAAATTTCCGAGCGTGGCTCGAGTGTGCGTACAGAGATCATGGCCGGTCTCACCACATTCTTTGCGATGGTTTACATCGTAGTCACCAACCCGAACCAGATCGTTAGCTTCAGCCATCTGGCAGAGGGCGCAGATCCGGCATTCCAGCAGATTTGGAACGCAGTTTATGTTGCATCCATTCTCGTTGCTGTAATCGGTACTCTGCTCATGGCATTTTATGCCAAGATGCCGTTTGCACAGGCTTGCGGCATGGGCCTGAATTCCTTCTTCTTTGTCTCCTTCATCCTCCCGGTAGTGATCCGCGGCGGTGACAGTGCAGCACTGGTTGACGGTTATCAGGCAGGTCTCGTCATCATTCTGCTTTCCGGTATCATCTTTATGATCTTCTCCGTAACCGGTCTCCGTTCAAAGGTTGCTAAGGCTCTTCCGGATTGCCTCAAGAAGGCTATCCCGGCAGGTATCGGCCTTTTCATCGCTTTCATCGGCTTCCAGAATGTCGGCCTCATCCAGACCAACCCGTACACACTCGTTCAGTTCGTTGACATCCACGGCGCTGTTAAGAACGGTGAGTTCATGACAGCTGCTCTGCCGGCTCTGATGGCTCTGCTCGGCGTTATCATCATCGCTGTTCTTGAGAAATTCAAGGGCCTGAAGGGTGCTTCCGTTCTGATCGCTATCGCAATTATCACCGTTCTGTACTACATCGTTACCGGTACAGCTCCGTCCTTCGACATGGGTCAGGTTGGCCAGACCTTCAAGGATTTCGCAACAATCGGTGTCACCGGTGTATTCCAGGCTCAGTCCTGGAAGGACGCATTCTCTGTTGAGCTCGTTGGCGGCGTATTCTCCGCTATCATGCTGATCGTTACATACTGCCTCGTCGATATGTTCGACACCATCGGCACACTGTACGGTACAGCTTCTCAGGCTGATATGCTCGACGAAGAGGGCGACCCGATCAACGTTAACGAGTGCATGAACTCCGACTCCATTGCTACAGTTGTTGGCGGCGTTCTCGGTACCTCCACTTGCACAACATTCGTTGAGTCCGCAGCAGGCGTTGTTGCAGGCGGCAGAACCGGCCTCACCAGCCTTGTTGTTTCCATCTGCTTCGCACTCTGCCTGTTCCTTAGCCCGCTCGCTTCCCTCGTTCCGGCATGCGCTACTGCTCCGGCACTCATCTGGGTTGGCGTTCTGATGCTGAAGGGCTTCGCAAAGGTTGACATGGACGACGCTCGCAGCGCTGTTCCGGCATTCCTTGCTCTCGTTATGATGCCGCTGACCTACTCCATCTCCAACGGTATCGGCCTCGGCGCTATCGCTTACGTTCTGATCACCCTGTTCACAGGCAAGTATCAGAAGAAGGATATCCCGGTCACCATCATCGCGCTGCTCTTCGCAGTCAAGTTCTGCATGATCACCATGTAAAAATTCCTTTTCACAGAAAAGGAATTAGAAAAAATGCCTTGCCTAAGGGCCTTTTCGCTTCGCGAAAAACCGGCATTTTCTCACCTCTTGTGCGACGCTCCGTTCTCGGAAAACTGTGCACTGCACAGTTTTTGAGGTCGCGTTGGCACAGAATATGTTCATTCGAAAGCCTCCGGTTTTGCCGGGGGCTTTCTTTTTTGCGGCAGTGTGCCGCTGCAAAATCGCTTTGACTAAAATAATTCCCGGCAGGAAGCTGAGACGCATTCCTGCCGGGAAATTTTTCTTTGTTATGAAATTAAACGTTGAAGCGGAACAGAACGATGTCGCCGTCCTGCATGACGTATTCCTTGCCCTCGGAACGGACAAGACCCTTTTCCTTTGCGGCTGCCATGGTGCCGCATGCCATCAGGTCATCGAATGCGATGACCTCCGCACGGATGAAGCCGCGCTCGAAATCGGAGTGGATCTTACCCGCTGCCTGCGGAGCCTTTGTGCCCTTTGTGATCGTCCATGCACGGACCTCCGGCTTGCCGGCGGTGAGGTAGGAAATGAGACCGAGGAGAGAGTAGCAGGCGTTGATGAGACGGTCGAGACCGGACTCTGTGAGGTTCATGTCCGCGAGGAACATTTCCTTTTCATCGAGCTCCATGCCTGCGATCTCGGATTCGATCTCGGCGCAGATCGGCAGAACAGCCGCGTGCTGCTCCTCGGCGATCTTCTGAACGGCGAGGTATCCGGGATTATTCTCGATGCCCTCGGAGAAGTCGGTGTCGCTCATGTTGGCGGCGAAGATGATCGGC
>JAGAOD010000232.1 GCA_017623855.1 Clostridia bacterium
ATCGTAGGAGAAGCTGACGTGCTCATAAGTAACGCCGCCCTCAACGTTTGCGAGATCCGCGGCGTTCGGCTTATTTTTGATCTCAGCCGGAGCATCGAGGATCATCAGCACACGCTCCGCGCCGGCCATGGACTGCTGCATGCTTTCAAGGAGATTCGCAAGACCGGTGATCGGCGCATAGAAAAGGCTGAGATAGAGAACGAAGGAAACGATATCTTCCACACTCAGTCCGTCATGGAATGCCAAAAGACCGCCTGCACCGACAACGAGGATCGTGCCGAGGGAAGAGATAAACTCAACGGACGGATGAAAGACTGCACTGATCTTAAGTGCATGCAGCATGGCGCGAACATGCTCGAAGTTCTTATCGTTTACGCGATCGGTCTCGAAGGATTCGCGTCCGAAGGATTGGATCTCGTGGATACCGGAAAGATTGTCCTGCAGCTTGCCGTTCAGTTCACCCATCTTTTTCTGAGAAGCTCGGAAGAACGGACGGACCTTCTTCGAGAAGATGACGCCGGATGCAAGGATCAGCGGGATCGGCGCGCAGGTGATGAGTGCGAGCTTCGCGTTAATGCTCAGAAGTACGACCAGTACACCGAGGAAGGTCACGACATTCGTGATCATATCCGGAATGATGTGTGCATAGAGAAGCTCGAAATCTCTCGTGTCATTGATGATGCGGCTCATCAGGTCACCGGTCTGCTTGTCGTGGAAAAAGCCGAGATGCATACGTTCAAGCTTATCGTATGTTTTGGTTCGCAGATCACCGACGAGGTACCATGCGGCTTTGTGTGCGAGGTAATTGCTCAGAAAACGGAATGCGATGCGAAGAAGATAGAGAAGAACAAGTGTCAGTGTCAGAAGACCGATCGTTTTCAGTGACTCCTCCGTCATTCCGCGCTCAACGATACCGGTCATTGCGGAAAGTGCGCGGGGGGCCGCAAGGTTAACGAGTGTCAAGCCGAAGGTAGAAAGAATTGCAAAAATGTATAGATTCTTATAGCGTACAGCTTCACGGCTGAGACGAAGCAAAAGTTTCATAAGTGATCCCTCCTGTAGTGTTTATCCGAAAATCCCGTGTATGAAGCTGGGCGCTTCGGGGAACTCGCTTTCGTTGTGCAGACCATGCAGAAGCAGACAGCCCGGGTACTCGATCTCTTCCAAAAGCTCTTTGAAATATGCAAAATCAACGATTCCGTTTCCGGCGTATGTAGGACGCACGCTGTCGCTTTCCATGATATCTTTTCCGTGTGCAAGATATACCCGGTCACCCAAAAGATCGAATGCGTGGCGCATTGTCGGGCGAACATTTTCTTTATGAGCCATACCGGGGCGGAAAAGATTTGCGATATCCATGATGACCTGCAGACGCGGTGTATTGTTAAAGCTTTCGATCAGCTTACGGCAAAGCTCTGCGGTATTCATGACGTTGTTCGGTTCTGTTTCGAGCCCGAGGATCAAATCATATCGCTCGGCGATATCAAGCACGGAACGCATCGTGGAAAGAAGATCGTTCCATGCGGCTTCGGTTTGGTTATCCGGATGGCCTCGCCACATGCTCTCTGTGCTTCGGCTGCCGGTACACAGTGTCACGAACCGGCAATCAAGCTCATGCATGTGTTTTGCAAGCTCCTCAAAGCGGCGTAAGCCGTCCGAACGCTTATCGGGATCCGGATCGATCATGTTAAATGTGCCGTTTACGGAGACGATATTGACCCCGTTATTGTCGGCTGCCTTACGAATGCGCGCCGTCAGAGAACTGTCGATATGCCGAGGCATCTCCTCATCACATACGGATAAGAAATCAAACTGAACGTGCTTAAAGCCATAAGAGCTGATCGCCTCAAACAACGTTTCGATCGAAGGTCTGCGCAGCTCAATGGAATACATACCTAACTCCAACTCAAATCCTCCTGACTGTAAAGAGAGTTTATAAGAAAAATATACCATATATCGAGAAAAAAGACAAGAAAAAAGCGGTGTATCGGTTAGGATACACCGCAAATTAGCAGAAGTTTTTATACGTCGGACGGGAAGCGGATGCCCGCCATTTGTCTGAGTGTTTCCATACAGACGGATACATCAAGAGCAAGCTTTCGGCAGTAGTTGTATTCCTCTGCGGACGCTTCGGGTTCTGTGATATAGCGGTAGAAGTCCTTAGCTTCATAACCCATCAGCTTGTGCTTCGGTTCTGCACCGAAAACAAACTCGCGGGTGCCGTCACGGTAAATGATCTCCATGTTTTCGAGCTTTGAAATGGATTCCACATAGAGTGTACCGAGATTTCCCTGAAAATCTGTGTTTGCAGCCGCCTGTCCGATTTTGGAATATGCGATATTCACAAGCTTATCGGGGTATACCATGCCGACGGAACCGCCGCTGTCAGCACCGGATTCAAGCATATGTGCCGCCGCGGTCATCTTCTGCGGCTGACCGAACAGATGGAGAGCGGGGTAGATGCAGTAGACGCCGAGGTCCATAAGCGCACCGGTCTCGAGCTTTGGGTTAAAGATATTCGGAAGCTCACCCTTTAAGTATGCATCAAGCTTTGAGGAGCGCTGGCAGAAGTCAAGCTTCGCCATATTGACGCCGCCGATCTTCGTTAAAGCTTCTTCGAGCAGTTTGCACTGTGGTAAATGCATAAACATGATCGCTTCAAGAAAGATCAGTCCGCGCTCGTCCGCTAACTGCTGCAGCGCCTTTACTGTCTCCGCATGAGCGGAAAGCGGCTTTTCGCAGATCACATGCTTGCCGTTTTCGAGGCAGATGCGTGCGTGCTCCATGTGAAGCATGTTGGGGCTTGCGATATATACGGCGTCGATCAGATCGCTTTGTGCCATTTCCGTCAGATCCGTAAAAACGGTCGTGACACCGTACTGCTCACCGAAGGCGAGTCCTTTCTCTCTTGTACGGGAATAGATCGCGGTCAGTTCCCAGAGACCGCTGTCCAGTGCACCGTCAACATAGCTGTTTGTGATCCAGCTGGTTCCTATAACTCCAAAACGAAGCATTCTGTGTTCCTTTCCGATCATTCCGCGATCTCAGCGATCGACTTGATGATCTCTACGATAGTCTCCATGCTTTCCAAAACAGCGAATTCATGCTTTCCGTGCATATTGTCTCCGCCTGTGCACATGTTCGGACAGGGAAGTCCCATGAACGAAAGTGCTGCGCCGTCCGTGCCGCCGCGGATCGGAACGATCTTCGGCTCGACGCCGTTCTTCTTCATCGCTTCCTTCGCAATGTCGATGATCTGCATGTGCGGAAGGATCATTTCCTTCATGTTCAGATACCCGTCTCGAACCTCGGCTTTGACGAGCTCACGGCCGTATTTGCGGTTGAGGAAATCGGCCGCAAGCAGGAATTTGTCCTTGCGTGCGTCGAGCTTTGCTTTGTCGTGATCTCGGATAAGGTAGATCAGCTCTGCGTGCTCGACTTCGCCGTTGAAAGCCAGCAGATGTGCAAAGCCTTCGTAGCCCTCCGTATTTTCCGGGACTTCGCGCTGCGGCAGGAGGGAGTCGAACTCCATAGCGATCTTGGATGCATTGATCATCTTATCCTTTGCACTGCCCGGATGCACATTGCGGCCGGTAACGGTCACTTTTGCGGATGCACCGTTGAAGTTCTCATACTCGAGCTCACCGAGATCTCCGCCGTCTACGGTATATGCAAAGTCGCAGCCAAAACCTTCAACGTCGAACTTCGCCGTACCGCCGCCGACTTCTTCGTCCGGTGTGAATGCGATCCTGATCTTGCCGTGCGGGATATCGCTGTGCAGAAGATCATTCACAGCCTGCATGATCTCTGCGATGCCGGCCTTGTCGTCAGCGCCGAGCAGCGTGGTGCCGTCCGTTACAATCAGTGTTTTGCCGACATGCTGCAGGAGATTGGGGAAATCCTTAACCGCCGTCACAATACCGAGCTCTTCATTCAGAACGATATCCGTTCCGTCGTAATTTTCGATAATGCGAGCCTTAACGTCCTTGCCGCTGAAATCAGGAGATGTGTCCATGTGGGCGATAAAGCCAATCGTATTCTTTCTCTCGCAGTTCGCGGGTACGGTTCCGTAGACATAGCCCCACTCATCCATGAAAGCATCTTCAATGCCGATCTGCTTCATGTTTTCAACAAGGTGGCGGCCAAGATCCTTCTGCTTTTCGGTGGACGGTGTGACTCTCGTAGTCTCATCGGACTGCGTGTCAAAACGGATATAATCGAGGAATTTTTCTTTAACAGACATTCAATTTCAACTCCGGTTAATTAAGATAAGATGATTATACTATAGTTTGTGTCTTAATGCAATCGAATCTGCCGTCAGAAACGGAAAACGCCCGTACGAAGCGTTTGAAGCTTTGCACGGACGTTTTTTGTTATGTAGAAGGATCAGAGCTGAGACCAGTATCTCTTGAGGTTATCGAGACCGATCTTCAGTGCGACCGGAACGGGCTCGAGACCTTCGAACTCGATGGAGATATATGCATCGTAGCCGGTCTTCTTGATCATGTGCAGGCACTGCTTAACCGGAACATTGCCGTGACCGACGATCGTGCCGCGCAGCCAGTTGCCGGAACGGGTCTGGAAAGCGCCCATGCCCGGATCTTCGTTGAACGGCTTTACGATGAAGTCCTTAGCGTGTACGTATGCAACATACGGAGCAACACGGGAGAAGGAGAGAGCCGGGTTCTCGTCTGCGCAGAGGAAGTTGCCCATATCGCAGAGGAGGCCGAAGTTCTTGTGGTTGATCGCCTGATGCAGCTTCTCAACGCGGTCGGAATCCTGTGCATAGAAGCCGTGATTCTCAATCATGGTGCGGATGCCGAACTGCTCAGCATACTCTGTAACGGTTCTGCATGCGTCTGCAAGGCGCGGAAGCAGAGTTTCGAATGCAACGTAGTTGCCGGAGTTCCATGCATAACCGACGGTTGCGTCGTGACGCATACGCTTTACACCGAGGATTGCGCCGAGATCGACGAACTTCTTAACGCGCTCGATCTCTTTCTCAACGTCGCCGTCGCTGCCGTTAATGAAATCGGCGCCGATGGTCAGGCAGGAGATCTCGAGACCGACACGGTCAGCTTCTGCCTTGATCTTCTCGGCATAAGCCGGGCGCTCTTCTTCCGGGATCGGCAGGAAATCGATGAAATCAACGAATTCGATCGCATCAAAGCCGAGTTCCTTTGTCTTGGCAATGACCTCAAAGGGGGTGATCTCGCCTGCACGGATCATGCTGGCGTAGCTGTAGGAGCTAACTGAATACTTCATGGGGAATACATCCTTTCTGAAAATAATTTTTTATTAGTCGCCGAAGGAAACACCGATTTCCTTCGCAGCTTTTA
>JAGAOD010000233.1 GCA_017623855.1 Clostridia bacterium
GTAGGTGCAGGCGTCGGCGCTTCCGTCGGCGCCGGTGTCGGCGTCGCATTCGGGTCGGTACCCGGGCCCATCTTATAGGTCGGACCGGTCGGACGGTAGTAGGAGGGCAGCAGATTCTCGCTTCTTACGACCTCGCCGTCCTTGATGAAATCGCGCCATGCGATCGCACGGTAGCCGAAGTTGCCCTCGCTGACCTGCTCCATCACACCCTTTTCGAGTGCCGGATCTTCCTTATATGTAACGGTCTCGAGGCGATCCAGTGTGGCTGTCTGCTCGGAATACACCTCGATCGTATCCCATTCGGTCGATTTTGTACCGTAAATACGGGCATACAGTGTTTTTTCCTTCATCCACGCGACGAGATAGACCGGCGTTTCCGTGTCGTTCTTAAACTTAAAATCGAGCTGTCTGTAGCTGACCGCCGCGTCCTGTCCGATCTTTACGTATGTGGACGGGATGGAATGGCTGCCGCGCTCCACGATGGTCATGCCCGCACGAAGAACCGCACCGTACAGTGTGGTCGACGCCTGACAGATGCCGCCGCCGTACATCGGAACAAGGATACCGTCCAGAATGCCGTTCGCCGGCTTGAAGCCCGTATCCGCCGTTGTGGATTTGCCGACCTTGCCCTCGAAGGAGAAGACTTCGCCCGGCAGGATCATGCTTTCATTCACCTTGGAAAGCGCCAATGCCATATTGTGGTTGCCGTTCTCCGTGTTGGTGGAGACCGTGGTAAACTCGGAAATGAGTGCAAACTGTTCCTTGATCTGCTCCGTGGTCACAGCCGGAGGCGTGACGACCATCGCCGCCTCAACGGTGCCGCTCTGCTTTTTCTTAAACTGTGCGGCAACCGCTTGTGCCGTAGCCTTCCGGTCAACCGCAACGCCCTCTACGCTTTCAACGAAAAGGAGCTCGCCCTTTTCCGTATCGAAGCGGTCGATCGCAGCGTCCACGGCGGCAACGGAAAGCTTCTCGGCATTTTCTTCTATGTATGTTGTGAGACCGGTAAAATCCAGCTCGTAATGGTATTCGTCCGTACTGCCGTCACGGTCCTTCAGCATTCTTTTGAGTGCATAATCCAGTGTGTCCACAAGGGTGACATCCTCGCCCGTCAGCTCAAGACTGCCCTTGTCACCGAATTTCACCGTGACCTTAACGTCCTTATATTCCGAAAGCGCAGCCTTGCGGCAGGCTTCCTTCGCTTCTTCCACCGTCATACCGGAAATATCGGTGCTTCCGATAAACGTTCCGTGCGCGAACAAATTCGGGTCGGTGATCGCCTCCGGATCGGACGAAGCGGAGCTTTCCTCTTTTCCGCCGAACAGCGACTCGATCTGCGCACAGCCGGAAAAGCTCACCGTCAGGATCAGCGTGAGAAGCATCACCAAAAACACACGCAACAGGTTCTTTTTCATTATTTCCCCTTACCTTTCTTCCGCCTTTTTCAATATTTTCTAACTATCGGTATTTTATCTTTGTCATGCTCTTTTTTGCATGGTAAAACCGCATGGCAAAGCACATATTCATAATCGTTTTTATTATACCCTTACGACGGCAGGATGTAAAGAATAACTTCTTAAAAGTCCCTTAAAAAATGCAAAACGGCTTTTCCGCTACTGGAAATTTCCAAATCTTTGTGATAGACTTGTGCTGTAAACGGTAATGTACGGCGCAGAGCTTCTGCCGCCGTTTTCGAAAAAGGAGCTGTGACTGTATGCGAATTTTAATTTTGACCTGTGCTACCGGCGGCGGTCATCTCCGCGCGGCGGCGGCCCTTGAAAAGTACATTCGGGAAACGACCGACCACGAAGTCATTCAGATGGATTTTCTGAAGAGCATCAACAAGGTGCTCGACAAGACCGTCTGTGACAGCTACCTCTTTATGGCCAAGAAGATCCCGCAGGTCTTCGGGCATCTCTACAGAAAAACAAACGAGGACAATGCACTCGCCGACCTCGTTCCGCGTACCTCGGATCTGCTTTCCTGGCAGCTGCTTCCCCACATTGAAGAAGCGGCACCGGATGTCATCATCAGCGTTCATCCGTTTGCGACCGAGATGGTCTCAAGCCTCAAGGAGGACAAGAAGATCACCTGTCCGCTGATCTGCATCATGACGGACTACGGTGCACATAAGGCGTGGATCGCCCCCTGTGTCGACGCTTACGTTGTCGCGAGCGACCACATGGTCGCGGAGCTGCAGCGCTTCGGCGTTGAAAAGGAAAAGATCTACCCGTACGGCATCCCGGTACACGACGTCTTCTTTGACAAGCAGGATCAGGCGACCCTGCTGCAGGAAATGGGGCTTGAGCCGAATATCCCCACCGTGCTCTTTATGGCGGGCAGCATGGGTGTTTCGAATATCGTCGATCTCTACGCCGAGCTGTGCGATTCGCCGCTTGAATTACAGATGATCATCATCACGGGCAACAATAAAAAGCTGTACGAGATCTTCGAGGAGCAGATCGGCACCGCACCGAAAAAGACCGTGCTCCTGCCCTTCACGAAGGAAGTCGAGCGCTACATGCACGCGTCCGACCTGATCGTCACAAAGCCCGGCGGCCTCACGGTCTCCGAAGCCCTCGCGTGCAATCTGCCGCTTGCCGTCTTCGACGCGATCCCGGGTCAGGAGGAGGACAACGCAAACTTCCTGCAGATCCACGACATGGGCGTGCGCATTTCGAACGACAATTTCGCTTCCGTGATCTCCTCGCTGATCGAGCGCAAGGAGCGCCTGCGCCGCATGCGCGAAAACTGCCGTGCCTTCGACAAATCCCGTGCCAACGAGAACATCGTCGAGCTGGCTTCAACACTCGCGAAGATCTCCGCCGCGCATAATCCCGCACTGTGCTTTGAAACGCGCAAGGGCAGCTTCCGTGTCCGCGCCGCTGCGGTCATCCTGCATGAAGGCCGCCTTCTGGTCGCGCGTGACTCGCTCCCGGCGGCTTATCTCCCCGGCGGCGGTGTGACGATCCACGAAAAAGCCGAAGACGCTCTGCAGCGTGAGCTGTTTGAGGAAATGGGCATTAAGGCGAAGCTCATCCGTCCGTTGTGGATCACGGAGCGCTTTTACAGCGCACCCGCAAGCGGTGAACGAGTACACGAGCTGTGTACCTTCTTCCTCACGGACGTGACGGAAACCGATCTTCTGACGCGCGGCAGTAAATTCCGCTGTATAGACTCCGTAGAAAGCTTCGAATGGGTCTCCCTGGACGAGGTCCCGAAGATGAACATCGTCCCGGAATTCTTGAAGACCGCCCTGCAGGATCTTCCCGAAAACACGGAATTTTTATCATTAACAAAGTAAAAAAGAGTGGAGTGCTTTTCGAAAAAGCATTTCCACTCTTTTTTCACTTAAAAGGTCACCGTGACCGTCGTGCCCTTTCCGGGCTCACTGTCAAGCTCGATCCTGCCGCTGTGAAACTGGACCGCATGCTTTACAATGGACAGCCCGAGACCGGTGCCGCCGGTCTCCTTGGAATGGCTCTTGTCCACACGGTAGAATCTCTCAAAAATGCGGTTCTGATGCTCCGGTGCAATGCCGATACCGGTATCCTTAACGGACACCGACGCGTGTCCGTTATCTCTGCCGATCCTGACCTCCACCCTGCCGCCGTCCACGTTATAGCGAATAGCGTTATCGCAAAGATTATATATGATCTCGTAAATATAGCGGCGCACGCCGTAGATAGTCTGCGGCTCCCCCTCCATGCAAAGCGTAACATTTCGCTTTGTTGCCGATACGGTAAGCACCTCAACGACTTCCTTCGCGACCTCCGTCAGCTCAACCGATTCGGTCGCAGGCTCGTGGTTTTCGTCGAGCTGGGACAAGCGGATGATATCGTTGATGAGGGACACAAGTCTTGTAGCTTCCTTGCGGATATTGCCGACAAAGCGCCCCGTATCTTCCGGTCTTACAAGCCCGTTTTCGAGAAGCTCCGCACTGCCGATGATGGACTGAAGCGGTGTTTTCAGCTCATGGGTCACGTTTGCCGTGAATTCCTGCCGGTTGCGCTCCGCAAACGCGCGGTCGCTGATATCGAACACGAGAATGACCGCACCGAGGACCCTGCCGACCGATTCGATGGGATTGACTGTGAACTGATATTCACTGCCGCTTCTTTCTTCGGTATATTCACTGCGGCTGCCTTCAAGGGCGTTCCAGATCGCCTTGCTCATTTTACTTGTGCGGTCGACGAGCAGGAAATCGCTTCCCACGGTCTCCCCCTTAACGGCGAAGATCTTCA
Organism: Clostridia bacterium; assembly: GCA_017623855.1. Lineage (GTDB taxonomy): Bacteria > Bacillota > Clostridia > Oscillospirales > Acutalibacteraceae > Hominenteromicrobium. The sequence continues at coordinate 4,245 of JAGAOD010000233.1, forward strand.
TCGCCGCCGCATTCATACTGAGCACCATACCGTGCTCATCAAGGAGCACGAGACCCTCGTTCATCGAGGAGACGATCTGCTCGAACTCGTCGGACTTGCGGCGCAGAGTCTCCATCTGAGAGCGGATCTGCTTATGCTGCTTGTGGAGCTTTGTAAGGATGGGCGTCAGCTCCTCATACGTACTGTTTTCGGAGGGGTGCTCCAGGTCGAGCTGCATCAAGGGCTCGGTCACCTTCCTTGCCGTTGCGTGAGAAAGGACACCTGCAACGATGGCCGCGATCAGGATGATCGCAATAATGGCGGGAAGCATACCGAGAACCAATGCACCCACGGTAAGCTGGCTCACCGAAATACGAAGCACGTCGCCGTTTTCGAGACGAACCGCCTCGTAAAACGTCTTTTCGGTCAGAGTGGACGAATTTCGGGCACTGCTGCCTGCACCACTTTCAAATGCTTCGGCAATTTCCTCACGGTCAGCGTGATTTTCCATTTCGGAAGCATTCACCTGTGTGTCGTAAAGCACGTCACCGACGGGATCAACGACCGTGAAGCGGAATACGGTGGAGTCGAAATTCTCAAAATATTCGACGCCGACTTCGTTGACCGTATCTGCGACAAGCGAGAGCTCCGCCTTTAACCGTTTCACCTGAAAATCGTTAAAATAGTCATATATGAAACTTGTTGCGATGCCGATACTCGCAAGGAGCACCACAAGCGCCACCGTAAACACGGAGCGAAATATCTTTTTTGTCATACCTTAACTCTCCAGCTTATATCCCACGCCGACAACGGTCTTGATCTGACTGCCGGCATCGCCGAGCTTCTGGCGAAGCGTTTTGATGTGCATATCCACGGTGCGGGTCTCGCCGATATAATCCACACCCCAAACCTCGCTCATCATCCTGTCCCTTGAGAAGACTATATTCGGATTATGCATAAGAAGCTTGAGTATCAGGAATTCCTTGCGTGTCAGCTCTGCGTTTATGCCGTCTGCGATCACCTTGTGCTGAGACTCCAGCAGGGTGATCTTGCCCACGGTAAGGTCACCGGAGACGTTTTCCCGTGCAGCGCGGCGCAGCACCGCTTTTACACGGGCGACCATCTCCATAACGCCAAACGGCTTTACGAGATAATCGTCCGCACCGGAATTCAGGCCGCCGATCTTGTCCATCTCGGTGCCCTTTGCCGTCGCCAGAATGACCGGGATCGCTCTGTGATCCGCTTCACTGCGCAGCTTCGCAAGAACCTGAAGCCCGTCCATTTCCGGCATCATAATATCAAGAACGATCAGCTCCGGAATTTCGGTCTTCAGAGCTTCAAGCATGGAAATGCCGTCAGCAAAGCCACGCGCCGTAAATCCCATTTGCTCCAACGTATAAACTTCAATCTCACGAATGGTACTGTCGTCATCAACACACCAGATCATAATTCACACTCCTTTATGCACACCCGTTACGGAGAATTCGACCCACTCTGCGATATTAACAGCGTGATCGCCGATCCGCTCAAAATATTTTGCGATCATCAAAAGATCAACGGCATATTCTCCGTCCGCGTTATTTTCAGATATCATCTTTATCAACATATCTTTCATCCTGCCGAAGGCATCGTCCACAATATCATCGTGCTTTATCACGGCCTTGGCAAGGTCAAGATCCTGTCTTACATAAGCATCCATGCTGTCGGTCACCATTTTGCAGGTGGCTTCGGCCATGGGCTTAAAGTCGGCAAACTCCGCGCCGGTTCTTCCAAGGAGGAACGGAATGATCTCAGCGATATCCTCAGCCTGATCACCGATCCTTTCCATATCGGTGATCATTTTGAGCGCGGCGGAGATCACACGCAGGTCCTTCGCCACAGGCTGCTGCTGAAGCAGGAGCTTTAAGCAGATCGCTTCGATCTCACGTTCCATTTCATCGATCTCACGCCCCTGCTCCTTCACTTTTCCTGCACTCTCGACGTCACCGTTCAGAAGGGCTTTCGCCACAAAGGCGATCAATTCCTCGCATTCAGCGCCCATTTGGATCATTTTTCTGTTCAGCAGGCTAAGCTGCTCATCAAATCTGCTTCTCATAACATCAACCAAACCTTCCTGTAATATAGTCCTCTGTGCGCTTTTCGGCGGGTTGCGAGAAAAGCTTCTCCGTTTCGCCGAATTCCACCAATTCTCCGAGAAGGAAGAACGCCGTATTGTCCGAAATACGAACTGCCTGCTGCATGTTATGCGTTACAATAATTATAGTATATTTTTTCTTCAATTGCAATGTAAGCTCTTCGATACGGGAGGTGGAGATCGGGTCAAGTGCAGACGTCGGCTCATCCATAAGCAGCACCTTGGGCGTTACGGCAAGGGCACGGGCAATGCACAAACGCTGCTGTTGTCCGCCCGAAAGACCGAGCGCGTTCTTTTTCAGTCTGTCCTTGACCTCATCCCAGATCGCCGCATCACGAAGTGCCTGCTCTACGATTTCATCGAGCTTTACCTTACTCCCGATGCCGTGTGTACGGGGACCGTAGGCGACATTATCGTAAATGCTCATCGGGAAGGGATTTGGCTTTTGGAACACCATACCGACGTCACGGCGAAGCTCGTTTACATCGACATCTTTATCGAATATATTGCAGCCGTTATAGCACACTTCACCCGTGATCTTCACGGTCGGGATGAGGTCGTTCATGCGGTTCAGTGTTTTAAGAAACGTGGACTTTCCGCAGCCCGAAGGACCGATCAGCGCTGTGATGCTGTTTTCGGGA
>JAGAOD010000234.1 GCA_017623855.1 Clostridia bacterium
AGCAGCGTGACCTCATGCGTCGTCTTGTTGCTCATAAGCAGGAAATTCTTGTCCGACTCTTCGGTGACTTTAGTGATCTCGGGAAGCTTCACAAGTGTATTGTAGCTCTCAAGGAACAGTTCTTCAATGCCGTCTGCGGTGGATGCGTCGTAAGCCGTCTGCACGATCGAGGTGTCCTCGGAAGAGGCGACCTGACGGTATTTTCCGCCGTCATAGATGATCGTCTGGAAATACACGGGCATCGTCTTCATAATGCTGAAGCAGAAGAAATTTCGCTTGTTGTTTTCGATTGCAGTCGCCTTATTTTCAAGTGCCGTATAGAAGCCGATCGTGTTGCAGGTCTTAAACTCCGGATACTCGTCATAGATCGACAGATCCGGGATCCACTGATAATTCGCATAGGGCGGATCGAAGATCGTGACATCATATCCGTTTTCGGAAAACAGGATGGGCATGATCTTCAACGCTTCGTTCTGCTTTAAAGCCAACGACTCCGTATCACGCCGGTTAAGCTCGACCGGTGTATATTCATAGCCGCCGAACAGCGCCGGTGAGGCAAAATTCGTGGTGCCGCCGTAGGAAAGCGTGTTCGGATAGAACGTAAATCCGTCAAACTGCTCAAGAAGCTCCGGCTTTTCGTTAACGAGATACGGCAGATACAGACCCATCATACGGTCGATCATGATGACGGCGACGTTTTCGCCGTCCTTCGAGAACGTGATCTCGGGATTCTGCGCGCTCACGATCTCCGCCTGCTCCGCCACAGGCTGAACGGCACGCATGATCTTCACGGTATTGATGCCGGACATCCCGCCCAAAACAAGGACACCTGTGAGCAGTACGGCGCCGACGGATCTCGACAGACGGATATGGATCAGACCCATAAGCACCGCAAGAACGAGGATCACAGCGAAATTCAGAAGGATCTCGGTTCTTCCGAACCGCATATCATTTTCATACTTTAGCGCCGAGGACAGAATGCCGAGATCGGTGCCGAAGAACATGTAATTTACGAGCATTACACCGCAGAGGATCCACACGAGCCGCGAGAAGATCACCTTCGCCTTCGGACTCATCAGCCAGTAGAAAACGCTCATCCAGACCATGAACGTACCGGCTGCCATGCACGCCGAGCGAACCACGTACCAGACCGGATGATAGAAATAAGTAACGTCGACATATTCAAGCGGAGAAGCCGCAATAAAGGTGCTCGGGATCAGCACACCGGTAAGGACCGTTAAAAACAGTGCACCGCATACGAACATGCCCGTACTTGCCTTCGGCATTTTCTTTTCTTCGCGCTTCGGAAGGAAACGCTTGACAAGAATAAAGGCGAGCGGGAGCATCATCAAAAGGCCCAGCATGAGCACCAAACGGCGGTGCATGCCGCCAAGGAGCGTTTTGCGCAGCACCGCAAGCACCGCGCCGCCGAGAAACAGCAGCCCGGAGAGGATCTTTCCGCCGTGCGGGATGCGGTTTACAAGCGTCTTTCCGAGAGAATACGTATTATTGAGCGTCCAGTAGAAAACGAGACCCGCCGGGGAGTCGTAAAGCAGCACAAGGAACAGAAGCGCCATGCCGTACAGCTGGATCTTCATCTTCAGCGGGAAGCCCTTTAAGTACAGCGTACTCGACACGACGTTGATGAGCGTCATGAGGATCGGCAGGAAATTGATGCTCAGTGCGCCTAATCTGATCAAACCGTCCGGCTGACTTAAGTCCGCGATCGGACCGAATGAAACGCCGTTTAAGATATCCAAATTTGAGAGAAACTGATACGCCGCCATGAAGAACGGGATCTCAAGAAGCAGCGACACCGAGCCGTTCAGCGCCGACAGCGGGCTGTAATTAA
>JAGAOD010000235.1 GCA_017623855.1 Clostridia bacterium
ACGTCTGTCATCTTGTCCCATTCTGCGTGCACCGAGTTGTTTTCCATGTACTCATCAAGCGGCAGGAAAAGCCCGAGTGCCATGGCTTTTTCAGGCATTTTGAACAGCGCTTCGCCGTTTGGAGCACTGTTATAAGCGCCTGCGCAGTTGATCAGAAACAGATCGGGTCCGCCGCCGGACATGATCTCCGTACGCATGCGGTCAAGCGCCGTCTCGCGCTCCGCGCCCCCGGTCGGTATAAATTCAAAAACAAGGTTTTCAACACCGTCAAATTCCTCTAACTCGTACTGGAGGTCGTACAGCCACTGATTCAAGCGTTGGTTGTCTGCGTTGTCCGCGTAGGATAAATCTATGCAGACACGCAGACGCTTCGACCCTGCACAGCCCGCAAACAGCGAAATGAGCAGCAAAAACGACAGTAGGATACACAGCAGTTTTTTCATAAATACGCCTCCCGTAAATTTTCGATGTGTTTGAGGTCTTTGCCTGTTTACCTTGGATAGACCTTACCCTCAGTTTACTATAAATAAAGTGGATTTGTCAAGCCCGTAAATAAAAAATAGCGCGGACAGTTTGCTGTCCGCGCTTTTGTGGGGGTTATTTCGTCAGAGTGACGGGGGGAACCGTGTAATATACGTATTTTGCTCCGTTGTTCGGGTCGTTTTCGCCGGTCATGATGCCGATGCGCCAGTTTCCGGACTCCAAGAGTTCATCCGGAACGTAGAAGCCGAGTGTGAAGCTGTGTGTATCGTAGGCGTTGGTGACAAACTGATAGTAGTTGGATGTGCCGGTCGGATGCAGGGAGAAATAGGCGATCTCGCTTGGCATATACGGCTCGGATTCGGCAAGTCCCTCCGGGATCGCGTAGCTGTTGATCCACAGAACACCGGCTGTGCCGTCGTTTTCCGCATAAGCGTCGATCTCGGCACGGTACGAGTTGTCATCGGCATAGTGGCCGTAAATGCCGTTTGTCTTCATTTCAACGTCAAAGGTGACAAACTTCATGCCGGGCTTTTCGAGGCTGCCGCCGCGGAAGATATGGGAAAGGTCGTTGACGTTGAGACCGATCTCCGCGGGGGAATCATAGACCTGTATGTTGTTGTAGGTGATCTCAGCGGTCGCGTCCTCGTTTTCATAGCCGAGACCGTCGGCGTTCGGCTCGCGGCCTTCTCGGCTCGTGACGGTTTCACCCAAAGCGTATAGCTTAATTTCCGGCTGCTGCGCGAGAAGCTCCTCAAGCGGCGGATCGTAAACGATCTCGTCCTCCGGGATCTGCATTACGGTTCTTTCCTCAGTGATGGAAGCGTAGCCGAATTCGACGGGGATCTCCACGGTGCCGAGGGGGGTGATGTCGTCCGTCGGGGAATAGACCGTGATGTTCACGCTCTTTGTGCCCTCGGGCAGCGGGTCGCGGTAGAGCTTCATATTAGGCCACTCGGTGAAAACCGTACCGGCGTTGTCGAATTTGTTGTAGCCGAGCTCCTTTCCGCTGTCCGTTGTCACGGTGTAGTAATACCGCGTGTTTTCCGGGCGGCTGATGTCAAGATAGGTGCAAAGCGGCGTGGTGATGAGCTTGTGCACGGTGAGCTCTCCTACGGTTTTTTCGACGTTGTATGTGCGGCTGCGGGACGTATCCACCGAAACGGTGACGGTATGCGGAACCGTCTCGTTTCCGAGCGCATACTGCTTCGGCTGATAGACCGGATCGCTCGGGTCATCGGAGGACGCGATCATCAGCTTCGGGTTTTCTCCGGTCAGCTTTGTGAGCGTCAGAGTGAAGTCGAAATCCTTTGTAAGCTCCAAATGGCTGATGTCCATCGCGAGTGCACCGACGAAGCGGTCGCCGTCCGTGCGGTGGAAAATGAACATGCCGAGTCTGCGTCCTTCACCTTCAGCCGGCATGAGGTTCGGGTTCTCCGTCGGGAAAAGGCGCTCGCTGTTGATGTCCACCGTAACGTCGGGGAAGATGCGCAGAATGTCCTCGTCGATGCCCGGCAATTCAAGTCCGGCAGTGACGACGAGCGCCGTGCCGTCACAGTAGGTTTCTAAGATCTGCAGCTCGTCTTCGGTGAGATCCGAAACCGGCTGTGTATACTTTTCCGTGTCGCTCTCGCGGATCACACTGTTCATCGGCGTTTGCTCCTGCTTCAAAAACGAGACGATCTCCTTAATAAACGGGATGTTTTCCGCGAGCACCGGTGTGGATACGCTCACGATGAAAAGCAGCATAAAGCAGGCGGCAGCCGCACTGAGCGTTTTCAGTACAGCGCGTGCGGGACGCTTTCCCCGGATCTCCTTTTTCAAATGAAGCATGATGCATTCCTTTTCCGCGTCAAACAGGGGCTGTTCATGGGTCTTGATCCCATTGATCTCGGTATATATCGCCTTACGCATAGCGATGCTGACCTCCTTTTACAATTTGCTCCCGAAGCTTTTTGCGTCCGCGGGAGAGACGTGCGTTGATGTCGTCGGTGCTGCGTCCGGTCGCCTGTGCGATTTCGGCAGCGGTTTCCAAAAAGTAATACTTCCGAATGAATATCTCGCGGTCGGGCGGAAGCATGCTGTCGATCAGTGTGCCTATCTTTTCTTCCGAAAGCAGCATGGTGTCGTCGGTGATCTCCGGCAGCGGGACGGCGTCCTCGCGCCCTAACTTCCGCCAACGGTCTATCGCCGTGCTGCGTGCCGCGACGATCAGCCATGCGCGAACGGGTGCACCGCCGAGCTTTCTTCTGTGCTTCCACAGCTTCAGGAAGACATCCGCGACGCATTCCTCTGCGTCCTGCGGATAGCGATACAGCACGCGGCCAACGATCGTCTTGACCGTGCTTCCGTACAGCTCAAGCGCAGCCTGCAGTCCGCGCTCGCTGTCCCGGGATATCAAGCGGAGAAGCTCCTTATCGTCCATTTTGTTTTCTCCTTTCCTCTTTCTTGAAAAGCCTTTCACTACTGTAAACGCAATCATATATGGAAAACTGACAGGAAATCTGAAAAAAGTTTTTGCACTTGCTATGACGGAGCAAATACGATATACTGATAATAACACATAATGTATAAAATGAAAGGTTTAATTGTTATGGATAACAGAGAATGGTTCAGACAGGCGAAATACGGCATGATGGCACATTGGGGTCTTTACTCCATGCTTGCCGGTGAATATAAGGACCGCCGCGTGGAGACGTATGCGGAGTGGATCCAGAGCTATATGGCGATCCCGAACAAGGAGTATCACGGTCTTGCAAAGCTCTTTAACCCGGTTTATTTCGACGCGGACGAGTGGATCCGTCTCGCGAAGGATGCCGGCATGAAATACTTTGTTTTCACCTCGAAGCATCACGACGGCTTTGCGCTGTTCCACAGCAAGGCGGACAAGTTCAACGTCGTGGACGCGACACCGTTCAAAAGGGACGTTGTCGGGGAATTGGCCGAAGCGTGCTATAAGCATGGCTTAAAGTTCGGTCTCTACTATTCGCAGGAGCTCGACTGGGCGCATCCGCACGGCGGCGGTTACGATAACCCGAACCCGGTCGCGGGCGTTTCGTGGGACAACAGCTGGGATTTCACCGACCGCGAGCACAAGGATTTCTCTATCTGCTTTGAGGAGAAGATCAAGCCGCAGGTCAAGGAGATCCTCACAAATTACGGCGACCTGTGCCTCATTTGGTTCGACGTGCCGCATACGATCACCCCGGCGCAGAGTTTGGAACTCAATCACCTCGTCAAGGAATATCAGCCCGATTGTCTCATCAATTCCCGCATCGGCAACGGCGCGTACGACTACGTTTCCCTCAATGACAACGAATACCCGACCGAGCGCCCGGCAGAGGCTGTGGACATGGACCCGAACAGCCTTGGCGGCTTCAAGTGGTCCCCGTACAACCTCTACGAGACCGCCGGTACGCTGAACAGCTCGTGGGGCTTTAAGTATTACGACCAGAACTGGATCACCCCGGAGACCGTCCGCGAGCGCCGCGCACACTTAAATGAAATGGGCGTGAATTACCTTCTGAATGTCGGCCCCGATGCCCTCGGGCGCATCCCGTCGTTCTCGAAGGAGATCCTTTTAGCCGCAAAAGAATAAGTTTTTTCGAAAAGGTCGCCGTTTGGCGGCCTTTTTTGCGTGCTCGGCACTTGAAAAATTCATAAATTGGACGTACAATATAAAGTTGTGAAAACGTATTTTATTTACGAAAGGATATATAGATAATGACAAAGATCGATATTTTTTCCGGCTTTCTCGGCGCCGGCAAGACAACGCTGATCAAAAAGCTGATCGCAGAAGCGTTTCAGGGGGAGAAGCTCGTTCTGATCGAAAACGAATTCGGTGAGATCGCCATCGACGGCGGCTTCCTGCAGGACGCAGGCATTGAGATCACCGAGATGAATTCCGGCTGCATCTGCTGCAGCCTCGTCGGTGACTTCGGCGAAGCGCTCAGAAAGGTTCTCGAGCAGTTCCACCCGGACCGAATCCTCATCGAGCCCTCCGGCGTCGGCAAGCTCAGCGACGTCATCCGCGCGGTCGAAGACCTCCACATGGAGGACGTTGTCCTCAACAGCTTCACGACCGTTGCCGACGCAAACAAGTGCAAGATGTACATGAAGAACTTCGGTGAGTTCTATAACGACCAGGTCGAGCACGCAAACTGCATCATTCTGAGCCGTACCTCCGGTATTTCTCAGCAGAAGCTCGACGCCTGCATGGCACTTCTCCGCGAGCACAACACCTCCGCGACCGTCATCACCACCCCGTGGGACGAGCTGACCGGCGTGCAGATCGTCGAAGCGATGGAGCACAAGAGCACACTCGCAGACGAGCTGAAGCAGCTCGCAGCGGAGCATGCACATCACCATGAGCACGACGAAGAGTGCACCTGCGGCTGCCATGATCATGACCACGAGCATCATCACCACCACGACCACGACGAAGAGTGCACCTGCGGCTGCCACGATCATGGCCACGAGCATCATCATCACCACGACCATGACGTAAACTGCACCTGCGGCTGCCACGACCATGACCACCACCATCACCACCACGCCGATGAGATCTTCACAAGCTGGGGCGTGGAGACCACACGCAAGTTCACGAAGGAAGAGATCGAGAACGCGCTCTCGGCACTCGCAGACGACGAAAAGTACGGCGTGATCCTGCGCGCGAAGGGCATCGTTGCCGGTGCGGACGGCGCATGGCTGCACTTTGACTTCGTTCCGGAGGAGAGCTCCGTCCGCGAGGGCGCAGCGATGGTCATCGGCCGCCTCTGCGTGATCGGCGCAAACATCAAGGAAGAAGCACTCAAGGCGCTCTTCGCCTGATTTGGAGGAAAACGCTATGGCGATCAAGGGTGAAATGCCGGTCTACCTGTTCACAGGCTTTTTGGAATCCGGCAAGACCACATTTATCAAGGAAACACTGGGTGATCCCCGTTTCAACAACGGTCAGCGCACGCTCATCCTCCTGTGTGAGGAGGGCGAGACGGAGCTGGAGCTCGACCGCCCGTACATGAAGAATATTTTCGTCGAGACGCTCGACGACGAGGATATGCTCACAGAGGATGTGCTCGAGCAGTTTGAAAAGAAGCACAAGCCCTCCCGCATCCTCATCGAATATAACGGCATGTGGCCCATGCAGAAGCTGTTCGACAATATGCCGCAGAGCTGGGTCATCTATCAGGAGTTCATGTTCGCGGATGCCGCGACCTTCCTCGCGTACAATACGAATATGCGCGCACTCGTCGTGGACAAGCTGATGGGCTGCGAGCTCGTTGTGTTCAACCGCTTCACGGAGCAGATGGATCAGATGGCGTTCCATAAAATCGTCCGCGGCATCAGCCGCCGCCCCGACATTGCGTACGAGTTCACGGACGGCAAGGTCGTATACGACGAGATTGAGGATCCGCTCCCGTTCGACATCAACGCGCCGGTCATCAATATCGAGGACAGCGACTATGCGCTGTGGTTCCGTGATCTTTCCGAGGATATGCCGAAATATCACAACAAGATCGTCGAGTATAAGGGCCTCGCTGCGGTCAACCCGCGCATGAAGCCGGGCGTGTTCTTCTTCGGCCGCCAGCTCATGACCTGCTGTGTCGACGACATCGAGTTCGCCGGTCTGCTCACGACCTGTGAGCCCGAGCAGATGCCCGAGAACGCCGTGTGGTACACGATGCGTCTGAAGATCGAGCATAAATGGCACAAGCTCTACGGACAGAAAGGGCCCGTCCTTACCGTGCTTTCCATGGAAAAGGCGGAAATGCCCGAGCAGCCCGTCGCAACATTCTATTGATAATCTTCCCGGATACGGATATTTTCGACCGTATCCGGGATTTTTTACGCTTTTTTAGCCGGATACGGCAGGAAGCGTCTTGTGTGAAACATTGGAATTGTGTTATACTATATTTGATTACGGTCGATCGAGCGATGCTCGGTAATGGAGGTTTCCCGTGAAAGCATATGAATTGGTGTGCCCCTGCCTTTTGGGCGTCGAGGGGCTTGTGGCGGACGAGCTGCGCGAAATGGGCGCGGAGAACGTTCTGCCGGAAAACGGAAGGGTCGTATTCGACGGCTCTCCGGAGATGATCGCGCGCGCCAACATCCGCTCCCGTTTTTCGGAGCGCGTGCAGGTACTGCTTGCGACGTTTGAGGCGAAGACGTTTGATCAGCTGTTCCGCGCGGTCAAGGTACTGCCGTGGGCTGAGTGGATCGGCAGGGAAGACGCATTCCCCGTCAAGGGGCGCTGCCTCTCGAGCACGCTGATGAGTGTGCCCGACTGTCAGGCGATCATCAAGAAAGCGGTCGTTGAGAGCTTAAAGGAGACCTATCCGATCGAGCAGTTCCCGGAGACCGGCGCGCTGTATCAGATCCAGTTTCTGATCATGAAGGATAAGGTCAGCATCATGCTTGACACGAGCGGTGCGGGACTGCATAAGCGCGGCTACAGAAAGCATTCGAACGATGCGCCGATCAAGGAGACTTTGGCGGCGGTTATGGCAAAGCTCTGCCGCGTGCGCACGGACGGCACGGTGATCGACCCGTTCTGCGGTTCCGGTACGGTTCTGATCGAAGCGGCACTTCTGGCCATGCACATCGCGCCCGGCCTCAGAAGACATTTTGCGGCGGAAAAGTGGAAAGCCGTTCCCGGCACGGTCTGGGACGCGGAGCGCCGTGCGGCAAAGGCACTCGAGCGGCGTGACGAGGGCTTCAGGGGCTTCGGCTACGACATCGACCCCGAGGCGGTGCGTCTGACTCTGGAAAATGCGAAAAAGGCCGGTGTGGCTGAGTTTCTGACCGTGGAAGAGCGCGACGTAAAGGATTTCGACGCGAGCGGCACATACGGCTGTGTCATCTGTAATCCGCCGTACGGAGAGCGTTTGCTCGACGTCAGGGCTGCGGAGGAGATTTACCGCACGATGGGACGCGTGTTCACACAAAAGCGCGGCTGGAGCTATTCGGTCATCAGCCCGGACGAGCAGTTTGAAAGCTGCTTCGGCAAAAAAGCGGACAAGCGCCGCAAGCTCTACAACGGCATGATCCGCTGCCAGTTCTATATGTATTATAAAACGCAGAAATAAAAGGAAATGGGGAGTTTCTATGCGTGATATCTATATCATCAATCCTATGGCCGGTAAGCGCGACGCGGCGCTGAACTTCATGGAGCGTGCAAAAGCGTGGCACAAGGAAAACGGCGGTGAATATGAGCTGCATCTGACCCAGCGCGCCGGTCACGGCGAGGAGCTTGCCCGCATGTACGCGGAAAGCGGCGAGGAGCTTCGTCTGTGGGTCGCGGGCGGCGACGGCACGATCAACGAGGTCGTGTGCGGCGTGGCGAACCATGAGAACGTATCCGTCGGCATTTTCCCCTGCGGCAGCGGCAACGATTTTGTCCGCTCCTTCGGCCCGAAGGAGATCTTTCTGAATTTTGAAAAGCAGAACCGCGGCACGACCGTGAAGATCGACCTCATTCGCTCCGAGCACGGCGGTGCGGCCAATATCTGCTCGATCGGCTTTGACGCCAAGGTCGCAAACGAAATGACCTACTATAAGGGTCTGCCCGGCGTTACGGGCGAATCCGCATACATACTGTCCCTTGCAAAATGCCTGTTCGGCAAGATCTCAGACCCGATGACCGTCCGTCTGTGGAACGAAAAAGGCGAGGAGGAGACCTACAGCGGCGAGTTTGTCTTTACCTTAGCCGCAAACGCCAGATGGTACGGCGGCGGCTTCCTCGGTGCACCGAAGGCGGTGCTCAACGACGGTCTTCTCGACTTCGTGCTCATCCGCAAGCCGGCGATGTACCGCATTCCGGGTTTGATCCCGGTCTATAAGAGCGGCAAGCACCTCGACAACGAGAAGCTCAAGGATATCGTCATCTATACCCGCGGCACGAAGATCGAGATCGAAAGCGACAGAGAGCTGATCAGCAACATGGACGGAAACTGCGTCAAGGCAAGCCACGAGTGCTTCTCCGTCATGCCCGGCGCACTGCGTCTCATTTTGCCCGAAGGCGTCTCCCTGCCGTAAGAGGTCTGCGATGGCGTTGTTTGACAGGCCGGTCATTGAGACGGAGCGTCTCGTTCTCCGGCGTTGGAAAATGCAGGATATGAGCGGCTTTCTGCGCTTTGCGGCGGATCCCGAGGTGATGATGGCGGCGGGCGCGCGTCCGGTGCTGTCCCCCGAGGAAGCGAACACGACGCTCAGGCGCTACACGGAGGACCCGTATGTGTTCGCCATTGTGCTGAAGGCGACCAGCGAGATCATGGGGAAGATCCGCTATCAGAAGGATTATCGCCGTCCGTATATCAACAGTGTTTCCGTCGGCTATGAGCTTGCCCGCCCGTTTTGGGGGAACGGCTACATGACGGAGGCTCTGTGCGGCATGGTGCGCTACGCGTTTGACGTGATGCAGATGGACGTCATCGGCATCAGCCATTTCACGGAAAATCACCGCTCACGGCGCGTCATCGAAAAGGCGGGCTTCATCCGCGAGGGCGTGATCCCCTACGCGTTCTACCGCTTCGACGGACGCATTTTCGACGAGGTCACCTATTCGCTCACAAGAGAAGAATACCTGACCGGCGTACCGGATTCATCGAGGAGAGAATTATAGTTTATAATACAGAAAAAAGCTGTTTCGGAACGGATCCGGAACAGCTTTTGCTCGTTATATGCGGTTTTTACGAGCCTGTCGAGGTGTATTTCCTGACGCCCACACGCCAAAAGATCCAGCAAGGGATCAGAAACAGCATCGCAAGCAGCGGCAGGAAGATGCAATATGTGCCGCCGCCTTTGCCGAGGACGTACATCAGCGGGTAATACTGTACGAGTGAAAACGGGATGATGTACGTGCAGAACTGCAGGACGCGCTTGCCGTAGACGGAAAGCGGATAGCGCCCGTGCTGATACATGCCGTCCGTGAAGATGTTCATGAATTCCAGCCCCTCCAGTGTGAAGAAGCAGAAGCCGGCATAGAGCAGGAACAGACCGCAGAAAATCGTGGTTCCGCCGAGGATCATGAACAAAAGCGTGATCACGCGGGGGACATCCCACGGGATGCCGCCGCGATTCGCCGCGTAAACAAACATGACGATGCCCATCAGCATGCGGCCGACGCGTGTGAATTCGATGCGGGTGCCGAGTACCTGCAGGATCTCGTTTCGGGGACGCACGAGAATACGGTCGAATTCACCGTTGCCGATCATCGAGGCAAACGTGTCAAAGCCCCGGGCGATGCATTCGGCAAGACAGAAGGAGAGCAGTACCACACCGCAGCAGAACAGAACCTCGTTGTAGGTGAAGCCCTCGACCGTATGGAAACGGGCGAACATAAAATGTATGCCGAGGAAGGACGTGACCGTCAGCATCAGCTGGCTGAATACCGTGAGCAGGAACGAGACCTTGTACTGCATCACGCTTTTCAGATGAATAGAAAAATACTTGAAATAAAGCTTCATACCGCACCTCCTTAACCGCCCTGCAGCGTGACATTGCGCAGCGCACGCCGCATCAGGAGCTGACCGCAGAGCACCAGTGCGATGAGCCAGAAGATCTGGAGTCCGAAGGCCGTATAAGCGGCTTGTCCCGCAAGATCTCCGCTGTAGATGCGCAGAGGTGTACTGCCGATGGCGGCAAAGGGCAGGGCCTCGCAGATCCTGCGCAGGCTGTCCGGAAAAAAGGGCAGCGGAATAACAAATCCGCTGAGGAATTCGGAAGCGGCAGTGACGACTGCCCGCAGTCCCTGCGGAGCGAGCGTGAAGAAGGTTGCCGCATAAACGATGACTAACAGCGAAGCCGCAACAAATGCGCCCAAAAACAGGGAGGGCAAAAACAGAAGAAAGCTGTGCAGATCCTGCGGCAGTGTGAGGCGGTACCCGTCCGGCAGGAAAAGCGCCACAAGCAGGATAGGGAAGCAGCGCAGCACAACACGGGAGAACCTGAGGCTCAGATTTCTTGTGAACCACATGGTGTACAGTGAGACCGGACGGCAGAGCTCATAAGAGACACTGCCGGAGCGGATGGCTTCAAAGATATCATTGTCGGTGATCCACGGTGCGAAGATGGCTAAGAATGCCTGCTGCAGCCAAATGTAATTGACCGTAGCCTCTATTGTCATCGGAAACGCGGAGGGATCGGTGCGGTAGAAGGCATGAAAAGCCAAAATATGCAGCGCGCCCCACGCGAACTGCGTGGCAACGCCGGCAGCTGCCGCCGCGCGGTACTGCAGGCCCATCGTAAAGCGCAGGCGGAAGAAGGAGATGTACTTTTTGATCTTTTGCATGGCACACCTCAAATATCAAACTGCCTGTAGAGGGCTGCGAGTGTTTCATCGATCTGCTCGCCGCCGCGGCGGATGTCGTCGAGTGTGCCGTCAAGTAGGATCCTGCCCTTGCCGATGAGGATTACACGCTGGGCAAGCGCTTCTATGTCCTGCATATCGTGTGTCGTGAGAATCACGGTCGTACCGCGGGTGCGGTTCATGTCAAGAATGAACTCACGGACAGCGAGCTTTGAAACGGCGTCAAGACCGATCGTCGGCTCGTCCAAAAACAGGATGCGCGGATCGTGCAGCAGGGAGGCTGCGATCTCACAGCGCATACGCTGACCGAGGGACAGGCTGCGCGTCGGTGTTTTCAAAAGCTCACTGAGGTCAAGAAGGTCGGTCAGGTCGCGCAGATTGCGCTTGTAGTCGCTTTCGGGGACGGCATAGATATCGCGGATCAGCTCAAAGGAGTCGATCACCGGGACGTCCCACCATAGCTGACTGCGCTGTCCGAAGACAACGCCGATCTTTGCAACATGTGTTTTGCGATCCTTCCACGGAATACGGCCGTCCACAAGGCAGGTGCCGCTGTCCGGTGTCAAAATACCGGAGAGGATCTTGATGGTGCTGCTTTTTCCTGCACCGTTCGGGCCGATATAGCCGACGGCCTCGCCGTCTTCTATGCGGAAGAAAATATCATCGAGTGCGTGGATCTCATCGTACTCCCGATGAAAGAGGGCTTTGACGGCATTTCCGAAGCCTGCACTGCGTTTTGCAACGCGGAAGGTTTTTCTGAGATGCTCAACTTGAATCATGGGTTTGACCTTTGTCCTTTCGTTGAGGCGGAGGTTTCCTCTCTGCTAACGGACAGCCGACCGGCCTCTTTCGGTCGGCAAACAGAAAATCACAGTTCTCCGGCCACGGCGCCTTCAAACTGCAATTTATGTATCTTCCCCGTGCGGTGGGTCAGTCGCATCGGGATATTTCCGCGATTTATATAAAAAATTGCGGAAAGGGCCTTAAATTATAGATGGTTTTACTTCGCTTGTCAATAGGGATCTTTGCGATTTATCCGAAATGTGAAATTTTTCGTGCCCCTTGACGAAAGCTGTACGTACAGGTATAATATAGATGATAAGTCCACCAAAGTTTTCCTGCGGTGTGCTCATTAAAAAGAAGTTCGTTCTGCGTACAAGGTTTTTCCGCGTACAAAGCCGGAGTGTATAGAGTTTCGGGCGGCGAGGTGCCGTCTTTGTGGTGCTCTCTGCATTTTGGCGGAGGGCTTTTTTAGTAGTATAGGGAGGATTCAGTATGCAGACAAGAGTAGCGGTTATGAGCATTATCGTGGAGAATACGGACTTTGCGGAGGAGATCAACAACATCCTTCATGTCTACGGGCAGTATGTCATCGGCAGGATGGGTCTTCCGTACCGAGAGAAGAAGATCAGCATCATTTCGGTCGCGGTCGACGCGCCGCAGGATGTGATCAGCGCCATGGCGGGAAAGCTCGGGCGTATTCCGGGCGTCAACATCAAGACCGCTTATTCCAACATTACAGGTGAAAAACCGGAGAATTGATCCGGCAAATATAAAAATGACTAACGGGAAAGCCGCGGCTGACCCGAAAGAAAGGAAATCATTATGTACGATCCGAAATCACTGAAGGCGGAGGAATTTATCTGCCACGAAGAAATCGAAGAAACGCTGAAATATGCGGACGAGAACTGCAATAATAAGGCACTCATCCGCGAGATCCTTGACAAGGCGAAGCTCATGAAGGGTCTTTCTCACCGCGAGGCATCCGTCCTTTTGGCGTGTGAAGATCCCGAGGTCATCGAGGAGATCTACGCGCTCGCGGCGGAGATCAAGAAGAAGTTCTACGGCAACCGCATCGTTATGTTCGCGCCGCTGTATCTCTCGAATTACTGCGTGAACGGCTGCGTATACTGCCCGTATCATCACCAGAACGGCCATATTCCGCGCCGCAAGCTGACACAGGCGGAGATCCGCGACGAGGTCATCGCGCTGCAGGATATGGGTCACAAGCGCCTTGCGATCGAGCTCGGCGAGGATCCGGTCAATAACCCCCTCGAGTACGTGCTCGAGAGCATCAAGACGATCTACGACATCAAGCACAAGAACGGTGCGATCCGCCGCGTCAACGTGAATATCGCTGCGACGACCGTGGAGAATTACAGAAAGCTGAAGGAAGCCGGCATCGGTACCTACATCCTGTTCCAGGAGACATACCACAAGGAAAGCTACGAAAAGCTGCATCCGACCGGACCGAAGCACAATTACGCTTACCACACCGAGGCGATGGACCGCGCGATGGAGGGCGGCATCGACGACGTCGGTCTCGGCGTTCTGTACGGCCTTGAGCTGTACCGCTACGAGTTCTGCGGTCAGCTGATGCATGCGGAGCACCTCGAAGCCGTTCACGGCGTCGGCCCGCACACCATTTCCGTTCCGCGTCTGAAGAAGGCGGACGATATCGACCCCGATCAGTTTGATAACGGCATCAGCGACGACACCTTCGTGAAGATCTGTGCGCTCATCCGTATTTCCGTCCCGTACACCGGCATGATCATCTCCACGCGTGAGAGTCAGGCCGTCCGCGAAAAGGTCATGAAGGTCGGCGTTTCGCAGATCAGCGGCGCGTCGAGAACCTCCGTCGGCGGCTACACGGAAGAAGTGCGCCCGACCGACACGGAGCAGTTCGACGTTTCCGACCAGCGCACACTCGACGAGGTCGTCCGCTGGCTCATGGAAAACGGTCACATCCCGTCCTTCTGCACAGCCTGCTACCGTGAAGGCCGCACGGGCGACCGCTTTATGGCGCTCTGTAAGAACGGGCAGATCCAGAACTGCTGCCATCCGAACGCACTCATCACGCTGAAGGAATTCCTGATGGACTATGCGTCCGATGAAACGAGAAAGATCGGCGAAGCGATGATCGAGCGCGAATTTGCAAATATTCCGAACGAAAAGACACGTGGTCTCGCAAAGGGCTACGTCGAAAAAGTCCACAACGGCGAACGTGATTTCCGTTTCTAAGGTGAGCTTATGAGCAACTTAAATCAGACCCCGGCTGCAAACCGGGTGCATATTGCATTTTTCGGCAGGAGAAATGCCGGTAAATCGAGCCTTGTCAATGCCGTGACCGGGCAGACCGTGTCCATCGTGTCCGACGTCAAGGGCACGACGACGGATCCTGTGCAGAAGGCGATGGAGCTTCTGCCGGTCGGTCCGGTGCTCATCATCGACACGCCGGGCATGGACGACGAGGGCGGCGTCGGCGAGCTGCGCGTACAGCGTGCGCGTCAGGTGCTGAATAAAACGGATATTGCCGTGCTTGTCATCGACGGCAGTGTGGGACAGAGTGCAGAGGATGAAATGCTCCGTAAGCTGTTCGAGAAAAAGGGTGTGCCATATATCACGGTGTACAATAAAGCCGACCTCAAAACGGTCGATGTGCCGGACGCGGTCGCGGTCAGCGCCGAAACGGGCGAGGGCGTGGAGGCGCTGAAGGAAAAGCTGGCGGCGCTCGCAAAGGGCGGACAGAACAACAAAAAGATCCTCGGCGACCTTTTGGAGCCGGGTGATCACGTCGTGCTCGTCACGCCGATCGACGCGTCCGCACCGAAGGGGCGTATGATCCTCCCGCAGGTGCAGTCCATCCGCGACATTTTGGACGCGCGCGCGACCTGCTCCGTGACACAGGTCGAGGAGCTTCCGGGCGTGCTCCGGGGGCTTAATACACCGCCGCGCATGGTCGTGACGGACAGTCAGGCGTTCGGCAAGGTGAAAAATCTTGTGCCGGAGGAGATCGAGCTGACCTCGTTTTCTATTCTGTTCGCGCGCTATAAGGGTGTTTTGGAGACCGCTATCCGCGGTGCGGCGTCCATTGAGACGCTTGAGGACGGCGACACCGTGCTGATCTCCGAGGGCTGCACGCACCACAGGCAGTGCGGCGACATCGGCACCGTGAAGCTGCCGGCATGGATCAAAAAGCATACGGGCAAGGACATCCGCTTCGCGTTTACCTCGGGCGGCACGTTCCCCGAAGATCTTTCCCCGTATAAGCTCGTCGTGCACTGCGGCGGCTGTATGCTGAACGAGCGCGAGATGCAGAACCGCCAGACCGCAGCGGAGGAAAGCCGCATTCCGTACACGAATTACGGCATTCTCATCGCGTACATCAACGGTATCTTAAAGCGCAGTCTGCAGCCGTTTGAGGAATACAGAAATTTGATATGATCTTAAGAGGTGCTGTTTTGACAGCGCCTCTTTTTCTTGCGGATAGGGATATTTCGGTGCCGTGGGGTATATTTATATAGGAAAGGGAAAATATTCACAACTTTATGAAGTAAGTGTTAAAAGTTAATTTTTGGATGAATTGGTATTGACTTTTATTGACCAAACGATTAGAATAACGTTAGCACTCAGGTGATTGGAGTGCTAAACCTCAGTTGCCACAGGCAACTGAGCTATGAAATTTTGCTTCGTCATTCGAAGAACGACGATTTCGCTTCGCGAAACCGAGAAATTCCAAACCCGCTTTATTACACAAAGCTTCGGTTTTGTGCATTTGCATCGTTAAGAAAGGAAAGTGACTATAATGACTATTAAACCTTTGACAGACAGAGTTCTCATTCAGGCTGAAAAGGCAGAAGAGACCACAAAGAGCGGCATCGTGCTGACCAGCGCTTCTCAGGAGAAGCCGCAGATCTCCCGCGTTGTTGCCGTTGGCCCGGGCGGCATGGTGGAAGGCAAGGAAGTCGTGATGACCCTTAAGGTCGGCGACCGTGTCATCACCGGCAAGTACACCGGCACAGAGGTCAAGATCGACGGCGAGGAATACACCATCGTTCGTCAGTCCGACGTTCTGGCAGTTGTTGAAGACTAATTTTCACGAAAAGGAGATACGCTATTATGGCAAAGCAGATCATTTACGGTGAGGACGCACGCAAGGCGCTCCTCGGCGGCATCAATAAGCTCGCAGACACAGTTAAGATCACTCTCGGCCCGAAGGGCAGAAACGTAGTGCTCGACAAGAAGTTCGGCGCTCCGCTCATCACAAACGACGGTGTTACCATCGCTAAGGAAGTTGAGCTCGAGGACGCTTTCGAGAACATGGGCGCACAGCTCGTTAAGGAAGTTGCAACAAAGACAAATGACGTTGCAGGTGACGGCACCACGACCGCTACACTCCTCGCACAGGCACTCATCCGTGAGGGCATGAAGAACGTCACAGCGGGCGCTAACCCGATGGTTCTCCGTAAGGGTATGCAGGGTGCGACCGACGTTGCTGTCAAGGCTGTTATGGAAAACGCAAAGAAGGTTTCCGGCACACAGGACATCGCACGTGTTGCAGCCGTTTCCTCCGGCAGCGAGCAGATCGGCACACTCATCGCCGACGCAATGGAGAAGGTCACCGCTGACGGCGTTATCACCGTCGAGGAATCCAAGACCGCTGAGACCTACAGCGAGGTCGTTGAGGGCATGATGTTCGACCGCGGCTACATCACCCCGTACATGGTAACAGACACCGACAAGATGGTTGCCGTCATCGACGACGCATTCATCCTGATCACAGATAAGAAGATCAGTAACATTCAGGAGATCCTCCCGGTTCTCGAGCAGATCGTTCAGTCCGGCAAGAAGCTCGTCATCATCGCTGAGGACATCGAGGGCGAAGCACTCACAACGCTCATCCTCAACAAGCTCCGCGGCACATTTACCTGCGTTGCCGTCAAGGCTCCGGGCTTCGGCGACAGAAGAAAGGAAATGCTCATCGACATCGCAACACTGACCGGCGGCCAGGTCATTTCCTCCGAGCTCGGTCTTGAGCTCAAGGACACCACCCTTGCACAGCTCGGCCGCGCACGTCAGGTCAAGATCGACAAGGAAAACACCATCATCGTCGACGGCGCAGGCAATCCGGCAGCGATCCAGAGCCGCGTTGCACAGATCAGAACACAGATCGAGACAACGACTTCCGATTTCGACCGCGAGAAGCTGCAGGAGCGTCTTGCAAAGCTCGCAGGCGGCGTTGCTGTCATTAAGGTCGGCGCAGCTACCGAGATCGAGATGAAGGAGCAGAAGCTCCGCATCGAGGACGCACTCGCAGCAACAAAGGCAGCTGTCGAGGAAGGCATCGTTGCAGGCGGCGGCACCGCACTCATCGACGCGATCCCGGCTGTTAAGGATTATGTTGCAGCACTCGAGGGCGACGAGAAGACAGGTGCAGCGATCGTTCTGAAGGCACTCGAAGAGCCGGTTCGCCAGATCGCAGCAAATGCAGGTCTCGAGGGCTCCGTCATCATCGAAAACCTCAAGACAAAGGCTACCGTCGGCTACGGCTACAACGCACTCACCGACGTATACGGCGACATGATCGAGCAGGGCATTGTAGACCCGACAAAGGTCACCCGTTCCGCTCTGCAGAATGCTTCCTCCGTGGCTTCCGTCGTTCTGACCACCGAGTCCCTTGTGGCAGACATCAAGGAGCCGGCTCCGGCAGCACCCGCAGCACCGGACATGGGCGGCATGTACTAATCGAATCGTTTATGAACCCCGGAAAGCGCAGGCCTTCAGGGGTTTTTTATGTAATTCACTGATTATCAACAATAATCGCATTGTGAGTTGAAAAATACTTGTAATTTGTTTCGCTTTCCGCTATTATAAAATTAAAGGAGAAAAAAGGAGGGGTATTATGGAGGTTATGCTTTGGCTTGTTATCCTCATCTTGGCTGTCGTTGTTGAAATGTCGACGACGCAGCTTGTGTGCATTTGGTTTGCGGGCGGTGC
>JAGAOD010000028.1 GCA_017623855.1 Clostridia bacterium
ATGTCTCTGTGCAGACCCTCGCCGTAGGAGCCGCCGCTCTGCATGATCGCTTTCTTAATGAGGTCTTCCGTCAGGGGCGAGGAGATCAGCGTCTGCGTGCTCATTGCGCCTGCGCTCTGTCCGAACACCGTGATGTTCTCCGGATCGCCGCCGAAGGCTGCAATGTTCTCGTGTACCCAGCGAAGCGCCGCGATCTGATCCAGCACACCGTAGTTTCCGGATGTACCCGTTTCCGCCGTCAGCCACGGGTGCGCAAGGAAACCGAACACACCGAGTCTGTACTGAACGCTGACAAACACTACGCCGCGACGGCAGTACTCAGCGCCGTCAAATTCCTTCTCGCTGCAGTTACCGCCGAGAAATGCACCGCCGTGGATCCAGAATGCTACGGGACAATCCGTCATGTCCTTCGGCGCGTAGATATTCATGTACAGACAGTCCTCGTTTGCTTCGGGGCTGTAATTCGGATCATCGTAAAAATCCTTGTCCCACGGCGGAGAGGAGCCCTCGGACTGCATCGCCTTCTTCGGAAATGCGGTCGCTTCAAACACACCCTCATAAACGTCCGGTGCCTGCGGCGCTTTCCAGCGTAAATCTCCCACCGGCGCCTTTGCATACGGCACACCGCGGTATTCCATATACCAACCGTGGTCGATACCCTTGATTTTACCGTATTTTGTTTCGATCATAATGTATACTCCTCCTATATTTTTACAGTTCATAATTCCGGCGCTCAGCCCACAAACTCCGTCTTTCCTATATAATCGATAAAGGTTTTCAGGCTTTTGGAGAGCCATTTGTTCTTATGATAAATCAGCTGCTTCCAAATTTCAATATTCATGTCGCAAATATCGAGATAGCAGAGCTTTCCGGCGTCGATCATCGGCTTCGTGACAAAGTCCGGCAGGAAGGAGATCATGTCGCTCTGAGCCAGCACGGACGTGATGATGTCGGTACGGCCGATCTCGAGCACGGGCGTGATCCCGATCGATTTCTTCGCAAGCTCTCTGTCAAAGACACGTCTGTAGCCCTGTCCGTACTCCGTCAGGATGAACGGTTCCGAGGCGATGTCGCGAATGGAAAGATTTTTTCTCCCCGCAAATCTCGAATTTGCGTTCGTCACGAAGTGCATCGGAAGCCGTTCCTCCTTCGCGATGACGTAGTCCCTGTCGTACGTGTGGCTGTCCAGTGTGATGATGACGTCCGCTTCGTTATGGTCGAGCATATCGATCATGTCCGCTGTGTCGGCCGTTGTGAACCGAATGGAAACGGACGGGTATTTTCGGTGAAAATCGATATAGTGCGAATGGATCATCTCCTCGCAGACCGAGTCGGGCGTTACGATGTGGATATGCCCGGAAAGCTCTTCCTCCTGCGTCAGGCTCTCTTTGAATTCGTCCGTCAGCATGCGCACCTGATGGGCATAAGAGACAAGCTCCCGCCCGCGCTGTGTCAGCGTGATCGTGTGGTTGATCCGCTCGAACAGGAGGCAGCCGAGCTCTTCCTCAAGCTGCTTGATCTGAAAAGAGATCGTCGATTGGGAGTATCCGAGCAGCTCTGCCGCTTTCGTAAAGCTGCCGAGCTCCGCCACATGCGTGAAAGTGATCAAATTGCGCAGTTCCATTTATGCTCTCCTGACTATCGAATATTTCGATCTTAAATATCAAAACCATTCGTTTGACTAATGTTACCATTGATTATATAATCAAACACAACAAAACACAAGTCTTTTATACATTTTTCTTCCAAGCGGCTAAGGCGGTTCGGAAGAAAAATGTATACAGGACTTTCCCACAGGAGGAACAGAACATGACCACCCCACAACTTTACACGATCGTAGCTCTTTGTGTATATGCACTCGCGATGGCACTCATCGGCTGTATCAGCTACGGCAAATCCAAAACACTTGACGGCTTTTTGATCGGCGGCCGAAACATCGGCGCGTGGGTCACGGCTTTCGCATACGGCACTACATACTTCTCCGCTGTTGTTTTCGTCGGTTACGCCGGACAGCACGGCTGGAACATCGGTATCGGCGCGATTTGGATCGGCATCGGCAACGCGGTCTTAGGCTGCCTGCTCTCCTGGCTCCTGTTCGCAAACCGCACAAGAAAAATGACGAAGAAGCTGAACGCCAGAACCATGCCCGACTACTTCGAAAAGCGTTATAATTCGAAGGGATTAAAGATCCTCGCCGCCGTGATCATCTTCGTATTTCTCGTTCCGTACTCCGCAGCCGTATACAAGGGCCTCGGCTCTCTGTTCAGTGCGGTATTCCCGAGTGTTGAGACTTGGGTCTGGATGCTGATCATCGCCTGCCTCACCGCAGTTTATCTCGTTGCGGGCGGCTATATCGCAACTGCCTACACGGATCTCATCCAGGGCATCGTCATGATCGTCGGCGTGATCTGCCTGATCGTTGCCGTACTGAAGCACGACGCAGTCGGCGGTCTCAGCGGTCTTGTTCAGAACCTCGCGGCTTTTGAGTCCCTGCCGAACGACCCGAACCCCACGACCGGCAGCCAGCTGACAAACATCTTCGGCGGCTCCTCCTTCAAATTCCTTTGCTTCAACATCATGCTCACGAGCTTCGGTACATGGGGCTTACCGCAGATGATCGGCAAGTTCTATGCCATTAAGGACACTGCAGCGATCAAGCGCGGCACGATCATCTCAACGATCTTCTGCACGATCATCGGCTGCGGCGCATACCTCATCGGCTCCACCTCCCGTCTGATCCTCGGCGGTCAGCTCCCCGAAGGCGGCATCGACTCCATCATCCCTACCGTGCTCATGGAAGTTCTCGGCGGCGGCACACTCGGCATCATCCTTTTGGCGATCATTATGATCCTCCTGCTCTCCGCGTCCATGTCCACGCTTGAGGCCGTGGTGCTGACCTCCGCTTCCGCAGTCGCAGTTGACCTCATCCCCGCGGTCAGCAAGAAGCAGCCGAAGCCCGAATCGCAGATGCTCCTCACAAGGCTGCTCTGCCTCGCATTCGTTGCCTGCTCCTTTATCTTCGCGACGCAGAACATCCCGATCATCGTCAGCCTGATGTCGTTCTCCTGGGGCGTCGTTTCCGGCTGCTTCATCGGCCCGTACATTTGGGGTCTGTTCTCGAAGAAGATCACAAAGATCGGCGCATTCGCCGGTGTTCTGTCCGGTCTGCTCACCGTCGGCGGTGCAACGCTCGTGATCTCCCTGAATTCCGGTTTCTCCGCTGCAGCGGCTAAGTCCCCCGAAATGGGCGTCGCGGCGATGGCAGTTTCCTTCGTCATCGTTCCGCTCGTAAGCGCACTGACAAAGAACAAGAAGAGTGACACAAAGCGTGTAGAAGAGATCTTCGAATGCTACAAGGAAGACTAAATAAACGATAAAGAAAGCCGCGTGGCTGTTGTTCAGAGCAACGAGCCGCGCGGCGTTTTTTATGTCTTTTATTCTCTTCTGAGTGCGTCGATCGGGTTGAGGTTTGCCGCCTTGACTGCAGGGAGCAGACCGAAAACGATGCCGATCAGCATGGAGAAAACAACGCTGATCGCGATCGCCGGCACGGAGACCGCGACCGGGATGCCGTTCGTTTTGGAGATCAGCTGTGCCAGGACGATGCCGGTTACGACGCCGATGATGCCGCCGAGGCTCGTCAGCACCGCCGCTTCCGTCAAAAACTGCATCCGGATGCGGCGCTTCTTCGCGCCGAGCGCCTTTTTAAGACCGATTTCCGCCGTTCTCTCTGTGACGGAGACGAGCATGATATTCATGACACCGATGCCGCCGACGATGAGAGAAATACCGGCGATCCAGATGAGCTGGCGATTTGTGGCACTGCTCATTTCCTGCAGCTGCTGTGCCTGCTCCAAAAGATCCTCACTGCGGTACGAGAATGCACTGCCGGAGACGCTGTCCTCCACAGCCGCGCCGTCCTCCGCCACGACCTCCTCGGTGATTTCCTCCTCGGGCATCACCGCGGCCGCCGTGCCGGAGATCTGACTTGCGGTCAGATAATCCGCGACGTTCTTTCCCGCCTTCGTCATGGCGTCGGTGCTCTCCGCGCGGACGGCCACGCTCTGCGGCTCATCGAAGCGGAAAGCCGTGGGCCATGCGGCGGACGGAATGAACAAATTGCCGGCGGAGGTATCCGCGTACATGTAATAGTCGTCCAGTGAGTTGATCACCGGCGCAAAGCTGCTGCTCTTTTCAACGACGCCCACAACGACGAACGGCTCATCCTTGATCTCCACCGTCAGCCCCACGGGATACTCGCCCGGGAACAGCGTGGCGGCGGCCTTCTTGTCGAGCACCGCGACGCGGCGGAAATTTTCATAGTCGCTCTTTGTGAACGTTCTGCCGTATGCGACGACATGATCCGTCACCGAGAAGTACGCTTCGTCCACGCCGTATGTCGCGCCGTTGAACGTATTGAGCCCGGCGCTGACGTTTTCACTCCACGTACGTGCCGTGAACAAGGAAACCGCCTTAACACCGTCAAGCTTTTCCATCTCTTCGCGCTGTGCGGGCTCGATGACCCGAACGCCTGCGGGAGGCGGATTATAGGACATGTCATATTGATAATCGTCCTGATAGAGCTGCACCGTGACCACATTGCTGCCCGAACCGATCAGATTTTCCTTGATCTGCTCATTCGTGCCCTGAATGGTGGAGACGATGGTG
>JAGAOD010000029.1 GCA_017623855.1 Clostridia bacterium
CGAAGTCCTTGGCTTTGCCTTCTTCGCAAAGCCCCTTACGGACGATGCGCTTGATGCGCGCGTCTTTATTTGCGTGAATAAACACGTGGAAAACATTGTCGAAATCGCGAAGGATATAATCTCCGCAGCGTCCGACGACAACACACGGACCTTCCGACGCTGCCTTTTTGATGATGTCACTCTGCAGAATGAAGAGCTTATCGTTAATGGGCATCTCGTTGACACCGGTGATCCGGCTGCCGAGTGTATAATTGCCCATGACCATAGAATACAGCAAACTGCTGCTCGCTTTTTCATCCGCTCTCTCAAAAACCTCCTCGCTCAGACCGCTCTGTTTTGCAGCCATCGCTATGAGTTCTTTATCGAGAAGCGGGATGTTGAGTTTCTCTGCCAGACGCTCGCCGACCTCGTGGCCGCCGCTGCCGTACTGACGGGAAATGGTGATGATCGGTAACATTCGCACGCCTCCCTGTTTGCTCCGGGCTGAAATCAGCCGGGAAATTGTTGAAAACACGTTAAAATTTCCTGTTGAAGAAGAAATTTATGTGTAATTTCTATAATCATGGTACTCTACTTTTCCCCGAAAGTCAACATCCTGAGAAATCTTTTTTTCAAAACTGCCTGTAAATCGTGGAAATACTTGAAAATAGGGCGTATGATTTATATAATTTTCACAGGGTATGTTTTGCAGCTCTTCACACCGTTTTCACAAAGATGCGGTAAAATACCAATAAACGATAAGGCGCGGGAGGTGCTTTTATGTATAGGATCCTGATCGTGGACGATGAAGCGAAGATCCGTCTGCTGCTTCGAAAATATGCGGAATTTGAGGGCCATGAGGTCACGGAGGCTGCGGACGGCATGGAAGCCGTGACGCTTTTCCGCAAAAATCCCACGTTATATGATATGGTGATCATGGATGTCATGATGCCGGAGCTGGACGGCTTTTCGGCAGTCAGGGAGATCCGCCGGATCGCGTCGCCCGCCGTCATCATGCTGTCGGCACGCGGCGAGGAATACGATAAGATCCACGGCTTCGAGCTCGGCGTGGACGATTATGTCGTCAAGCCCTTTTCGCCGAAGGAGCTCATGATGCGTGTGAACGCGGTCATGAACCGCGTGAACGGCAGCCGTGTCCAAAAGCGCGATGTGTTCACGGCGGAGGGGCTGTCGGTGGACTTCACCGGGCGCATCGTCACGGTGGACGGCGTCCGTGCGGAGCTGTCTCCGAAGGAATACGACCTTCTTTTCTACATGGTCAATAACCGCAATATCGCGCTGACCCGCGAGAAGCTGATCACGAATGTATGGGGATATGATTTTTACGGCGATGACCGCACGCTCGACACGCACATCAAGCTTCTGCGCCGCAGCCTCGGCCCGTACAGCAAATTTATCGTGACGCTGCGCGGTGTCGGTTACCGCTTCGAGGTCACGGCATGAGGGCGCGGAGAAAGAGACCGGGCATCCGCATGCAGGTCATGGCGGGGTTTCTGTCCTTTACGGCTGTGATCGTCGCACTGCTGTGGTTTTTTCAGATCGGCCTTTTGAATACCTTTTATAAGCATATCAAGACGAATGAGCTTCGTGCGGTCTCCGACAAGGTCCTCGAAATGCTGCAGGACGGCGCTGCCATGACGGATTTTGTCGAGATCACCAACCGGACGAATGTCTCGCTTCTCATTACGGATGCGAACGGAAACAACATCGCCATGTCGCCGAACGCGCAGGGCGGAGAGCTGGAGCGCTTCAGTGCGTTTGACTGCCGCGATCTGTTCCGTCGGGTCAAAGCGGCGGGCGGCAGCGTGCTGGAGGATAATCTCACGGAAAAAGATGAAGGTGTGCCGCAGGACGGGGAAGAGCCGACGATTCTCTGCGCACACACCGTAACACTGCCGGGGCGCGGGGAGTATCTCGTCATGCTTTCCGCCGGTGTTGTCCCGGTCGATTCCACGGTGGAAACGCTGACGGTGCAGCTTCAGTGTCTGACGGTCGCAATGATCACGATCGGTCTGCTTTTGGCGCTCATCATTTCGCGCCGTCTTTCGAAGCCGATCGAGCGGATCAACGATTCCGCAAAATTTTTGGCGCGCGGGCAGTATGAGATCCGTTTTCCTGAGCAGGGGGCGCGCGAGGTCGCGGAGCTTTCGGACACGCTGAACTATGCCGCCGCGGAGCTTTCCAAGGTGGAGATGCTCCGCCGGGAGCTCATCGCGAACGTGTCGCATGACCTGCGTACGCCGCTCACCATGATCTCGGGCTATGCCGAGGTCATGCGCGACTTGCCGGGCGAGAATACGCCGGAGAACGTACAGGTCATCATCGACGAGTCAAACCGTCTGACGGGACTTGTCAACGATATGCTCGATCTTTCCAAGCTGCAGGCGGGCACACAGACGGTGGAGCCGGAGGTGTATTCTCTGACAGAGGAGATCCGCAGTGTGCTCTCGCGGTATGATAAGCTTGCCGATTACACCTTCCGCTTTTGGCAGGACCGGGAGGTTTACGTATACGCCGACCGCCTGAAGATCTCGCAGGTCATCTATAATCTCATAAACAACGCCATTAACTATACCGGGCCGGAGAAGATCGTTTACGTCCGTCAGCTCGTTGAGGGAGATACGGTCCGTGTGGAGATCACCGACACGGGTGAGGGTATCGAGGAGGAAAAGCTGCCGTATATCTGGGAGCGGTATTACAAGGTGGACAAGGCACACCGCCGCGCACAGATCGGCACGGGCCTCGGTTTATCCATTGTTAAGAATATTCTGGACATGCACCGCGGACGATACGGTGTAATGAGCCGGGTGGGAGAGGGCAGCACATTCTGGTTTGAATTACCGATCTGTACGCCCGAACAGCCCGCAGAAGAAGCGCCTCAGCCGTGAAGCGCTTCTTTTTTTCGTTGTTTTTGTTGTTTCTTAAGTGTTGTATATGATATAATACCACTGTTATAGTCATATTTCGGGTGATTATACGTCCGAAAAGCAGGAGGGCCCCGTGAAGAACAAGAAAAAGAAGAATAAAAAGTGGATGCGGTTTCGTCACAAGGTCGTGCGGAATGTGGCGTTTGCCGTCATCGGTCTGTATACAAAGCTCAAAACCGGCGTCAAGGTGGAGCAATTTAAGGAGCAGGGAAAACGTCCGTACCTCATCATCATGAACCATCAGACGGCATTCGATCAGTTCTTTGTCGGCATGGCGTTCAGAGGGCCGGTGTATTATATCGCGTCCGAGGATCTTTTCTCGAACGGCTTTATTTCAAAGCTTTTGTCCTGGGCGGTTGCACCGATCCCGATCAAAAAGCAGACGACGGATGTGCACGCGGTCATGAACTGCATCCGCGTAGCGAGAGAGGGCGGCACCATCGCGTTAGCCCCCGAGGGCAACCGCACCTACAGCGGCCGCATGTGCTATTTTAAGCCTTCTATTCTGGCACTTGTCAAAAAGCTCAAGCTGCCGCTTGCGATTTTCCGCATCGAGGGCGGCTACGGTGTGCAGCCGCGCTGGAGTGACGTGACGCGCAAGGGCAGGATGCGTGCGTACGTCTCCGAGGTCATTGAGCCGGAAGAGTACGAAAAGCTTTCGAATGACGCGCTTCTGAAGCGCATCACGGACGGCATGTCCGTGGACGAAACGAAGATCATGGAAGAATACTTCCACAAGAAAAACGCGGAGTACATGGAACGTGCGATGTATGTGTGCCCGTTCTGCGGCCTTTCGACCTTCGAAAGCCACAATGATACGGTCACCTGCAAGACCTGCGGCAGAACGATACGCTATCTGCCGAACAAAACACTGGTCGGTGAAGGCTTCGATTTCCCATATGCGAATATCGCCGATTGGTACGAATACCAGAGCCGCTTTGTAAACGGGCTCGACCTGCTTACAATGGATCGCACAAAGCCGGTTTATACGGATACGGTCGATCTTTCCGAGGTCATTCTGTATAAGAACAAGCAGCCCGTCGCGGAAAATGCGCAGATGTCGCTGTATCCCGACCGCATTACGCTTACAAAGGACGGAAATGCCGTTCTCGATATGCCGTTCGGCGAGACCGCGGTCGTCACCGTGCTCGGCAGAAACAAGCTGAATGTGTATTTCGGCGATAAGGTCTGGCAGATGAAGGGCGACAAGCGCTTCAATGCACTCAAATACGTACATTTCTATCATCGCTATAAAAATCTTGCGGAGGGGGACAACGAAAATGAATTTTTGGGGCTCTGATGTCTGGGGAACGCTAAATCTTGTTGCGGTGCTGCTTTTGAGCATGCTGGCTGCGACCGTCATGAAAAATGTGATTAAGCCCTTGCGTGTGTCGCTGATCCCGACCTCCGTGCTGGGCGGTCTCATCCTCCTTGTTCTTTCGAGCGTCTATGAGATCATCACAAAAGAGGGCTTCTTTGACGCAAATTTCTTTAATAACCGCGGCTTTGCGACGCTGGAGACCGTTACATACCATGCGCTGGCACTCGGCTTCATCGCTTCGGCATTGAAGACCGGCAAGGAAAAGATGTCCAAAAAGCGCACGATCGAGATCTTCGATTCCGGCGTGACTACAGTCGCGACCTACCTTTTGCAGGCGATCCTCGGCATGGGCATCACCATGGTCGCGGCGCTCGTAATTGCCGGGTTTTTCCCCGCAGCCGGCATCCTTTTGCCGTTCGGCTTCGGACAGGGCACGGGTCAGGCGATGAACTACGGCAACATCTACGAGATGGATTTCGGCTTTGTCGGCGGTAAGGGATTCGGTCTGACCATTGCGGCGCTCGGCTTTTTGAGCGCAAGCATCGGCGGTGTCGTCCATCTTAATTTCCTGCGCAGAAAGGGCAAGATCCTTTCCGGCTCCGAGAAGGCAGAAAACCTGCAGGCGGAGCAGATCCAGTCCGAGGACGAGATCCCCATGCAGGGCAGCATGGACAAGATCACCGTGCAGATGGCACTGATCCTCGGTGCGTATTTCATTGCGCATCTGATGATGACCGGTCTCGGTCTGCTGCTTCCGGGTATGAAGTCGACCATTTACGGCTTCAACTTCCTCCTCGGTGTTATTGCGGCTACGCTCGTCAAGGTCGTCATGGGCTTCCTGCACCGGAAAAAGGTGATCAAGCGCGAGTATTCGAATAATTTCCTTCTGACACGCTGCAGTAATTTCTTCTTTGACGTGATGGTCGTCGCCGGTATTGCGGCGATCCGTCTGAGCGTTCTCGAGAAGTACTGGGGCATCATGCTGATCATCGGCATCGTCGGTCTGTTCAGCACCTACTTCTACCTGCGTGTCATCGCCGTAAAGCTCTTCCCCGAATATCATGAGGAGCAGTTCCTTGCGACGTACGGCATGCTCACGGGTA
>JAGAOD010000004.1 GCA_017623855.1 Clostridia bacterium
CGCCGTGACGGAGCTTGCCGCCGATCTGCTTGATGAACACGGTCTTGTACTGGCGTGTGATCACGTTCTCGCGCTGCTTTGCGGTGAGGTCGGGGTAGAGGTCGTAGAGCTCCTGCGAGGTGATGAAGTGCACGTCGCGGCACAGCTCGGTGTTGAGACCGGAGAACTGCCACTTGAGCTCATCCAGCGTACCGCAGATCGCACTGACGATGCGGCGCACCGTGTCCTCCAAATACTCCGTCGTGCGCATGTCACGGTCGATGACCTTCTCCCAGTCCCACTGGTCGACGTAGATGGAGTGGATATTGTCGAGTTCCTCGTCGCGGCGGATCGCGTTCATATCGGTCACAAGACCGTTTCCGACGAAGAAGCCGTAATCGTGCAGAGCGAGACGCTTCCACTTCGCGAGGGAATGCACGACCTGTGCGTCAATGCCCGTTGCCGGGATATCGAACGAAACGGGGCGCTCAACACCGCTCAGGTCATCGTTCAGACCGGTTTTCGGGTCGACGAACAGCGGCGCCGTAACGCGCTTTAGGTGCAGCGCAGCGCAGATCTTCACAAAGAATATATTTTTGATCAGACCGATCGCCTTCTGTGTTTCATAAAGACCGAGGCTCGGTACGTAGTTTTCGGGGATCGTAACCATGGGGTGCTCCGTTCTGCCGCAGTGCGGCGCAGAAGTTTTATTTTTATATTCTATCGTATGCGGGCGGTTTTGTAAAGCGAAAAACGGAAAAACATCCGCGCGCTGCGTACTTGCATAACGCTTTCTGCGGTAGTATAATAAATTTTAGACTTATACGGGAGGGCATTCAATATGAAAACACCCATTACATTTGCGATCGCCGGTTTTGGCGGCCGCGGCAGTACATATGCTTCCATGCAGAAGCTGTTTCCGGATCAGATGAAGGTCGTCGCTGTGGCGGACATCCGTCCGGAGCGAGTGCAGATCGCGAAAGAGCTTTACGATATTCCGGATGAAATGTGCTTTGACAGCGCGGAAGAGATGCTCGAAAAAGACAAGCTCGCCGACGTCATCGTCATCGGCACGATGGACCGTCAGCACGTGAACCATGCGATCCCGGCACTCGAAAAGGGCTACAATGTGCTCATGGAAAAGCCGATCTCTCCGGACCTCAAGGAATGCCAGCGCATTTTGGAGGTTGCCGAGCGCTGCCCGGGCAAGATCATTGTCGGTCATGTCCTGCGCTACACGAAGTTCTACAACACGCTCAAGGCGATTCTGGATACAGGAAAGCTCGGTGACATCATCACGGTCTCCGCAAGCGAGGACGTTTGCTACTGGCACCAGGCACACTCCTTCGTGCGCGGCAACTGGCGCAACAGCGAAGAGACCAGCCCGATGATCCTGCAGAAATGCTGCCACGATATGGATATCTATACATGGCTGCTCGGCAAAAAGTGCAAGTCCGTGTCCTCCATCGGCAGCACAAGCTTCTTCAACAAGGAGCATGCGCCCGAGGGTGCAACGCCGTACTGCTTCGGCGGCTGCAAGGCGAAGGAAAACTGCATCTATGACTGCGAGAAGATCTATATCACCGATCCGAAGACAGGCGTACAGAACAAGAACTGCTGGATGCCCGAGATCGTCTGCGGCAGAGAGCCGACGGCCGAGCTGCTCTACGAGAAGCTGAAGGACGGTCAGTACGGACGCTGCGTCTTCATGTGCGACAACGATGTTGTCGACCATCAGCAGGTCAATCTGCTCTTTGAAGACGGTGCTACAATGAACTTCACCATGTGTGCATTCACAAAGACGGGCAACCGTAACTTCAGAGCCATGGGTACCAAGGGCGATATCTCTGCAGATATGGTCTCGAATAAGATCCATGTCCGTCTGTTTGACGGGGAAGAGGAGACCATCGACGTTTCCCTCCTGCAGGACGATTTCCAGGGTCACGGCGGCGGCGACAGCGGCATCGTTGCGGATTTCCTCGAAATGCTCATCAACGAGACCGACGCGACCGAGCGCACATCGACGCTCCCGAACTCGATGGAGAGTCACTTCCTGTGCCTCGCCATCGAGGAATCCCGCCTGAACGGCGGCAAGGTCGTCGATATGGACGAATTCAGAAACAGAGCTTAAAACAAGAATTACAGGGCGTGCTGTGTATGCAGCACGCCCTGTTTTTTCAGCTATTTCAGCCGGATATAGCAGGTGTTTTTTCCTTGTCCTTCACGTTTCAGTTCACCTGCCGCGACCATTTTGCGCAAAGCGCCTTCTACGGAGCTGACACTCAGTGCAGGGCACAGCTCACGGATATCCTGCTTTGTAAATCTGCCGATCCTGTTCTGAACGGCTTTACGAACCGTTTCGATTGCAGGAAGCTTTTCCTCGACAAGTGTGTATCGATCACTGAAATCCTTATATGCAGCGAGAACGGTGCCGAGCAGGTATTTTATGAACGGAACCGCGTCATTTGTCCCATCGTGCCACCCGTACTGGGAGCGATTCAGTACCTCATAATACAGATCCTTGTTCTTTGCGATCTTTGCTTCAAGGGAGATGTATTTGCCCACATAGAAGCCGCTTCGGTACAGCAGCAAGGTCGTCAGCAGGCGACTCATTCTGCCGTTTCCGTCGTTAAATGGATGGATGCACAGAAAATCATGAATAAAGGTCGGGATCGCGATCAACGGCTCCAACTCCATGTTGCCGATCATGCGGTTATATTCCTCGCAGATCCTGTCCAGAGCTTCGGGCGTTTCAAACGGAGAAAGCGGCGTAAAGAGGATGTGGCTGTGTCCGTCGGGGTATGTTGCGGAGATATAATTCTGAACGCTTTTCATTCGGCCTGCCATGGGATTGTTCATGTGGCTGTACAGGATCTTGTGCAGCTGGAGAATATAATTTCTCGACAAAGGGATCGCGTCGAAGTTTTCGTGAATGACCGATAAGGCGTCGCGGTAACCGGCAATTTCCTGTTCGTCACGGTTTTTCGGCGCGGTTTTCTCAGCGACAAGCTGTTTAATGCGCGTATTGGTGGTCACAATGCCCTCAATCGCATTGGAAGCCTCTGTGCTTTGAATCTTCGCAATCTCAACAAGCTTATCCAGTTCCGCCGGTCGCTGCTTGAGATAGAACTCCTGCTTTCCGGCTTCCTTGTAGATCGCGGCGATAAGGCCTAATATTTCCGAGTCCCATTTTTGCGTTTTGATCTTGTCATAATCGAAAGTTCTCATCATCTCACCTTTCTTTCCCTTGAATTATAGTATGAATTAAGGGACAAGTCAACGTAATACGCATAATTTACCTTATAAATATTGGGTTTTTAAGGGAATTGCTTTGAGATAAGGGTATTATGTCTCGCAATACAGGAAATATGAATATGGTATACGCCCGTTTTTTTCTCAATTTTTCACTCTGCCGTTGCAATTTCCGTTTTGACCCTGTACACTTATAGATAATAAAACCGAAAAGGCGGTGGGTGTATGCTGATCGGCATTGATATCGGCGGCACGAAATGTGCTGTGGTACAGGGCGACAGAGAAATGAATATATTGGGTAAGGTCCGCATGGACACGGGTAATGCGGAGGAGACGCTGAAGGCGATCTTCGACGCGGTGGAGGCATTTGGCCCCTGTGAAGCGATCGGTGTTTCCTGCGGCGGCCCGCTTGACGAGGAACGCGGTGTGATCTGCTCGCCGCCGAATCTGCCCGGCTGGGACGATATCCACATCACCAAAATGCTGACGGAGCGCTTCAATGTTCCCGCATATATGAGAAACGACGCCAATGCCTGTGCGCTCGCCGAGTGGCGGTACGGCGCGGGCAAGGGCACGAACAATATGATCTTTCTGACCTTCGGCACCGGCATGGGTGCGGGGCTCATTTTGAACGGTGCGCTCTACAGCGGCACAAACGACAACGCCGGTGAGGTCGGACACATGCGCCTTGAGCGTTTCGGCCCGGTCGGTTACGGCAAAATGGGCTCGCTCGAGGGTTTCTGCAGCGGCGGCGGTATGGCACAGCTCGGCAAAATGCTCGCCGAGAGACATTTGCAGACGGGCGCAAAGCTGCCGTATAAAAAGGACGAGATCACGGCAAAGCTTTTAGCGGAACAGGCACGCCTCGGCGATCCGGTCGCGTGCGAGACCTTCCGCATCACGGGCGAAAAATTGGGCGCGGCGCTGTCTCTGATGATCGACATGCTGAACCCGGAAGCGATTGTCATCGGCAGTGTGTTTGCGCGCAGTGAGGATCTCCTTCGTGCGCATGCGGAGCGTGTGATCCGCGAGGAAGCGCTGCCGCAGAACAGCCGTGTATGCAGACTTCTGCCCGCGGCTTTGGGCGAAAAGATCGGCGATATCGCGGCACTGACCGTCGCGGCGGAGGGTTTGAGAAATGAAAAATTATGTTAACCAAATGGTAGAAGAAAGACCGGCGCTCACCGGCTGCGCGAAGGAAATACAGCAGGCGATCGACATGATCCTTACGATGCACAAAAACGGCGGCAAGCTTCTTCTGTGCGGCAACGGCGGCAGTGC
>JAGAOD010000030.1 GCA_017623855.1 Clostridia bacterium
CCCATGAAGAACCTCCGTAATACAATCCTGCATCGTCCGGATCATAGTCTGAAGCATAGCTGCTTGCCCAGCCGCTTCCGTATTCTTCCCATGAGTAGCCAGCTTAGCGTACGGAGTTTCGCCGCAGCCGCCGCATGCGCCGGAGAACTCGAGGAGGGGCTGCTTGAACTGGGAGCCCTTAACGGTTGTTTCCTTGAACTTCTCAAGGACTTCCGGCTTCTCAGCGATTGTGAGGCCGTAAGTGAACAGATCCTGCTTCGCTCTCTCGTCGTCGATCGGAGACATAGCAAGAGCCTTGTTGCCCTTCATGCCCGGGCAAACGTTTACGCAGGAACCGCAGCCTGTGCAGTCCAGCGGAGAAATTGTCATGACAAAGTTCATGCCCGGCATACCGGTCATAGCCTTGCTCGGTGTGCCTGCCGGAGCAGCTGCGAGTTCCTCAGCGGTCATCGGGACCGGACGGATAACAGCGTGTGGGCAAACATAGGAGCAGAAGTTACACTGGATGCAGTTCTCCGGGATCCACTTCGGAACGTCAACGGCAACGCCGCGCTTCTCGTAAGCGGATGTACCCTGCGGAGATGTACCGTCAGCATACTTTTCGAATGTGGAGACCGGGAGGTCCTTACCGTGGAAGGTATTGACCGGGATAACGACCTCGTTGACGTACTCGACGAGATCTGCACGGTCGCCTGTAGCAACACGCTTAGCGGAATCGTCCTCAGCGTTCTTCCACTCTGCCGGTACTTCTACCTTGACATAGCCTGTAGCGCCGCGGTCGATCGCGTCGTGGTTCATCTTAACGATAGCTTCGCCCTTCTTGGAGTAAGACTTGGTTGCAGCTTCCTTCATGTATCTCAGAGCGTCCTCTTCCGGAATGATCTGAGCGATGGAGAAGAATGCAGACTGGAGAACGGTATTGATTCTGGTGCCGAGGCCGATTTCCTTACCGATCTTGAAGCCGTCGATGGTGTAGAGGTTGATGTCGTTCTCAGCGATGAACTTCTTAACCTTGCCCGGGAGTCTATCGTTCAGCTCTTCAGCTGTCCAATGCGTGTTGAGCAGGAAGCTGCCGCCCTTCTTGAGGTCCTGAACCATGTCATAGATCTCGAGGTATGCCGGGTTGTGGCAAGCTACGAAGTCAGCCTGAGAAATGTAATATGTGGACTTGATCGGGGAAGTACCGAAACGCAGGTGGGACATGGTCAGACCGCCGGACTTCTTGGAGTCGTAGTCGAAGTAGCCCTGTGCGTACATATCGGTATGGTCGCCGATGATCTTGATGGAGTTCTTGTTAGCGCCGACGGTACCGTCAGAACCGAGACCCCAGAACTTACAGGACTTTGTGCCTGCCGGAGCTGTGTCCGGGAACTCTGTGGGCTCGAGGGACAGATGTGTAACGTCGTCAACGATGCCGATTGTGAATCTCTTCTTAGCGTCGTCGCCCTTTTCCATGTTGCGGTAAACAGCGATGATGTCGGACGGCTTTGTATCCTTGGAACCGAGACCGTAACGGCCGGTGAGGACCTTAGCGCAGCCGAACTGTGTGCCGTTGATAGCAGCGAGGACGTCGAGGTACAGCGGCTCGCCGATGGAGCCCGGCTCCTTTGTTCTGTCGAGAACGGAAATGGTCTTAACTGTTTCCGGAAGAACGTCGAGGAGGTACTTAGCGACGAACGGTCTGTACAGGCGAACCTTAACAAGACCGACCTTCTCGCCTGCAGCTACGAGATAATCGATAACTTCTTCAATGGTCTCGCAAGCGGAACCCATAGCGATGATGACCTTGTCAGCATCCGGAGCACCGTAGTAGTTGAACGGCTTGTAATCTGTGCCGAT
The DNA here is from genome assembly GCA_017623855.1 of Clostridia bacterium. GTDB lineage: Bacteria > Bacillota > Clostridia > Oscillospirales > Acutalibacteraceae > Hominenteromicrobium. The sequence continues at coordinate 1,840 of JAGAOD010000030.1, forward strand.
CTTAGCGTTGACCTTGTTCATGTACTCAACAGCGATCTCCGGGATAGCGTCGTAGTACTTGTTGCAAGCTTCACGAGCCTGGAAGAAGATGTCGCCGTTCTGAGCCTGGCCGCGGAGAACCGGATGCTCCGGGTTCAGAGCGTTTCTTCTGAATGCGTCAACTGCGTCCCAGTCGAGCATTTCTGCCAGATCGTCATAATCCCAAGTCTCGATCTTCTGGATCTCGTGGGAAGTACGGAAGCCGTCGAAGAAGTGGAGGAACGGAACCTTACCCTTGATAGCGGAGAGGTGAGCAACCGCACCGAGGTCCATAACTTCCTGCGGGCTGTTAGCGCAGAGCATTGCATAACCGGTCTGACGGCAAGCGTAGACGTCGGAGTGATCGCCGAAGATGTTCAGCGCATGGGAAGCAACGCAACGTGCGGAAACGTGGATAACGCTCGGGAGCAGCTCACCGGCCATCTTGTACATATTCGGGATCATCAGGAGAAGACCCTGAGAAGCAGTATAGGTGGTTGTGAGTGCGCCGGCTGCGAGGGAACCGTGAACAGCACCAGCTGCACCGGCCTCGGACTGCATCTCTGTTACGCGGACTTCACGGCCAAATACGTTCTTTCTGCCGGCAGCAGCGTACTTGTCTGTTTCATCAGCCATAACGGAAGACGGCGTGATCGGGTAGATAGCAGCAACGTCTGTGAACGCGTAAGAAACGTGAGCAGCAGCATTGTTACCATCCATGGTTTTCATGATTCTTGCCATTTAATAACTTCCTCCTTTAAGGATTATCAATAAAATAGGCCACAACAAAACACCCTCACCGCCTTCGCGTGATTTTCAAACCAAAAAAATCACACAAACGCGGTCAAGTCATCTTGTCGTACACGATGATTTTAACATTTTTTTGTCAATCTGTAAAGGCAAAAACTCTGTTTTTTTTGAAAAACCTTGACTCTTCTTCCATTTTTTCCGCTCTTTTCGGGCGTCCGGGCCCGAGCGGTTGACAGAACTTCCGTTTTAAGATAAAATTGATACATATATATTGTTTATACAAACTGAAAGGAAGCTACATACCATTATGAACGATGACCCGTACGGTACTGCAATGCAGACCGCATTCCCGCTGCCCGCAGTCATAGGGCTGCTCGTCCTTTTCTTTGTGCTCGGTATCCTGTTCGCCATGTGCGAATCCGCCGTGGACAGTGCCAACGAGGCGCGCGTCAAGAAGGACGCGGAAAACGGAGGACGGCGGGCAAAAAGATTTCTTCGCTGCTTAGACGCCAATGAAAGCTTTGCTTCTCCCCTGCAGTTCGGCCTGATGCTGACGGCATGCTTTGCTGTCGGCGTTTGTGTGCTCGGCTTTCTGCCGCGCCTGATGCCGACCTTCCTCGCGCTCGACCTCACGCCCATTGCCGCCGCCCTCGTTTCGGCTGTGATCTGCATTCTCGCCTCGGCGGTGCTTTTCCTCATCATATGCGATTTTGCGCCGAAAAAATACGTCGCGCACAAGGCGGTGCGCAGCATGCGCTACAGCTATAAGCTCGTCGGCATGATCCGCGTTCTGAGTGCACTCGCCCGCCCGCCGATGCTGCTGTGCGACCTCATCTCCGACGGCTTCATGCGCCTGTTCGGCAACGATCCCGAGGCGCTCGACGAGACGGTGACGGAGGAGGAGATCCTGCACATCGTCGACGAAGGCGAGGAGCTCGGTGTAATTGAGGAAAATGAGCGCGATATGATCACAAACATCCTCGATTTCAACGACACGACCGTCACCGAGATCATGACGCACCGCACCGACATCTGTGCGATCGAAGAAAACACGCCCATCGCGGAAGTCATCGCGCTTGCCGCAGAGGAGGGCTTCTCCCGTATGCCGGTCTACCGCGACAACATCGACTCGGTCGTCGGCATCTGCTACGTAAAGGATTTCCTGCCCTACGTCGGCAAGCCCGTGCCGGAGTTCATAAAGCTCAAGGATATGCTGCGTCCGGCATACTTCATCCCGGAATCCAAGAAATGCAGCCGGCTCTTCAAGGAGCTGAAGGAGCGGCGTCTGCAGATCGCCGTCATCGTCGACGAATACGGCGGCACGGCGGGTCTCATCACCTTAGAGGACCTCATCGAGTCCATTCTCGGCAATATTCAGGACGAGTACGACAACGAGGAGGAGGAGATCCTGCAGGTCAGCGAAAATGAATTCACCGTCGAGGGCACCGCATCCATCGACGAGATCGCCGATCTCACCGGTGTGGAGCTGCCCGAGGGCGACTACGACACGATCGCCGGTCTCGTGACCGAGCTTCTCGGACGTATCCCGAAGGAAGACGAAACACCGTGCGTGCAGGTGAAGAACCTGACGATCACGGTGCTCGAGATCGAGGATCAGCGCCTGTCCCGCCTGCACATCAGCCGCAGCGAGCCCATCGAAATCGATGAAGAAGACGAGCCCGACGAGGACGAAGAAGATTAACAAAAAGGACTTTCAACACCGGTCAGCCGGCTTGAAAGTCCTTCTTTTTATTCGATTCCGACGAGGAAATTCTCGTACGCGTCATCGAAGGCGTCGTACGGGGTGGGGTTGCCGCCGTTCGTGCTCTTGCACTGGTTGTCGGAATATTCCTGTCCGACCGCGAAGAGCTCGCCGAGGTATAAGTCCACGCCGTGTTCCTGCGCGATGCGGCAGAAGGTGAGCATGGGCTCCTTGTCCTCCCTTGTCGCGAGCAGACGGCGCCTGAGCGCATCGTCCGCCTTCGCGAGCGCGGTCAGCTTGTCTAATTTCTGAAATGTCGTCATTTTTCTCCCCCGTTACGCCTCAAAGCGCATGATGTCGTAAAATTCCTGTTTCATCTCGAAGAACCACGCGCCGGGCAGCCCGCCGCCGGACTCCCCGGCGATGATGAACTCGAGCTCCTCCGGCGACGCGGTACAGCCGTCGATAAAGAAGCGGTCGCCGTGCAGACGGAAAACCGTGATGTCGAGGTAGATTTCGAGTGCTTCGCGATATTTCGGCATTTTCAAAAGCTCCGGGAGCGGCAGCTTCCATGCACCGCGCGCTTCCAGATCCGTTGCGTCCTCATACTGCAGGCCGCCCGCCGCTTTCCAGCGACGAAGATCGTCCCTGACCTGCATGAGCACCTTGCCGAGAAGATTTTCCCCGCGCCATTTTTCGGGCGTCCGTACCTCCGGCGCATCCGTCGGATATCCGATGCCCCAGACCGTATCCCGCGGCGAACACTCCGCAAGGATCGCGTCACCGGTCAGAAGCAGCTTTTCGCACCACTCCGGATTTTGCTGAAATTTCGCCCGCAGACCGCGGCGCATCATCGGCCCGCGCAGCTTCGCCCATATCGCTTCATCAAAATTTTGAACCTCTCTGCCGAGCGCCTTGACCGTCTCCGGATCGCGCTCCAAGAGGATCTCATTTAATATCTCATAATCGCCGAACAGAATGGCCTTCTGCGCCATCATGAACTGCTCACCGCTCGAGTACGTCTCCCCGGCATACTCGAACCACGTCGGAAACCAGTTGCTCAGATATCCGTTTTCGTCCTCCGGCTTATAAAAGCCGATCACCTTGTTGGTTGACATAACTTTATTCCTCCAACGCCCGGCCGCAGTCGTTGCGGTAGATCATCCGGCGCGTCATGCCGCCGTCGATGCAGATGTTTTCGCCCGTAGCAACAGCGACTTTCCCCTTAAACTCCACAGTACCGCCCCCAAAAGCTGATTTACTGCTTTCATTATAACGGATGCGCGCGGAAAAATCCATAGGAACGGAGAAAGTAAAAAAGAGCACCGCTTGACTTATGTTGAAAATTCCAGTAAGATGAGAAAAACGAGAATGAAACGGGGTTTTGATGATGAAGAAGATCGGACATGAGACGCTCTTTCTCCCGACGGGGGAGAATAATCCGCGAAACGGCGAATCCACCTTCGCGCGCCTTGCGGACGGGCGGATCCTCTTTGCGTACACACAGTATGTCGATACCGACTGGAGCGACCACGCGGATGCGCGCATCTGCGGCTGCTGGTCGTCCGATGAGGGCGAAAGCTGGACGGAGCCCGTGGTGCTGATCGAACGCGATCCCGCCGCACAGAATATCATGTCGCCGACCGTTTTTCTTATGCCGAACGGGCAGCTTGGCATCGTGTATCTCAGAAAAGACGTGAACAAAGAGGGCTTTGTGACCTGCATGCCGGTTTTCTCCGCATCCGACGACAACGGGCGCACGTGGAGCAAGGCCGTGTACTGCACGACGGAAATGGGCTATTACTGCGTGATCAACGACGGCTGTATCATCGACCGCACGGGCAGGATCTGGGTGCCGATGGCACTGCACGGCGAGAGCTACGACGCATTCGGGCACACCGGCTTTAAGGGCATGAAATATAACGGCGGCGTTGTCCGCTTTGCGGTTTCCGACGACTGCGGCAAAACCTGGTCGACGCTGCCCGCGGTGATCGAGTCGTCGTACAGCGACACGGTCGGTCTCGCCGAGCCCGGCATATACGAATATGAGGACGGGAAATTGTGGATGTACTGCCGCACGGCGTACGGCTTCCAGTATCAGAGCTTTTCCACGGACCGCGGCGAGACGTGGTCAAAACCCGAGCCGAATTTCTGCTTTACCTCCCCCGACGCCCCGATGCGCGTCAAGCGTGTCGGCGCATACACCGCAGCCGTATTCAACCCGCTGGGATTCTCCGCCATGCACAGAGCGGTCGAAGCATGGAACAGCCCAAAGCGCACGCCGCTCCTCTGCGCGATCAGCCGCGACGACGGCAGGAGCTTTGACACGACCGGCAGAACTCCCGCGAACGGACATCTGAACGCGTTTGCCGATCATTGCTATTTTATCGAGGACGATCAGACCGACAGCTACTGCTACCCCTCGGTCATCGACGTCGCCGACGGCTTCCTCGTCAGCTACTACCACAGCAACGGCACCCCCATCTGCCTCAACAGCAGCCGCATCACTAAGGTGTACTTCAGCGAGATCGAAGGCTGACAGAGATCATCAAATTTTAGTGTTATCCAGTCTTTCACTCCGCATGATCAAGTGAGGTAATAATCTATGAATATTAATTTAAATCTCTTGGATAAATTACCAGAGGACAAAATATGTGCATTAATTCGTTGCGATCCTTCATTAATATATGATCGAGTACCCCGCACTGAACTGTACTGTCATACCGCTGTCCAACAGGATGGAAGATGGTTGCAGTGTGTACCAAAAGCTGTACAGACAAACGAAATATGTTTGTCTGCAGTCCGAAACTTCGGAAAAGCACTAAAATTCGTTGCACCTCAGCTTGTAACCGAGGAAATATGTTTTGAAGCAGTCTGTAACGACCCACAAGCCATATCTTTTGTTCCAAAAGAGTTTTTCAGTATACCTCTCCTTTCAGAAGTTCTTCGTAGGGATGGTTTATTGATTGATCGCATTCATTCGCCTTTACGAAGCTCAGAAGATCTCATCACTATCGCTGTCTCTCAAAACGGATTAGCTCTGAAATATGTTGACCGAAAGTTTTTGCGGAAATCTTTGTGTTTATTAGCCGTTCAGCAAAACGGTCTCGCTCTCGAATTTGTCCCTACTCGCACCAAAGGAATTGCTCTGTGTAAAGAAGCATTGTTGCAAAATCCTTTAGCACTTCAATTCGTTCCCGATAATCTAATAACATTTGAACTTTGTAAAAACGCAATCCTACACGACCCTATGGCATTGCAATTTGTTCCATCTGAAATGCAAACCACAGAGCTTTTTGAACTGGCCGTCTCGAATAACCCCTTAGCATTAGAACACGTGCCTGACGAAAAGAAAAACGAAGAATTGTGCAAGCATGCATTACTCGCAAACTATCTGTCCTTCCAATTCATCCCCACTCACCTGCTTCTATTAAGCGACTATGTTTATATATTACAGAGCCTTAATGCTGAACTCTCAATTACTGAAACAACTAACACTGATAATGATCACTTTCATTTAATACAGCACCGCATTGTTGACTGGCCTAATGAAGTCAAGGAAGATTTATCTATTATTTCTCTTAACCGATCTATAGGTCTTCAGAAAATACTATCCAAGAGATATGACCCAAAAGACAAAGTATTTATCGTCGATGAGCAGTATCTTTACAGTAACGAAACAAAGACTTCCTCTTTTTCTACATTTCACGACTTCTATTCTTATTTGGGCAAGGATCTGACTGGCTCAGACTTATACTCATATGATTTTGAAGATGTTGATCTGCGCTCGTATAATATTGCCAATGCAGGTATTTCTAGTAGTGTTCTTATTCAACAGGGACTTTATGATTCATCATTCTATGATACTGTTGTAACTCAAAACATTCATTTATATGATACTAATGAATCGCAATCATCTGAGCTGGTTCCAACCGAATCGTCTATACATCTACCCAACGTTCAGACTACCTCACCTGATACCAAGCTCAAACTGTACTATATCAGTGACTTGCATCTTGACCATAAATTAAAGAAAGCCTTTCCCTCACATGCCTCAAAAGGCGAAATTGAACGTTTTATTGATAATCTTGTTCAGAAGATGTGGGAGTCAGCAGATGAGCGCAAGTATGGCGATTATCTGCTAATTGCGGGAGACGTTGCTTTTAGTTTTGAGCTAGCTGAAATGTTTTATCGCTCTTTAGCAAAAAAATGCTGGGAAGTAATCTGTGTGTTAGGCAATCATGAGTTTTGGAATCTTAATTCCTCTTCGTACGATACCACTCATGATGCAATTGATCAATGTGTATTACGTTACAAAGAAATGTTCAAAGAACTCGGAATTACACTTCTTCATAACGACTTGCTGTATATAGACAGCGACTATCGAACGAATATTTTAAGCGAGTCACAGCTTGCAGCATTATCAGAAAACCAGCTACATATTCTTAGGGAAAACTTACGCATCAATTCCCGCTTGGCAGTGCTTGGCGGTACGGGCTTCTCCGGATATAATCGAGAGTTCAATGCCACAAACGGATTGTATCGCCGAGCGATTACAACGCACAAAGAAGACCTTTTGGAAACAAAGCGTTTTGAGGCAATACACCGTAAGCTCTGTATATCCCTTGAAGACATTCCGGTTGTTGTGTTGACACATATGCCTAAAGAAGATTGGACAACTGACGAGTATAATAGTCGATGGATTTATGTAAATGGTCATACCCATAGAAACCTATACCTTGACAATGAACTGCAAACTGTTTACTCGGATAATCAAATTGGATATCAGAATTACGGTAGCATCGGGCTAAAATATTTTTTGACCGATAAGACTATAGACATCTTTATAGATTATCCGGATGGGATCTATAATATTACGCGCGAGCAATATTTGGCATTTAATAGAGGGAAAAGGATTAATGTTCAATTTAATCGCACAGATGGACAAATAATCATGTTAAAAAACGCCAATACATATTGCTTTCTCTATGAAAATAAGAAAGGAATCTACTTACTTGACGGAGGAACTCCCAACAGATTAGTACATCAAGATCCGGAATACTATTATAAACGAATACCTTTGTTTTCTTCTTTAGCTAGTCATACATTTGAGCAATATTATGCTCTCCTCTATGAATTGTCTTACTATATAAAAAAAATAGGTGGTTACGGAGAAGTACATGGCAGCATTATAGATATTGATGCTTGTAATCACCTCTTTGTAAATCCTGAAAACCTACAAGTCACGCCTTATTATGCAGAAAGCAAGGTTATAAAAGTATTTTATCCCGACCTACAGACTCTTCTGACAGAACGGAATCCAAACCTTTATACAAAGTATCTTGCATTGCAAAGTGAACACCCAAAGTATGCCGATGCACTTATACGCATCAGCAATAACTGCGGTATCCGCAAGGCCGAAATTGTGACAGATACATCCATGTATAGACAATCTGATTTATCCAAGAAGGCACAATATTTCTTAGAAAACAATGTTATTCGAAGATGGGATGACAGCTTTATAGATGAAGTTGAACTCGCTCGAGATAGCATGTTATTGGATGCGGATAAATAAAATCAAAAAGCTGCACCCCTCCGCACAGGATCGGGTGCAGCTTAATTTTTGCAAAGCAAATGGGGTGCTGCATAATGCAACACCCCTGAAATACTGAAATTATAAATTACTTGGAAGCTTCTTCGATAGCAACTGCGCAAGCAACGGTCATACCGACCATCGGGTTGTTACCTGCACCGATGAGGCCCATCATCTCAACGTGAGCCGGAACGGAGGAGGAACCTGCGAACTGTGCGTCGGAGTGCATACGGCCCATGGTATCGGTCATGCCGTAGGAAGCAGGACCTGCAGCCATGTTATCCGGATGCAGTGTACGGCCTGTGCCGCCGCCGGATGCTACGGAGAAGTATTTCTTACCTTTCTCGTTGCACTCTTTCTTGTATGTGCCGGCTACC
>JAGAOD010000031.1 GCA_017623855.1 Clostridia bacterium
CAAGCGGACAACATCCGCCGATTTATGCGTTTTCACATGCGGCCACATTCTTCCGGCACTGCCTGCGATGTCGATCGTTTTTCTCGTGTTTTCTTCGATCAGATCCTTATAGTAGATCAAAGCGGGAGAGGGGATCTTCTCCTCATTTTCAAAATGATAAGTGAACATCGTGTACCTCGCTGAGATCAGATCTCGAAGATGAACTCAACTTCTACCGTGATGCCGCCGGGCAGCTCGTTCGTGCCGATCGCGGAGCGTGCGCCGATGCCGTTGTCTTCACCGAAGATATCGCGCAGGAGAGCGGATGCGCCGTCCATGACCTTCGGCTGCATGTTAAAGCCCGCAGCACTTGCGACGAAGCCGAGGATCTTTACGACGGATTTGATACGGTTCAGATCGCCGAGGTAATCGTGCAGTGTGGAAAGGCAGTTCATGACGCAGAGTCTTGCGGCATCCTGTCCTTCTTCGATCGTCTTTTCGGCGCCGACATGACCGACAATAGCCGGTACGCCCTTGACCGTTGCGCCCTGACCGGAAACGTACAGCATGTTGCCGACCTGCTTTACGGGCTTATAGATGCCGCCCTTCGGCGGAAGCTCGGGAAGCTCTAAACCGAGTTCATGAAGTCTTGCGTAAATATCCATAACAGAAATCCTCCTAAATAAATATTCTATAGGTTTATTGTCTCATCCGCATGGGGATTTGTCAATGAAAAAGAAGGGGCAAAAGTCACGCTTATTGCATTGAAAAAACGGTCACGGAGTGTTATACTCAATATAAATTCAGTCCGAAGGGATGGTTACCATGATCATTGAATCGCGTATTAAAGCATTTGAAAAATTAGGCTTTGGCATGTTTGTACATTTTGGTATTTACAGCGTTCTCGGTAAGGGCGAGTGGAGCAAATATATCCTGAATATTCCGGATGAGGAGTATGAGCCGCTGACCGAGCGTTTTGATCCCGATCCGGATTGGGCAAAGAAGCTTGTGAAGAACGCCAAAATGGCAGGCTGCAAGTATATCACGCTGACATCCCGTCACCACGACGGCTTTTCGCTGTACGATACCTGCGGGCTGAACACGTACGATGCTCCGCACGCCAAGTGCGGCAGAGATCTTGTCAGGGAGTTTGTGGATGCCTGCAACGCGGAAGGCATCATTCCGTTCTTCTACCACACGCTGCTGGACTGGCACGAGAAGACCTATAATACGGATTTTAAGGCATACCTTAAATATCTCAGAGAGAGCGTAAAGCTGCTCTGCACGAATTACGGCAAGATCGGCGGCATCTGGTTTGACGGCAAGTGGAACAAGCCGAATGACGATTGGGAAGAGGATCTTCTCTACGGCATGATCCGTCAGTATCAGCCGGATGCGATGATCATCAACAATACCGGTCTCTCCGAGCGCGGCAAGCTCGGTCATATCGAGCTCGACAGCGTCACCTTTGAGCGCGGCAGACCGGGCGCGATCAATCTCGAGGGCTCGCCGAAATACGTCGCTTCCGAGATGTGTCAGACGATGGGTGATACTTGGGGCTACGGCGCGGATGATCTGAACTATAAGTCTCCCGCAGAGCTGATCACCGACCTTTGCGTATGCCGCAGATTCGGTGCGAACCTGCTTTTGAACGTCGGCCCGAAGGGGGACGGCCTTCTGCGCGATCTCGATGTGGAGCTCCTGAAATGCATGGGCAGATGGGTCGAGTCCTACGGCGAGGCCGTTTATACGCCGCGCCCGTCGAATATAGAGATCACGAGTGAAAACGAAGACTTTATGCTCCGCGACGGTGACAGTTATTACCTGTTCTGCCACAATGTGGGCATGTCCGGTGACGGCAACGTAGTGCCGACCGAGGATCGCTATGTCGATCGCTTTGCATTCCAAAAGCCGATCAAAAAGGCAGTTTGGATGGATAACGGAACGGACGATCAGTTTGAACAGGAAAACGGTGAGGTCACGCTGCACACCGTACCCTTTGCTTACGGCGGCAATCTGGTCGTGCGCGTTGCAAAGCTCGAAGCCTAAGCTAAAATATACATAACAGACATCGAGACGGCATATAATTTACATATTCTCTGTGAACAGGGAGGGGTTATATGCTTTCAAGGATCGGAGATCTCAGGAACCGTGATGTGATCAGCATGCGCGACGGCGTACGCATCGGGCTTTTGGGTGATGTGGAGCTGAACACGGAATCCGCCATGCTTGAAGCGATCGTCGTGTACGGCCGTCCGCGCTTCTTTGGGCTATTCGGGCACGAGGAGGATTACGTGATCCCGTGGCGCGACATCCGCATGATCGGCGAAGACGCCGTGCTTGTGGATTTTACACCGCAAAAGCGCGTTCAAAAGCGCGGAATTCTTGCAAATTTCTGGGAAAATCCTTGAAAAAATGCTTGATTTACAAAGTGTGCTGTGATATAATATTTCAGCGATTTGCAGACTCTGCAAGCAAGTACGCACGTCGGGCTTCTCCATGGTGCCGCAAAATGCGGATATCTGTGAAAAAATTCAGGGCTCGGCGGAGGAAAAACCAAGGAGGTATTTCAAAATGGCAGTAGTATCTATGAAGCAGCTTCTTGAAGCTGGCGTACATTTCGGTCACCAGACAAGAAGATGGAACCCGAAGATGGCTCAGTACATCTTCACAGAAAGAAACGGCATCTACATCATCGACCTGCAGAAGACCGTTAAGAAGCTCGAGGAGGCTTACAACTTTGTTCGTGAGATCTCCATGGAAGGCAAGAGCGTTCTTTTCGTTGGTACAAAGAAGCAGGCTCAGGAGTCCGTTAAGGAAGAAGCTCTCCGTGCAGGCGCTTACTATGTAAACGCTCGTTGGCTCGGCGGCATGC
>JAGAOD010000032.1 GCA_017623855.1 Clostridia bacterium
CATTCCCCACGAAATGTCGCCAGCGATCACTACCGTATCCTCGGGCGTCACGAGAGCACGCCAGTTTTTTTCGAGCCGTTCCACATAATTCTCCCATCCGCGGAAAACATCCATCGGCTTATCCGCGCCGAGCGAAAGATGCAGGTCGGCAATCGTATACAGCGCCATGTGGACTTACACTCCGATCGTTTTCATCACAAAGCCCGGCATCTCGTCCGCCGCGCAGAGATTGTTGAAACGCACTGCCTTACCCTGCAGAGCCAGGATCGGCAGCGGGATCTCGGTACCCGTCATTTCGGAAAGGAGCGCCGCTTCCTCAAACTCGTCCTCGGGCTTATCCGCATTGAACGCATTCAGCACGCTGTCGGAGAATTTGTACGGGCTCGCCGTCGACACAATGACCGTCGGTGTCTCGTCTCCGGTCTCGCGGCAATATGTGCCGTATACATGCATCGCAACCGCCGTATGCGTGTCGCAGAGATAATCGTCCTCACAGAAAACACGGCGGATCGTTTCGACCGTCTGTCTGTCGTCGCAGCAGCCGCCGTAGAACAGCTCTGTCACAGCATCCGCCGTATCGGCGTCGACGGTATAATTGCCGCCTGTGGCAAGTGCATTCATCCAGCTTGTGAGCTTCTCGGAATCCTTACCGCAAAGGTGATAAAGCAGACGCTCGAGATTGCTGGACACGAGAATATCCATGGACGGCGAGATCGTCGTATGGAACTCTCTCTTCTTATCATAAACGCCGGTGCGGATAAAGTCGGTCAGAATATTGTTGCTGTTCGAAGCACAGATGAATTTCTTCACCGGCAGCCCCATCTGCTTTGCATAGTAAGCCGCAAGAATATTGCCGAAATTACCTGTCGGGACGACGACGTTGATCGCATCGCCGAGCTCGACCTTGCCCGCATTAACGAGGTCAAGGTATGCGGAGAAATAGTATACGATCTGCGGAAGCAGACGGCCCCAGTTGATGGAGTTCGCGCTGGAGAACATCTTGTTGTTTTTCTTCAGCGCTGCTTTCACGGCTTCATCCGTAAAGATCTTCTTGACGCCGGTCTGTGCGTCGTCGAAATTGCCTTCGATCGCACATACGCATACGTTGCCGCCTTCCTGCGTGTTCATCTGACGCTTCTGCATCGGGCTGACACCGTTCTCCGGATAGAAAACGATCATCTCGGTGCCCGGCACATCCTTAAAGCCCTCGAGTGCGGCTTTGCCGGTATCGCCGGAGGTCGCAACAAGAATGACCGCCGTCTTTCCGTCCGCGGTTTTCTTCAGAGACTTTGTCAAAAGATGCGGCAGGATCTGCAGTGCCATATCCTTAAATGCGCAGGTCGGTCCGTGCCAAAGCTCCAAAATATGCTTGTTCTCCCCGTGTGAATCGAGGGACACGACCTTCGCAGGCGTATCAAATTCAAATTTTTCCGCTGCATAAGCAAGCTCTGCACACTCGGCGATCTCTTCCTCCGTAAAATCGGTCAGAAAACGGGACAGAACATATTTTGCGCGGCCGATATAGTCAAGGTGCAGCATCTCATTGAGATCGGCTGCAGGGAAGCTCTCCGGAACGAAGAGGCCGCCCTCTTCGGAAATACCCTGTGCGATAGCCTGTGCCGCCGTTACATGCAGCTCCGGGTTTCTTGTGCTTGTATACTTCATGGCATGATCCTCCAATCGAGTTCTATGTCAATAAATTAAATCCTTATTTGTCAAAGCGCTTGAAGAACTCGGCTGCATTCTCAAAGAAGATCTTATTCACAAGTGCTTCCGGCAGGTTATGGCGCAGGAAAACATTTGCAATGTCTTCAATGGATTCGAGTCCTGTAATGCCGTGCGGCATGGTGGAGCCGTCAAAATCGCTGCCCATGGCAAGGATATTGGCACCGCCCATGGAAAGGATGTATTCAGCGTGTCTGAAAAGATCCTCGAGATCCGCCTTCTCCGGGTCGTCGTTCAAAAAGGCATTATAATAGTTGAGACCGACAAGGCAATCGCGTCCGCACATGATCTTGATCTGCTCATCGGAGAGGTTTCTCGGATGCTTGCACAGTGCCTTTGCATTCGAGTGGGAAGCGACGAACGGACGTGTCGTATTTTCGACTACATCAAAGAACAGCTTTTCGCTCGCATGGGAAATATCAACGGCAATGCCGAGTCTTTCCATTTCCTTCACGGCCAGTACGCCAAAAGGCGTCAGGCCAAAGGAGTCCCCCGACATGATGCCGCTTCCGATTTCGTTGCTGCCGTTCCATGTAAGGGTCATCATACGGACACCGCGCTCTCTGAGATGTGCGACATTTTCGAGCTTGCCTGCGAGTACGGCACTGCCCTCAACGGTCAGCATCATGCCGGTTCCTTGCTTATTTTCCATCGCTTCGATATCGTCGCCGGTGCGGATCACGGTAAATGCGCCGGTCGCGGCTTCCTTGTCGAAAAGATCTGCGTGGTTGTCAAACCATTTTTCCGCAGCGGCACCGCGAATGGAATCGGGCAGGAAAATCGCCGCGCACTGGATATACGGTGCATAACGGTCGCCCTTCTCAACACTGACGTGCAGGTCGTTCTGAATCAGAGATTTTTTAGTATGCAGGCACGCCGTAAGCGTGTCGCAGTGCAGGTCAAAATAACGCATAGCTGTTTCCTTTCCGCGGCGCAAATACCGCACCGCATGACGGGTATTCCATCAATAAAAAGCGTTTTCAATATAATCTATTTTTTCGAGCTCGCCGTCCCTCGTAAATACCGCAGCCGCGTCGAATCTCGGCTGCAGATCTATGGGATAGCGCATCAAATAAAACTGTGCTGTTTTGATCACCTTAGCGCGTTTTGAAGGTGTGATCGACTCAAAGGGATGGGACAGGCCGTCCGCCTTTCGTGTCTTGACCTCCACAAAAGCGATATACCGATCGTTTTTTGCTATGATATCGATCTCGCCGAATCTGGACTTGAAATTCACGTCGACGATCTCATAGCCTTTACGCCTCAGATACTGCTGCGTAAAATATTCACCTAATTTTCCGGTAACGGTTTCAGGCATATCGGTACCTCTCATCCAAGGATCTTTTTCAGGAAGGTTTTTCTGTGGATCGGAGACGGGCCGTGCTTCAATAACGCCTCGGTATGTACCTTCGTTCCGTACCCCTTATGCTTTTCAAATTCATATTCGGGATACTGCTTTGCATATTCCAGCATCACGCGGTCTCGGCTGACCTTTGCCAGAATGGAAGCCGCCGCGATACTCGGACTCTTTGCATCGCCCTTGACGATCGTCTCGCCCGGCACGGGCATCGGCGGCATACGGTTGCCGTCGACCAGTACATAATCGCAAGCCGTCTGCATATTCTCATATGCACGGCACATCGCAAGATATGTGGCCTGCAGGATATTGATCTCATCGATCTCTTTTTCGTCGGCATACCCGATGCCGTACGCCAAAGCATTCTCACAGATCACGTCGAATAAGGCTTCACGCTTCTTTTCGGAAAGCTTCTTCGAGTCGTTCAGCCCTTCGATCACAAGACCTTCCGGCAGCAGTACCGCAGCCGCGTAGACCGGGCCTGCAAGCGGGCCGCGTCCGGCCTCATCAATACCGCATACTGCCGTATACCCTTTTGCATACGCAGCATTTTCAAATGTATAATCCATATCTTATTCCTCAGATAACGGGCGGTTTTCGGGGACACAGGCGGATAGCGGTCTTCCGACCGGCTCCAGCGTGATCTGTCCGAGCTTTCCGCCGCGGTATTCGTCCAGAACATTGACGGCAGCGCGCTCCGTGTCGATCTCACCGCCGGAGATCAGCATGCCGCGCTTTCTGCCCACACGCTCGAGGATCTCATGTCCCTGCAAGCCCTCCGCCGGGTCAATATCCGTCTTGTAGCGGTTATTGATCGCCTGCGGATACAGCTCCTGCAGCAGATCGAGCAAACGGTAAGACAGACCCTCGATATCAAGGATCTCATCGCGGACCGCACCCGTAAAGGCGAGATGCTCGCCGACGACCGGATCTTCAAACTTCGGCCAAAGAACACCCGGGGTATCCAAAAGCTCAAATCCCTTTCCGATCGTGAACCACTGATTGCGGCGGGTCACACCCGGCTTATCCTGCACCGCAGCCTTACCCGCGTTGCCGCCCTTGCAGAGACGGTTGATCAGAGAGGACTTGCCGACATTCGGCACACCGACGACCATAATACGGATCGGACGGCCGGTCATTCCCTTTCTGTCCCACGCGGCGATCTGCTCGTGCAGGATATTTTTGATCTCGGGCATCAGACGGTTGAGTCCCTTGCCTGTCTTGCAGTCGATCGGGATCGCAACGGTCTTGTGCTGCTTAAAATATTCCACCCACTTGGCAGTTTCCGCAGGATCTGCCATGTCGGCTTTGTTCATCAGTACGATCTTCGGCTTGCTGCCGATGATACTTTTCAATACCGGGTTACGGCTGCTGATCGGAATACGTGCATCGATCAGCTCCGCCACGACATCGACGAGCTTTAAGCTGCTCTGGATCGCGCGGCGCGTTTTCGCCATGTGGCCCGGAAACCACTGTACGGACTGGACCTCACTTACGCCGTTATTCATATATTCCACTTCCTTATCTTTGGTGCAGCGGGTTTATCGACAAGCTGTACGAACTTCTGCTCTCTTTATTTCACCGAGCCGAAACGGTCAAACGGAAAAATCACAAAAACGGCTTCGCCCAAAACATGACGAACATCTACCATGCCGACTTCCGCATAACGGCTGTCCTTCGAAACACCGCGGTTATCTCCCAAAACAAAAATACAGTTGTCCGGCACGGTCTGCGGGAACACAAGCGGCTCATAAGCGATGGACGGGCTTGTCGTAGTCCCGTTCTCAACGCCGTACTGCGTCTCATCCAGCGCCATACCGTCCACATAAACGATACCGGTCTCATAGTCAATATTAACGGTCTGCCCCTCCGTTGCGATCACACGCTTGATGATCGGCTCGTCGAGGACATTCGTCATGACGACAACGTCACCCTGCTCGATCTTGCTCGAATAATTAGCGACGATCAGACGTTCTCCGTTGATATAATTCGGGAACATGGAGCTTCCGCTTACCGTAACAACACGGAACACGAATGTCAGTATCAAAATAACAATGGTCAGCGCGACCACGATCTCCTCAAGCCATTCAAATAATGCGCGCATACCCCTGGACGGCGGCGCGGCCTGCATTTTAGCATGCTTTTCCATATCATCACCTAAAATAAAGCAAAAAAGGGACAAATATAATTTGCCCCTTTTAATCTGTGTGCTATTCGATTATCGAACCTGCTCCTTGACCTTTGCAGCCTTACCGACTCTGTCACGCAGATAATAGAGCTTTGCACGGCGAACCTTACCCTTACGGATAACAGCTACTTCCTTTACGTTCGGGCTGTGCAGCGGGAATACTCTCTCAACACCTACACCGTAGGAAATACGGCGAACTGTGAAAGTCTCAGCAACGCCGGAACCCTTGCGTGCAATAACTGTGCCTTCAAACTGCTGAATTCTTTCTCTCTCACCCTCGCGGATGTTTACGCTGACACGAACAGTATCGCCAACGTTGAATTCGGGTGCCTGCTCCTTAACGGACTCGGCAGCGATGATCTTAAGTGCGTCCATTTGATCTTCCTCCTAAATAATTAATTCAGACATTCATGCGTCGGGCGCAGAGGACTGTCCGCTTCAATGACGCGGTTTTCACCGTGCATTGAACCCCATTGACAGCTTGTGAGGGTCAACGGATTTCAAATGCTCAAGTATCATACCACATTCCATAGCAAAATGCAAGTCTTTTTTTACTTAAATTCACGGAAATTCGCGTCAAACAGCTTCGTACGCTCCACGCGCACCAAAAGCTCTTTATTAAGCAGCTTTTCCGCCGCATCCACAAACAGAACCGGATTGATACCGCCCTGATTTCCAGCAGGGAGACGCACGGTCATGACGAGCTCTCCGTCCCCCTCTGTGATCTCCATCGCTTCGAAATTCGGCTTGATATCAATGATCTTATTGCCCTTCTTTGTGTGCTTTTCGATCGGAATCTCCGGCTGTGCAAGGACCCTTCGCATATCCTCTGCCGCGGCACCTACATCGTCCGCTTCAAGACGAAGAACATACTCCGCAAAAGCGATGTCGTTCGCTTTCATTTCGGGCTCCGTCACTGCAAAGACACGGATATCATGCGGCAGACCGGCATTGAGCTTTTCGATCAGCTCCGTGTACGGCATATCCTCAATGAGGCGGATATCCATGGACTCGTGATAGCTTTCAAAGCCGAGCGAAAGCGGCGCCGCAAAGGTCAGAAACACATGCGGATTGAAGCCTTCCGTATACCACAGCGGCAGCTTCGCCTTATGAAAAGCACGGGACATGCATCTGTTCAGATCCAGATGAGAGATATACTGTGCGGTTCCTGTCTTGGAAAACCAAACTCTAACATCTTTTCTCAACGCAAAGACCTCCCTTGAAGCATGCTGCACCGCAGTTCGAGCATTTCTCACGGCAATTCGGTGTTGTTTCAGCACCGTATGCACGCTCACATTCCTCTATGAGGAACGACTTCCTGATGCCGTAATCGAGATGATCCCACGGCAGCACCTCATCAAAGCTGCGCTGACGGTTCGCATAGAACGCCGGGTCAATACCGAGATCGACAAAAACCTGCATCCATGCGTCAAAATCAAAGCAATCTCCCCAGCCGTCAAAACGCATGCCGCGCTTATGTGCTTCCAGAAGAACGGCATTCAGCTTGCGGTCTCCGCGTGCAAAAACAGCCTCAAGGAAGCTTGTCTGTGCACCGTGGTAGTTGACCGTCAGCTTTCGGGAAGTCGTGGAGGAACGAAGCAGCTTCTGCTTTGCTTCCAGTGTCTCGATCGTGTCCTGTCCGAACCACTGGAACGGCGTGAACGGCTTCGGAACGAACGCCGCCGCACTGACAGTGACCGCAGGACGCTTTCCCTTCTGCCTGTTTTCGGCTTCATAATACCAGTCCAGCACGCGCTGACCGAGGGCGGTGATGCCGACAACATCCTCGTCCGTCTCTGTCGGCAGACCGATCATAAAATACAGCTTGATCTTTGTCCAACCGTTGTTGAACGCGATCGTTACCGTCTTTTTCAGTTCATCCTCAAATACGTTCTTATTGATCACATCGCGCATACGCTGTGTGCCGGCTTCCGGCGCAAAGGTAAGACCGCTTTTTCTGACGGACGCGATCTTATCCGTAAGCTCTGTGGAAAAATTATCGACGCGCAATGACGGCAGCGAAGCGCTGACGCGTTCCTCCTCCGTCCATGTATGGAGTGTGTCGAGAAGCTCGAACAGGCAGCCGTAATCGCTTGTGCTCAGCGAGGAGAGGGATATCTCATCATAGCCCGTCGAAGCACAAAGCGCTTTCGCCTGCCGGTTGATCGTCTCCACGCTCTTTTCGCGGAACGGTCTGTAAAGGAAGCCTGCCTGACAGAAGCGGCAGCCGCGGATGCAGCCGCGAAGAACCTCAACGACTGCGCGGTCATGTACGATATCGATGAACGGAACCACAAAATTGTCCGGGAAATACATCTCGTCCACATTGTTCACAACGCGCTTTCTGACGGTTGCAGGCGCACCGTTTTTCGGCGTATAGCACTTCACTGTGCCGTCTTCGTTATACTCCACGTCGTAAAACGCCGGAACGTATACACCCTCGATCTGCGCCGCA
>JAGAOD010000033.1 GCA_017623855.1 Clostridia bacterium
CCTGCTCTTCTACTTCATCTACGAGCCGAACATCGGCATGCTCAACAGCGCCCTCGGGTTCTTCGGCCTCGACGCCCTCGCGCAACCCTGGCTCGGGCAGGAGAGCACGGCGATGTTCGGGATCATCGCGATGAGCCACTGGCAGTGCTTCTCGCGGCTTGCCTTACGCATGATGTTGCGCACCTCGTCGATATGCGCGAAGATCGCATTCGCGTGTGCCTCCGGAACGTCCTCCATCAGCTTCGGGTTCACGCCCTCAAGACGCACGTAGCAGGCGCCCTGCTCGAGATACATCTCGTTCTGCGCTCTTTCCCAGTCCTCGACGCGGCGGATGTCGGCATCACTGCGGTATTTCGCCGCGATTTTCATGTTCGGCTCGTCCAGATAATGCACGATGACGTTCGATGCGCCTAATTTATAGCACTCCTCCGCGAAGATCGGCGTGAAGGACGCGCCCTCAATGGCGGCCTCGACCAGCACCGGCTGCCCCGGCTGCACGTTCAGACCGACCCGCGCGAGCGTATAGGCGTACTTTCTTTTCATAGCTTCCCAATTCATGGTAACTCCTCTTTTCCACAGCTCCAAAGAGCCGAAAATTATCTCGTGTCTATTGTACTCTTTTGTAAGGGAACAGTCAAGGAGCGCAAAGCTGCGCAGGCGCTTGGTCGCTGTTGTAAGCGACAAATCGCTGCGCGATTGCCTTATTAACTCGCGTGGAGCGCGAATAAAACTCTGCCGAAGGCAGAATAAAACTGCGGAGCAATAAAACTCGCCGTAAGGCGAATAACACTTTGCGCCAACGTCCCGCCGCCCTGCGCAGCCCCTCGGATGACCCTAAGACTGACAGGAATAAGTGATGGATTGTTAAACATTTAACAATCAACACAAAAACCGGGTCGAGGTTAAGGGGGGACGGAGTGGGAGAGAAAAAGAGTAGGGGACGGGTCTCCCGTCCCGTCAGATCGCAGCATTTCTGGGCGCAAATCGCTAAAGCGATTGATCGGGAACCCGTCCCCTACAGCATCACAGCCAAAGGCAAGGTTGTAGGGGAGGCAATGACCCGCCTCCGGACCGTTACATACAATAGCGAGCGAACGCGAGCCGCATTAACTTTCCACTTTCCACTTTCATCTTTCAACATTTATCATTCTTCATTATTCATTGCGCCGCAGGTCGCAATGGCGCTATTGTATTTCCCTCGATTTTCTGCTATACTTTTTATATATGCGCGGCGAGGGGCTGCGCGAGCTTGAATATGAAGGTCTGAGTTGTATGTTTGAGATCAAAAAGAAGATCAAATTGAATAATACGGTGACGCGGATGGATATTTACGCACCGCTGATCGCGAAGAAGGCGCAGCCGGGGCAGTTTCTGATCCTGCGCGCCGAGGAGGACGGCGAGCGTATCCCGCTGACCTTTGCGGATTACGACCGCGGCGCGGGCACGGTTTCCGTCATTTTCCAGATCGTCGGTGCGACGACGATGAAGCTGAACGAGCTTCCCGCGGGCGGCTTTATCCCCGACCTTGTCGGCCCGCTCGGCACGCCCACAAAGCTTGACGGGCTTAAGAAGGTCTGCGTTATCGGCGGCGGCGTCGGCTGCGCGATCGCCCTGCCCGTTGCGAAGGCACTTTTTGAAAGCGGCGCCGAGGTCACCTCGATCGTCGGCTTCAGAAACCGGGAGCTTGTCATTCTGGAGGATGAATTTAAGGCTTGTTCCGACCGGTTCATCCTCATGACGGACGACGGCTCGGCGGGCGACGCGGGCAATGTCACCGCGCCCCTCAAAGCCCTTTTGGAAAGCGGCGAGCGCTTTGACGAGGTCATCGCGATCGGCCCGCTCGTGATGATGAAATTCGTGTCCCTTTTGACGAAGGAATATGATCAGAAAACCACCGTTTCCATGAACCCCATCATGGTCGACGGCACGGGCATGTGCGGCGGCTGCCGTCTGACGGTCGGCGGGGAGATGAAATTCGCCTGCGTCGACGGCCCCGATTTCGACGGGCATCTTGTCGATTTCGACGAGGCGATGAGCCGCGCGGCGAGCTACAGAGCGTTCGAGCGCCGCGCCTTTGACGCGCACTGCAACCTCATGAAGAAGGAGGCGGAATAAATGCCGAATATGAGCCTTACAAAGACCCCGATGCAGACGCAGGATCCCGCCGTCCGCCGCAATAATTTCAGTGAGGTCGCCCTCGGCTACACGCCGGAGGAGGCGGTGAACGAGGCGAAGCGCTGCTTGAATTGCAAGCATAAGCCCTGCGTGTCCGGCTGCCCGGTCGGCATCGATATCCCGGCGTTCATCGGGAAGATCGCCGAGGGGAAATTCGAAGAAGCGTATGATATCATCGCGGAAAGCTCCTCGCTGCCCGCGGTCTGCGGCAGAGTCTGCCCGCAGGAAAACCAGTGCGAGGGCAAATGCGTCCGTGGAATCAAGGGCGAGCCGGTCGCGATCGGCCGTCTCGAGCGTTTTGCCGCGGACTACCACAACGCACACGCGACCGTCAAGACGATCCGCCCGCCGGAGAACGGGCACAAGGTCGCCGTCATCGGCTCGGGTCCCGCGGGTCTCACCTGCGCGGGCGAGCTCGCAAAGCGCGGCTATGCGGTCACGGTATTCGAGGCGCTGCACTTGGCCGGCGGCGTTCTCGTCTACGGCATTCCGGAGTTCCGTCTGCCGAAAGCGATCGTGCAGAAGGAAATTGACAATCTGAAGGCCCTCGGCGTGAAAATAGAGACGAATATGGTCATCGGCCGCGTGCTGACGGTTGAGGAGCTGAAGACGGAATTCGGCTTCGAGGCTGTGTTTATCGGCACGGGTGCCGGTCTGCCGCGGTTTATGAATATCCCCGGCGAGAACCTCAAGGGCGTATACTCCGCGAACGAGTTTCTGACCCGAAGCAATTTGATGAAGGCGTATCGCGACGACGCCGCAACGCCCATTCAGCGCGGCCGGAATGTCGCGGTCGTCGGCGGCGGCAACGTCGCAATGGATGCCGCTCGCACCGCAAAGCGTCTTGGCGCGGAGAATGTTTACATCATCTACCGCCGCGGCATGGCGGAGCTGCCCGCACGCCGCGAGGAGGTGGAGCATGCCGAGGAGGAGGGCATCATTTTTAAGACCCTCACAAATCCCGTCGAGCTGCTCCCGAACGGCTGCACCGACCCGCGCGACCCGGATTTCGGCTGGGTCGGCAGCATCAAATGCGTCGAAATGACGCTCGGCGAGCCCGACGCGTCCGGCCGCCGCAGCCCCGTCGTGAAGGAGGGGAGCGAGTTCGTCATCCCGATGGACTGCGTCATCATGGCGCTCGGCACATCCCCGAACCCGCTCATTAAGCAGACCACACCGGGTCTCGTCACAAAGCGCCGCGGGGAGATCGAAGCCGACGCGGCCGGACTCACCTCCATTGAAGGCGTCTTCGCCGGCGGCGACG
>JAGAOD010000034.1 GCA_017623855.1 Clostridia bacterium
GTGTGTTTTTTCAGAACGATAACATAAGTACATTGGATGAAGATGCTGAACTGCGATTAAGTATCATGTCCTCAATTGCACAGGAAGAACTTCGAAAGCTCTCGGGTCGCGTAAAGTTTGGTCATCAACAGGCAATTAAAGATGGCGTTGTGCTTGGAAACAGCCGGATTTTCGGATATAAGAAAGACGGCGGCCGACTCGTTATCGATGAAGACGAAGCACAAATGATTCGTGATTTATTTGAGTTGTACTCGTCTGATGAATACAGCATGAAACAAATCGAGGGAATCTTCTGGGATAAAGGGTATCGTAATCACAACGGAAATAAACTTTCCCACAGTACGATGGCAAACTTGATTGCCAATCCTAAGTATAAAGGGTATTACGTTGGCAATAAGGTCAGAATTGTAGATATGTTTACGAAGAAGCAGAAGTTTCTTCCCCCTGAGGAATGGGTCATGTTTAAGGACGAGACAGGAGAAATTGTACCTGCAATCGTTTCTGAAGAACAATGGGATAAAGCCAATGTGATTTTGAAACGCCGCAGTGACGATGTAAAGTCAAGGCAAGGTATTTGCAATCACGCGAACCTGATGACCGGTAAATTGTATTGTTCTTGCTGTGGTACTGCTTATTACCGACGGGATTCAGTGGATAAAAACGGCGAGAAGAACAGCAAGTGGGTCTGTTCCGGTAAAATCAAAAACGGTGCAGATTCTTGTGAGTCCTTTGCGATTTATGAAAGTGAGATTAAACCGCTGCTCTTTGAAGTGTTCACCGATACAGAGGTCAGCGTAAATGCCTTGGTTGACGAGTATGTACAGGCATATCGAGCCATGGATGATGATAACGATATCGAGATGCAGATCCAACAGCAGAAGCAGCGTAAGGACATGGCTGAAAAGAAAAAGATCAAGCTGCTTGAGTACAACGTCAGCGGCAAGATCTCAGATAGGGATTTCCTTACGATGAATAAGCAGTGCTCGGAAGAGTCTGAAGATGCAGAAAGACAGATCAGTGAACTGGAACAGCAATTGTTTTCAAAAGAGGATTTCCGCAAGCACATTGACAATGTACGAAATACATTATCAATGGCACAGCGGGATGCAAGCCAGGGAATGATCTCGCAGGAATTTGTAAATAAGTATATCGATAAAATTTTCGTGACCCCCGAAGAAAAGGGTGTGTTGCGTTTGGATGTTCGGATCTTTACCGGAGACAGCACGCAAAAGTATCTGAGCAAACTCAAAAGTCGTACGGGTCACACGTTCAAGAAGATGATCAAGTCCTACGAAGAGAACATGAAGTAATCAAAGCTTCAAAAAAAGCGGGGGCATCCGAAAGGATGCCCTTTTTATATTACTCATAATCCTCGATGAGTCTGCAGGCTTCCTCGAAAGAATCGGCACGGATGCCGTGGGTCAGGAGCAGCCTGTCCGCGTCGGGAAGCCTTTCGGGCGGGGTGTCGATCGTATAAAGCGGCTCGTCGCTGTGATCTTCGAAAACGGAGATCCTTCCGTTTTGGATGCGCACCGTGTAATTCTTAACAGTTTTTGAATTTATCGGTGCAGATGCGGCGTTTTCTTGACTTGCATACGCGTTTGAGCTATAATAAATTGAATTATTGTCCTTTGTATCGGCATGTACCGCCGCCGGCTCGCGCGAAGAGCTGACGATCCATGCAGCGAAAAGCAGGACGGGCAGCGCACAGGCGACGCCCGGCGCGATCTTTCGATACGGGGATCTATGAGGCTTATTCATACGGGTGCGTCCTTTCAAAACGGGCTTTTGTGCATAGTGTCGGCGAAAGTTGGCAGAATATACATGCTTTGCCTGTGCGGGACGACCCCGGGTACATAACAGAAATTTGAGAAAGGATATCCTTGTTTGAGCAAGGGCAGGTGATTATTGTGCTGAATAAAGAAGATATCAACAGGTACAATACAGCGCAGTCCACCGGTCCCGTTATGGGACGGACGGACGGCGAGATGGCTCGCTCTGCCGGTGCCACGGCCGGGACACTGGTCTCCATGCTGTGGAAGCTTCTGAAAACCGTATTTTGGGTGGCCGCGATCTCGGGCTGTCTTGTGCTTTTCAGTGTGCTTTCCGTCATTTGGAGCTTCCATGACACGAAAATGCCGGCGAGTCTTTCCACTTTTAAGCTGAAAGAGTCCAGTATGATCTATGTGACGGATCAGCTTCATATCGAAAGCGTGGATGCGGCGGATTGGCGTGAGCATCAGAAGCTGTATTCCACCGAGATCCGAACCCGCGTCGACTTCACGCAGATCCCGCAGATCATGAAGGACGCGATGGTCGCGATCGAGGACAAGCGTTTCTATGAGCATGAGGGCGTCGACTGGAAGAGCACGGGCCGTGCGGTCGTGCAGCTTGCGACCGGTACGGGTACCTCCGGCGGCTCGACGATCACGCAGCAGCTCATCAAAAACCTCACCGGTGAAAATCAGGTCAGCATCCTGCGCAAGATCAGGGAGATCTTCATGGCGCTGAACCTCGAAAAGGAATACACGAAGGACGAGATCCTTGAAGCGTACCTGAATCTTGTCAACTACGGCAACGGCTACTACGGCGTACAGGCCGCCGCCAAGGGATATTTCGGTAAGAATATCTGGGACTGCAATATCGCCGAATGTGCGACCATTGCGGCCACGACGAAGAACCCGTACGGCCTGTGCGTGTTCTATTTCCCGGAAGCCAACCAGAAGCGCCGCGAGACCGTTATTCTCGAGATGTACAATCAGGATATGATCACGAAGGACGAGTACCTCGAGGCGATGGAGCAGTCCGAAAACCTGCAGCTGCGCGGTATCCACTTTGATGCGGACGAAAACCGCGGCAGTGACGACGGCGAGGATACTGCCTCCAACGTATGGAACTGGTACGATGAAGAGGTCTTCAAGGAAACATATACCCTGCTTCAGGAATATTGCCATGTTGACTACGAGACCGCGATCGATATGATGTACAGCGGCGGTCTGAAGATCTATTCCGCGCAGTACGAGCCGCTGCAGAACGGCTTTGAAAACCTGCTGCAGACGAACTGGCAGAGCTACATCGACGATGATGACATTTGGTCCGCTGCCTGCCTTATGGAATATGACGGCCGTATTCTGGCTGTCAACTCCAATAAGCTGAACAAGGATGGCGTGATCGCGGAGAAGAAGGGTCGCCGTGAGTGGAGCCTTGTTTCCAATTCCACGAACCAGCCCGGTTCCTCCATTAAGCCCATCGGCGTTTATGCGCTCGGCATCGAGAAAGAATACATCACATACGGCTCACTGATGAAGGATAAGCCCCTCCCGAACTACAACGGCGAGGGTAAGGCCGGCCCGAAGAACTTCAGCGGCACGTACAACGAAACGGGCTACGTCAATGTGGACCGTGCGCTGACCGAGTCTCTGAACGCGCCGGTCGTGCAGCTTGTCAATCAGATGTCCCCGATGGAAA
The DNA here is from genome assembly GCA_017623855.1 of Clostridia bacterium. Taxonomy (GTDB): domain Bacteria; phylum Bacillota; class Clostridia; order Oscillospirales; family Acutalibacteraceae; genus Hominenteromicrobium. The sequence continues at coordinate 3,469 of JAGAOD010000034.1, forward strand.
GCTTCAAGTTCCTCACGGAGAGCCTGCACATGACGACGCTGACCGAGCTCGACTCGGAGAACCTCGGCGGTGTTTCGCTCGGCGGTCTCGAAAAGGGCGTCAGCGTGCTCGAAATGACCGGTGCTTATCAGATCTTCGGCAACGGCGGCAAGTACAATAAGCCGTACACGGTCTACCGCATCGAAGACCACCAGGGCAACGTGCTGTACGATTATCAGCAGGACCGCGTTGCTGAGCAGGTCCTTTCCTATGATACCGCATGCCTCATGAACAAGCTTCTGCATCTGCCGATCCACGGTGTGGAGGGTGCTTATGCGACGGCATGGCAGGTCTACCGCGACGACCTCGATCAGATCGGCAAGACCGGTACGACTGATGACCAGTGCGACATCTGGTACATGGGCGCGACCCCGTCCATCGTCTGCGGTATCTGGAACGGTCACGACATGAAGAGCCGCATCGAGGACACAAACGGTGCGAAGCGCATGTATAACGGCATCATCGACTGGATGGATGAAAATTACAATGAGCTACTGCACAGCGGCTGCTTCCCGGTCAGCGATAATCTCGTCCGCCTTGAGTTCTGCCGTGACAGCGGCCTGCGTGTCTCGAAGGAAGAGGGCATGTGTCCCGACCGCGCGTACGGCTGGTACGTGTCCGGCAATATCCCGAAGGTCTGCGACGGCACGACGGATCATCTGACCTTGAAAAATAACAGCCCGTCCCCGAGTCCGACCCCGACGCCCGAGCCCGGCATCGTGGTAGAGGTACCGGCTGAAGAATAATGTAAGGATTTCAGTCCGCCTTCGGTGTTTTTCGAGGGCGGACTTTTTTCAATATTTAGGGTTGCATTTTGCGGACAGATGTGGTACTATGTTCACATTCGCAATACAAACGTATTTTGGTGGTGGACAATGAGCAACACATCTTTTTTGCTGATCGATGAAAGTGTGCTGCCTGAGGTTTACCAAAAGGTGGTCAAGGTGAACCAACTTTTGGAAAACGGAGAGGCATCCAATACATCCGAAGCAGTCAAATTGGCGGGCATTTCCCGCAGCGTATACTATAAATATAAGAACTCCGTGTTCCCGTATACCAAGAAGGAGACCGGTGCGATCATGACCGTGCAGGTCGTTCTGATCGACAAGCCCGGCGTTCTGATGAACCTTCTGACCGTGTTTTACAAGGCAAATGCCAATATTCTGACGATCAATCAGAACATTCCCGTCAAGGGAAAAGCATTCGTTTCTGTTTCCGCCCGCAGTGAAAATATGACCATCGAGGTGGACGAGCTTCTGAAGCGTCTGTTCGATGTGCAGGGCGTCATTAAGATCGACAGCATCGTAGGCTGATCGTCTTTTCAGGGAAAGGAAGAGGGTTATGGCATATATAGCAGTTCTCGGTCACGGTGTCGTCGGTTCCGGTGTTTTGGAGGTTCTGACTACACACACGGAGAGTTTGAAAAAGAGAGCGAAGGAAGAGCTCATCGTCAAGCACATTCTTGACCTGCGCGATTTTCCCGACCTCCCGTACAGTGATATTTTTACAAAGGATTTCAATAAGATCCTGAACGATCCCGAGGTACAGATCGTTGTGGAAGTCATGGGCGGTCTGCATCCGGCTTACGATTACGTGAAGGCCTGCCTTGAAAACGGCAAGAGCGTCGTGACCTCCAATAAGGAGCTCGTCGCGTCGAAGGGCGCAGAGCTTCTGCGCATCGCACAGGACAACAACCTGAGCTTTATGTTTGAGGCGAGCGTCGGCGGCGGCATCCCGATCATCCGTCCGATCAGCCAGTGCCTTGCGGCGAATGAGGTGTCTGAGATCGCCGGTATTTTGAACGGCACCACGAATTTCATTTTGACGAAAATGATCCGTGAGCAGATGAACTTCGGCGATGCACTCGCGCTCGCGCAGCAGCTCGGCTATGCGGAGCGTGACCCGAGTGCGGACGTCGAGGGACACGACGCCTGCAGAAAGATCTGTATTCTGGCGTCTCTCGCATTCGGCACACATATTTATCCCGACAGTGTGCACACCGAGGGCATTACGAAGATCTCCCTCGAGGATGTTGACTATGCGGATGTCTGGGGCGGCGTGATCAAGCTCATCGGCTCCGTAAAGATGCTCGAAAACGGACAGGTGCATATTATGGTATGTCCGATGCTCGTGCACCGCGGCAGCCAGCTTGCAAGCGTTGACGATGTTTTCAACGGCATCATGGTGCGCGGCGACGCGACCGGCGACGTTGTGTTCTACGGCAAGGGCGCGGGCAAGCTCCCGACGGCGAGTGCCGTTGTTGCTGACGTCATCGACTGCGTCAAGCATTTCAAGACACGCAAGTATCTGTTCTGGGAAGACAGCAAGGAAAACTACGTTGCCGATTTCGGCAGCATGGAGACCGAGGCTTACGTGCACGTTGCCGGGGAGACCGGGGACGCAGCCTTTACGGCGGCACAGGCTCTTTTCCCGAACGCCAAGCGTCTGCTCCCGAAGCAGCCCGTGGACGGCGAAGCCGGCTTTACGGTTTCCGGTCTGACGGAGGCGGCGCTCAAGGAGAAGCTCGTGGCTCTCGATGAACGCGGTGTCCGTGTTCTCAACTGCATTCGCATTTCCGACTATTAACAGGAAGGACGATCTATATGATCCGAATTGATATCCCGGCCACGAGTGCAAACCTCGGCGCCGGTTTTGATGCCCTCGGCATCGCACTGACCATGCACAACCGTGTGTGGATGGAAGAATCCGATTCGCTGAACATCACGACGGTGGACGATATCGTAGTCCCGACGGATGAAACGAATCTCATCTACTGGGCTGCAAAGCATCTTTATGAGATCTGCGGCAAAACGCTCCCCGGTCTGCGCATCATTCAGGAGAACAATATCCCGATGGCGCGCGGTCTCGGCAGCAGCTCTGCCTGCATCGTTGCCGGCATTCTCGGTGCGAACCGCATGCTCGGCTCGCCGATGTCCCAGACGGACCTCATCAATCTGGCGGCGCAGATCGAAGGTCACCCCGACAACACGAGCCCGGCGATCTCCGGCGGCCTTGTGGCTTCCGCCATGGAGGGCAAGCGTGTGTACAGCGTAAGCGTTCCGGTCTCGGAGAAGATCAGCTTCGCGGTGATGATCCCGCCCTTTGAACTCAAAACGGAAAAGGCACGCGGCGTTCTGCCGCCGGTCTACTCCCGTGAGGATACGGTTTATAACCTTTCCCGTTCTGCGCTGATGACGGCGTCCCTGTTCTCCGGCGACCTGCAGAATCTGCGCGTTGCCGTTCAGGACCGCATCCATCAGCCGTACCGCTCCGGTCTCATCGAGAATTACGACAATGTATTCCGCATGAGCTATGAGCTTGGCTCTCTCGGTACATACGTCAGCGGTGCCGGTCCGACCATCATTTCGATGATCGACACGGCCGGTGCGGATGAATTCGGCAGGCTTTGCGCTTCCCACCTCGAGGAGAGGGGCGTGCACGGCTGGCGTATCGAGATCCTGCACGCAGACCCGCAGGGTGCCCGTATCATTATTGAGTAAAATCCGGTTTTGGAGCGGACCGGTGTGCCGAGATCGGCATTTCACATGCGTGCTCCACAGAAAGGATAATTTATATGGCATTGATCGTTCAGAAATTCGGCGGTTCGTCCGTACGGGACGCCGAGCGTGTCTTTAATGTAGCCGATATCGTAACGAGCAAATATAGAGAAGGCAATGAGGTTGTCGTTGTCGTTTCCGCACAGGGCGATACGACGGATGACTTGATCGAAAAAGCAATGGAGCTGAACAAAAATCCCTCCAAGCGCGAGATGGACCAGCTTCTGACGGCCGGTGAGCAGATCTCCGCCTCACTGCTTGCGATGGCGATCGAGAAGCTCGGCTATCCGGTCGTGTCCCTGCTTGGCTGGCAGGCAGGCTTTACGACCTCCACGGCATACGGCAGTGCGCGTATCAAGCGTGTCAACCCGGAGCGCATCAAGGCGGAGCTCTCGAAGCGCAACATCGTCATCGTGACGGGCTTCCAGGGCGTCAATAAGTATGACGATATGACCACACTCGGCCGCGGCGGCAGTGATACGAGCGCGGTCGCGATCGCGGCGGCACTGCATGCGGATCTGTGTCAGATCTACACCGACGTCGAAGGCGTCTATACCGCAGACCCGAGAAAGATCCCGAAGGCGAAGAAGCTCGACTTCATTTCCTACGACGAGATGCTGGAGCTCGCGACACTCGGTGCGCAGGTGCTCAACAACAGATCGGTCGAAATGGCTAAGAAATATAACATTGAATTAGAGGTGCTTTCCAGCCTGACACGGGCGAAGGGTACCATTGTCAAGGAGGTCTCAAATATTGAAAAAATGCTCATCAGCGGTGTCGCTAAGGACGATAATGTCGCAAGAATCTCGATCATCGGTGTTCCGGATAAGCCGGGCCTTGCATTCCGCATTTTCTCGAAGCTCGCACAGAAGAACATCAACGTCGATATCATCCTGCAGTCCATCGGCAGAAACGGCACAAAGGACATCACCTTTACCGTTGAAAAGGACAAGATGGATGCGGCGATCGAGCTGATGCAGACTTATGTCGAAAACTTCGGCGCTACGGGCGTTGTTGCGGACGACAATGTCACAAAGGTTTCCATTGTCGGCTCCGGCATGGAGTCCCATCCGGGCGTCGCTTCCGATATGTTCGAGGCGCTGTTTGAAGCCAATGTCAATATTCAGATGATCGCAACGAGTGAGATCAAGATCTCCGTCCTCATCGACAAGGAGATGGGTGCACAGGCCGTGCAGGCGATCCACGCAAAGTTCTTTGAGCAGATCGGTCAGTAATCATTTCCAAGCATGATGCCACCCCCGGCGCACACAATAGCGTCGGGGGTGATTTTGTGTATCCAAACGGGAATAATCAGTACGGGATATGGGGCTCGGACAATTTCCTCTTCGGCTCCGTTCTGTTTGATTGGCGCAGAAGCCGCGACAGCCTGCCGCAGGAAGTGATGAGCTACCTCGAAGCGCATGAAAAAGAGATCTATTCCGAGGACGATGTCGACCGGCTCGTGCGCGAATACGAAATGAAGAAGTAAACAAAGGGTGTATTGCTAAAAACAATACACCCTTAGTTTATCCGTAAATAAGAATTATATGTCCGCCTCGAAGCAGTATAGATTGCCGTAGCTCCAGTTGTATGCGCTGCCGTTGTGGCGGTCGAAGGTGAGGAGAAAATGGCGTGTGCGGCTGCCGAATTTTACGGGGATCAGTGTGCCCCAGCCGCGGAAGCCGCCGTCCTTATAGTCAAAAACGAGCTTCTGCATGCCGTCACGGCCGTAAATGCGGTAGTCGGACGTCTTGTTGAAATCGTTTCCGCAGACGAAATAGCGCTCGTTATGTATTTTTACAAACGAGCCGCCGGTCTCTGCGCCGTCCGCACTCTGCCCGATATAACGGTAGCCGTCGAAGGGGTGGTCGGCCTCGAAGAACATGTAGCGGTATGCGGAAATTGCGGGGTCGAGACGGCAGACCGCCATGAACCATTTCTTTTTGTCTCGGTCATAGTAGAAATCGGGATCCTCGTCGCCCTCAAAGCCGAGGAAAGCCGTGATCGGTGTGTCCTCCGGCGCTTTTCGCATCAGGGAAATGTCGATGACGTTGACGCCGTAACGTGGGTCCCCGCTGAATGCGGCATGCCCGAGGATATGTCCGTGGCTGAA
>JAGAOD010000005.1 GCA_017623855.1 Clostridia bacterium
CAGGACGCGGAGACGCTCATCGTGGAGCTTGCGTCCGCACCGGGCGGCGTAGACCGGGAGGCTGCAGAAAAAATGAATATTCGTGTGATCGATGCTCCGTCCCTGCCGGGACTGACCGCACCGAAGACCGCTGCGGAATACATTAAAACCGCTATCTACAATATGCTCGAGGAGTAGTGATGACCGTGTCAACCCTTGTTTTTGCCATGTGCGGTTCCTTCTGCACATTCGATAATGCGTTAACTGAAATGAAAAAGCTTCGGGAGAGGTTTGAGCTGATCCCGGTCATGAGCGAAACGGCTTACAGCACGGATACCCGTTTCGGTACAGCGGAGAGCTTTCGCCGGCGTGTGGAGGAGATATGCGGCAGGAAGATCATCCACACCATAGCCGGCGCGGAGCCGATCGGCCCGAAGCGCATGGCTGACGGTGTCGTCGTTATGCCCTGCACGGGGAACACGGCCGCAAAGCTTGCAAATGCCGTGACGGATACTGCGGTGACGATGGCAGTGAAATCCGCGCTGAGAGTTTCCATGCCGATCGTCCTTTCACTTGCAACAAACGATGCACTCGGCGCTTCGTTTAAGAATATCGGTACGCTGATGAACACAAAGCATATCTATTTTGTCCCCATGCGGCAGGATGATCCCGAAAAGAAGCCGACTTCCCTCGTGGCGCATTTTGACCTTTTGCCCGAAACCGTGGAAGCGGCACTGCAGGGCAGGCAGCTGCAGCCCGTATTTCGGTGAGAATTTGTGTTGAATTCGGCGGAGCAGTGTGCTATACTGAAAATACTGATTTCTGCCGAACGGAGGAGAAAAATGCTTTACTGCACAAAATGCCAGACGGTGTGTGCCGACTCGACACGTACCTGTCCGAACTGCAAGCGCAGCCGCGCCCTGCGGCCGATCAAGGATACGGACGAGGTTTTCTTCATGAAGGTCAGCGAAGCAGAGGCCGCGGAGCTGGAAGAGATCTTTGACGCACAGGCGATCCGCTGCCGCATCGAGCCGGTGAAAGCCGGTTTCTCCGTGAGCACCTTTGACCCCGAGTTCATGCCGACGGATAAGAATATATTCGTCGAATACGCTTATTTGGAGCGGGCAAACGAGCTGATGGCAAAGGAAATTGAGGACGAGGAGATGCCCGAAGAGGACAATGTGCCGCAGAGCCGCCGTCTTGTGATCGAAACGGTTTCCGTTATCGCTTTTCTCATCCTTGTGATGCTTGCCGTTTTTGCCGCCGACGCAGTCGCAGGCTGGCTGAAATCTCTGTTTATGTAAATTATTTCACGTATGGGCGTGGAATGGAGGAATAAAAATGAAACAGTACAAACCCGATACAACTTGTATTCATGCCGGTTATACACCGGGTAACGGTGAGCCGCGCGTTCTGCCCATTGTGCAGAGCACGACTTACACATACGAAAGCTCCCAGGAAATGGGTGATCTGTTCGATCTGAAGGCGGACGGTTTCTTCTACACCCGTCTCGGCAACCCGACACTCGATGCCGTTGAAAAGAAGCTTGCGGCACTTGAGGGCGGCGTCGGCGCGATGCTCACGGCTTCCGGTCAGTCCGCTTCCATGATCTCCATTTTCAACATCTGCCGTGCAGGCGGTCATGTTGTCTGCTCGAGTGCGATCTACGGCGGTACCTTCAATCTGTTCTACAAGACAATGAATGAAATGGGCATCGAGTTCACTTTCGTATCCCCGGTCTGCACAGAGGAGGAGCTGCGCGCTGCATTTAAGGAAAACACACGCTGTGTCTTCGCAGAGACACTGACGAACCCGTCTCTCTGCGTTGTTGACCTCGAGCTGTTTGCAAAGGTCGCACACGAAAACGGTGTTCCGCTGATCGTCGACAATACCTTCCCGACACCGATCAACTGCCGTCCGTTTGAGTTCGGCGCGGATATCGTCGTTCACTCCACCACGAAGTACCTCGACGGTCATGCCGTACAGGTCGGCGGCGTCATCGTGGACAGCGGCAACTTTAACTGGAATAACGGCAAGTTCCCGGAGCTCACCGAGCCGGATGAGTCCTATCACGGCGTTATTTACACCGAGCAGTTCGGCAAGGCTGCGTACATCGCAAAGGCACGCTGCCATCTGATGCGCGATCTCGGTGCACAGGCAGCGCCGATGAATGCATTCCTTCTGAACCTCGGCATGGAAACACTTGCACTGCGCATGGAGCGTCACTGCAATAACGCGGTGGCGATCGCGAAGTTCCTCGAGAGCGACGACC
>JAGAOD010000035.1 GCA_017623855.1 Clostridia bacterium
AGCAAGATCAGTACTCAGCTTGGCTACAGCTACGGTTCTCAATGTGCCGGCTATGTAGGCTTGATCAGTGATCTTATTTTCGGAACGGAAGCACCGATCACCGTACATACCGAATTCGACCGTCTGCGCCCGGGAGATTATATCCGTCTTGTGCTTTGGGATCACTCCATGCTCGTCACGGATGTCGGCACGGATGAAAACGGTGAGACCTATGTGATCGTCACGGAGGTCAACGGAGATTACGACACCTGCAGGATCGATTGGGGCAGAAAATTCACACAGAGAGACCTCAGACGTCTCGGAGATCACATCGAAGTACACACACGCTATCCTCAGTTCTAAAAATCAAGAGCGCTCTGCAGCAGAAATTTGCCGCAGAGCGCCTTTATTTTACTCAAATATCGGTGTTGAAAAATAGCGGTCTCCGCTGTCCGGGAGCAATGCGACGAGGCATTTGTCGACGTTTTCCGGACGCTTTAACAGCTTTACCGCAGCTGCCAATGCTGCACCGGAGGTGATACCGACAAGGATACCTTCCGAAGCCGCAAGACATTTTGCAGCGGCATAAGCCTCTTCTTCCGTCACCGTCAGCACCTCATCCACAAGAGAAGCGTCATAATTCTTCGGCACAAAATTAGCACCGATCCCCTGCAGACCGTGCTGCCCGCTCCTGCCTTTCGTGATAAGCGGCGAGGATGCAGGCTCAAAACCCGCTACATACACCTTAGGATTCTGCGCTTTCAGATACGCCGCCGTACCCGTGATCGTTCCGCCCGTTCCGATCCCGGCTACGAAAAGATCGATCTTCCCCTCCGTCTGCTGCCAGATCTCCGGCCCTGTGGTTTCCGTATGCGCTTTCGGATTGGATGGATTATCAAACTGCGCCGGAATGAAACTGTTTTCGATGGATGCCGCAAGCTGTTCCGCTTTTTCTATGGATCCCTTCATTCCCTCTTCGCCGGGTGTCAGAACGATCTCGGCGCCGTAAACGGAAAGAAGCTTTCTTCGCTCCGCGCTCATCGTATCGGGCATCGTCAGGATCACGCGATATCCACGGGCAGCTGCAATCGCAGCAAGACCGATACCGGTATTTCCGGATGTCGGCTCAATGATCACCGCACCCGGCTGAAGCAAACCGTTTTTCTCGGCGTCCTCGATCATCTTAAGCGCGGCTCTGTCTTTAACGCTGCCTGTCGGATTCAGATATTCGAGCTTCAAAAGCGGAACCGTCTCAATCCCGTTTTTCGCCGCAAAACGGGATGCATACAGCATCGGCGTTCCGCCGATCAGTTCAGATATACTATTTACTGTTCTATTCATCATATCGCCTCCGAAAAAGTAAAAAGATCCGGGTCTTTTTTTATGACCCGGACCTTCACAGATCTGTAACTTACAAATGCATCTCGATCAGATTTGCATAGAAAGCCTTCGGATGTGCACCGATTTCAACATTGATCGGCTGACCGTCCTTGAAAACGATCACTGTCGGGATGCTCTCGATTCCAAACTGCGCAGCCAGCTCGGGCTCCTCATCAACGTCGATCTTAGCGACCGCAGCTTTGCCGGCGAATTCCTCCGCAACCTGCTCGATAAACGGCGCGATCATTTTGCACGGTCCGCACCATGTTGCGAAAAAGTCCACCAAAACGATCTTGTTCTCTTCAAGCATGACCTTGAGCTGTTCTGCTGTAGCGTGTACAACTGCCATCATAAATCCTCCTTAAAATATTTATTCATAAACTACGATCTCAGCCGAAAGGATCTTTACATCCTCAACAGGCTTATCGTAGTCATCCGTCTGAACCTTCATGATCTCACGAACGACATCCAATCCCTCGAAAACCTGACCGAATACGGTATGACCGCGGCCGTTAACGGAATAAGCGCCGTCCAATGTGATATTGCCGCCATACTCGTCGTAAAGCGCCTTATATTCATCCGTGACCTTGTTGAAATCTATCGTGTCACCGTACGATGCGATGAAATAATTTCTGCCTTCCTCGCCGTACATTTCAACGTACTGATCCAAATAAAGCATATATTCGATGCAGTAGGATTTATACCCGTCCCAATCGATCGTACCCGGTTCAACGGCATTGATGAAGAACTGGCTGCCGTTTGTATCCGGTCCGGAG
>JAGAOD010000036.1 GCA_017623855.1 Clostridia bacterium
GTCAGATGAGGCGGCAAAAATAGTTGGTGTTGATTACAACGAGGGTCCACCTGTTCCCATACCGAACACAGAAGTTAAGCTCGTTCGTGCCGACAATACTTGGCTGGAAACGGCCCGGGACGATAGGTTGATGCCAACACTGAGAACCACACAGAAATGTGTGGTTCTTTTTTTGCTTTTTGGGCTTCGGAAAGCAGGGGCTAAGACACGGTTAATAGTAAGCGGCGGTGCCGGTAATTTATTCCGGAAACGCCGCTTTTTCTGCTTTTTTGCGGCTGATTTTGGCTGAAATAGGCCTTTTTGCTGACGAAGATCGTGATAGGATTAACAAACCTAAAAAACGCACAAAAATGTTAATGAATAATGAATAAATGCGTGAAGTTGCACATTGACAGCCGTCGGTCGAGAGTGTAAAATTCTTCTTGATTTTGTTTTTTACAGAGTATTTTCTGTTGTTATTTGTTATTATGAAAAGAGGTAATAAGCATGAAAGAAACATTGATCTGTCTGGCGTTTGCGCTGATCGTCGGTCTGCTTATGTCCCGTCTGGCAAAGAAGCTTAATTTGCCGGCGGTCACGGCGTATCTGATCGGCGGCCTGCTCATCGGTCCGTTCTGCCTCGGTGCGATCGGTCTCGGCGGTCTGGGATTTAATTCCCTGGAGCAGGTTCACGGTCTGAACATCATTACGCAGACGGCACTCGGCTTTATTGCTTTTGCCATTGGCAATGAGTTCCGTTTAAGTCAGCTCAAGTCCATGGGTAAGCAGGCGATCACAGTCGGCATTCTGCAGGCTGTTGTTACAACAGTCATTGTTGATATCGCGCTGATCGCGCTGCATCTGATCAAGCCGGAGATTCTTTCTCTGCCGGCTGCGATCACACTCGGTGCCATCGCTTCCGCAACCGCTCCGGCGGCAACGCTCATGGTCGTTCGTCAGTATAAGGCTGACGGTCCGCTCACAAAGCTCCTGTTGATGGTCGTTGCAATCGACGATGCGGTCGGTCTCGTACTGTTCTCCGCATCCTTCGGTATCGCCATGGCGCTCGAGCAGGGCAGTGTCAGCGTTGTCAGTGTTGTCTTGGAACCGATCATTGAGATCGTGCTTTCTCTCGTTCTCGGTGCTGTCGGCGGCGTGCTGCTGAACTGGCTCGAGACATACTTCCATTCCCGCAGTAAGCGTCTTTCTCTGTCCGCAGCATTCGTTCTGCTTATGGTCGGTGCGTCCCAGATCAAGTTTGAGGTCGGCGGTGTACATGTCGGCTTCTCCCTGCTGCTTGTCTGCATGATGACCGGCACCGTATTCTGCAACATCTGCTCGACTTCCGAGGAGCTGATGAACCGTGTGGAGAGCTGGACAGCGCCGCTCAATATTCTGTTCTTCGTGATCTCCGGTGCGGAGCTCGATCTGAAGATCCTCAGCAATCCGCTCGTTCTGCTGGTCGGCGTTATCTATATTATCTTCCGCTCCACCGGTAAGATCTTCGGCGCAAACATCAGCTGCAAGATGACAAAGTGCAGTGACGCGATCCAGAAGAATCTCGGCATCACACTGCTTCCGCAGGCCGGCGTCGCGCTCGGCATGGCGGTTACCGCGGCTTCTCTTGCTGACGGCGCGATCGTTCGTAATGTCGTCCTTTTCTCCGTTTTGGTCTATGAACTCATCGGTCCGTCCCTCACGAAGCGCTCTCTGCTTGCTGCAGGCGAAATCAAGCCCGAGGGCAGAAAGAGCTCCAGAAAGGAGAACGACCCGACAAAGAGAAAGGTCTTTACCCTGCACGGCTGATACAATATATAATATGCAAGTGCGCAGAGTTTTTCGCTCTGCGCATTTTTTGTTTGCATTTTCGGATCATATATGTTATTATATTAAAGGAACAAATGTTTGATTTAGGCAGGGGGTGTGTACATGCATGATATCTGGAATCCGTGGCACGGATGCGTAAAATGCAGTGAAGGCTGTGCGCATTGCTATATGTATTTTTTAGACAGCCAACGCGGCAAAAACGGCGCGGATATTTACCGCACAAAGACCGGCTTTCGCTATCCGCTGAGCCGTGACCGTTCGGGGGCGTATAAGGTGAAAAGCGGAGAACAGCTGCGCGTATGCATGACCTCCGACTTCTTTTTGGAGGAAGCGGATCCGTGGCGCAGGGAGGCGTGGGAGATCATGGATCAGCGTAAGGATGTTTTGTTCTTTCTCTTAACAAAAAGACCGGAACGTGTGGAAAAATGTCTGCCGTTTAACTGGGGAGACGGCTGGGATAATGTGTTTTTCAATGTTACGTGTGAAAATCAACACCGCGCCGATGAACGGATCCCGATCCTCCACAGTCTGCCGTTTAAGCACAAGGGAATCATGACGGCACCGATGATCGGCCCCATAGAGATCGGGCATTTTCTCGCTCAGGGGCAGATCGAGCAGGTCATCTGCGGCGGTGAAAATTACGACGGTGCGCGTCCGTGCGATTTTCGCTGGGTGCAGTCGCTGAGCCGGCAGTGCCGGGAACACAACGTGACGTTTAACTTTATCGAGACAGGCACGAATTTTCTGAAGGATGGCAGACGGTACCACATGCCGAACAAACGCGTGCAGAGCGAAATGGCATACAAGTCCGGCTTGTCTTTTCGGGGTAAGCCCATGGAAGTGCACCTTGTGGACGAGATGGGACGTCCGCTGCGCGCGGAGGATCGCTACACGCCGTACTTTGCACCGCAGTGTGAAAACTGCGGCAGCCGACTGACCTGCAACGGCTGTGCGAGATGCGGACGGTGCTCCGTGCTGGATCCGAAATGATGTCGGTACAAAAATAAAATTTATCAGAAATATTTTACTGCTTTGAATTGACTTTTTGCATGGTCTTATGTATATTGGAGGTGAAATCCGTTAGGGAGGTAAGTTGTATGTCAGAAATCAAAAAATACGGCCCTGTCGATGCGAAGGCGCTGCCGCAGACAGTGGCTCTCTACGAGCAGCTGAAGAGCCTTGAGGGCAAAAAGGTCATGTTCGGTCAGCAGGACACCTTTGCTGTAGGTGCAACGTTTGAAGCGAATAAGCCGGAAAATCTCGGAAAGTCCGATATTTTTGCCGCGACCGGAAAGTATCCCGGCGTAGCGGGCTTTGATATCGGTCATCTGGAGGTCTATTACACAGCGGAGCGCGATCCCGAGTTTGCAAAGCTGATCCCGGGTATGGACCGCACCGGCGGCGATTTTGAGCGCGGCATGAACATTGACAACATGTCCTTTGATGCTATGCGCGACGAGATTCGCTATGCTTATGAGCAGGGATGTATCGTTACACTCAGCTGGCACTCCGTAAACCCGCTGACAGCCGGTGAATACGGAACGCCGAACCGCACATGGGAAGAAAGTGTCGTTCGCGACGTGCTTCCGGGCGGCAAGCTGCACGACCGTTTCAATCTGTATCTCGATTCCTTCATCGAGTACAACGCTACACTTTTGGACAGCGAGGGCAAGCAGATCCCGTATATTTTCCGTCCGTTCCATGAGCACACAGGCGACTGGTTCTGGTGGTGCATCAATGCACAGGAAAATCCGAACGACGGCACGGCATGGAGCGGTGATGGCGGCAGACTCAATACGCCGGAGGATTTCGCAGCACTGTTCCGTTATACCGTACAGTATCTGTGGGATCATGACGTTCATAACCTGCTTTACTGCATTTGCCCCGACCGCAGCAGACTGCCGTACGAGACACTGGCAGAAAGCTGGATGGATGGCTATCCGGGCGACGACGTGATCGACGTCTTCGGCATGGATAACTACTGGGATATGGGCAACCAGCAGAGCACGGACGGCGCTAAGAAGCAGTATGAGTGCTTTGTCGGCTGCATCGAGACACTTGTAAAGCTCGCTGAGGAGCACGGCAAAATGGCTGCGTTCACCGAGATGGGCCTAGCCGGCGAGAAGACGCTGACCGAAGCCGGTTTTGACGGCCGTTCCCCGTACACCGAGTGGTTCTTAAAGGGTGTTCAGACCAACGAGACTACAAAGAAGCTCCTGTACGGTCTTGTCTGGAGAAGCGGCTTCCGCAGCGAGGATGCGGACCCGTGCGGCGTTTATCGCTACGAGCCGGTGGATCCCGAGGATCGCTCCAAGGGCTATAAGGCGATCTATCAGTACAGCCTGAAGGAGGACTTCAACAAGTTCGCAAATCACGAGGCTGTGCACTTTGTAGAGAAGAAGTAATTGAGAGCGTGAAAACGCCGGCTCCCCGAAGGGAGTCGGCGTTTTGTGCTGTATAGGGTTCGTTAGATCACAGCGTTTTCGTCGATGCGGCGGACAACACTCACTGTGTACTGTGTGAAATACTTGCGCCAAAAGCCCATGGCGGTCGGGTTGAAGGTCTCGCAGTCCACACCGAGACGCATAAAACCCTCCTTCTGTACGGTGCGGATCAGGTGATCGAGAAGTGCCTGCGCGATGCCCTGTCCGCGATATTCCGGCAGACAGTACGCACCGCATATATTCGCGGTATGCGGTGCACAGGAGGCAAAATTCTCGCCCTCATCCGTCAACTCAATATAGGCGATTGGGCGTTCGCCGTCAAATGCCGCGAACATCCGCGGCGGTTCGGTTTCGCGGCGCTCAAGAAACAAGCGAAGCCCGTCCGCGGTGTGTACCATGAAGGTGGGGGACTGACCCAAGTGGTCAACGAGTGCACTGCGCATCGGGTGCAGGGCAGTCGTCTCTGCTGCGGAAAGCTCGGCAAAACGGATCTGCGTCGGACAGGCGGTGGTGATCGGCGTCAGTGTACGTATAAAGTCGGCACAGCGTGCACCGAAGCCGTACTGATATAACGCTTTCTGCGCGGCAATATCGTGGGAATAGAGGGCGATCGCATGGCTCTCGCCGCCGACCTTTGCCCATTTTGCGCCTGCCGCCTGATACAGACGCTGCCAAATCCTTTCGCGGTTCTCTTTCTGTACCGCATGTGCGTGCAGCGGAGAGAACATGCCGACCGTGTCCGGTGTGCAGAAGGCAGGACTCCAGGGTTCAAAGCAACCTAAGAAGCCCAAAAGGCAGCCGTCCTCCACGGCCGCTGTACCGAGACTGTTTTCGGCAAAGTACTCGAGCGGCGGAATGGGCACGTCGGGCAGGAGAGGGAGTACTTCTCTCGCTTCCTTGTAGTTTTCTTCTGCGAGACGATATGCTTCGGGTAACCATTCTTTTGTAAAATCAATAATTTGCATAGTAAGATCCTTTCCTGAAAAAACAAAATGCACCTCCGGAAAACCGGAAGTGCATCAATTTGCGGCTCAGGAAAGGACGGGGTGCATCTTACCCTTCGTACCCGCGGTGAACAGCATAAACTCCGATCTTCTCAAGGGAAAACGTCTTCATAAAGCTGTCACCTTCCTTTCAATATATATAGTATAGCGCTATGTATGCGCCCTGTCAAGTGCACGATAAAACCGGTTCGGTGTTCCGAATCTCTGGCGCACGGCTTCGTAGAACATGACGGTCGCAGCGCAGGCGACGTTAAACGAGCTGGCACTGCCGTTCGGATCCATCGGGATCGTCGTCAGGACATCGCTCTGTTCCTTGTAGATGCGGCGCAGACCCTCGGTCTCGTTGCCGATCATCAGCATGGTCGGCTTTGTAAAATCGACCTCGAAGAGCTGTGTTTCGTTGTGCGCCGTGGTGCCGACGACCTGGAAGCCCGGGTATTTCACGCGCAGATCCTCAATAAGGCGGAAAACCGTGTCGTTGTCCGCGATGCGGATCGCCGGGACGCAGAAGAAGGAGCCCATGGTTGAGGAGACGACGTCGGGGTCGTACAGGTCGACCGCGTGACCGGTGATGATCAGACCGTCCACGCCGAGTGCGTCGCAGGAGCGGAGGATCGTTCCGAGGTTGCCGTGATTCGAGGGACGGTCAAAAAGCGCGATCAGCGGTGCATCGGACAGCTTGATGCGGGAGAAGTCGTCGTTCTTCATTTTGATCACCGCAAGCAGCTCGGAGGTGTCCTCCTTGCTGCTGAGCTCAGCGAGCAGGTCGGAACGCAGTGCGTAGTTGACCTCCGTCCTGACGGTGTTCAGCTTGTCCTTTGCCCAGTCGGAAAGCTTGCGGTCGGCGTCGTACAGGAAAGAGACGATCTGCCAGCCGTTTGCGACGGCATTGTTGATGTTGCGCACACCCTCGACGAAGAATTCGCCGTATTTGAAACGCTTGTTGCGGTTGGTTTTCAGAACCTCGAATTTCTGGTATGCAGCACTTTTGGAGTTGATCTTTTCGGTTCTCACGGTTATTCTCCCTTCTGCAAAGCAGTAAGCATTGTTACGGTCTCCCGTACATACTCGGAAAGAGATTTTTCCTGTACGCCCACGACGCTGACGGCACAGCGGCTGACGGGCAGCAGGATCTTCTTGGCGCGGCTCTCGGAAACGGCTGCGGCCATTTTCGGTGTGATCTCCCCGAGCAGCGCATTTGCGGTGATGATGCCGATTGGCCCGACGATGACGTCCGCCCATTGGCTGTTCACCATAACGGGATTTTCGCCTGTCGCAGCGGCGTCGGCGCCGGCACGGAGCATGGCAGAGGTCGCGAGACTGTTCGTGCCGATGGCGATCAGTTCAGCGTTGGGGAAAGCGTTTTTGATCTGTTCGGTCAGAGCGGCGCCCATACGGCCGCCCTGCCCGTCGATGACGAGTATATGCATAATTTCACCTTTATATTTCAATGGATTTTTACTTTTTGCCGCGTTTTCCGCACAGCGTGCGAAGATCACGCAGGATGCTGCTGTGCTGCAGCCACATAGCGACCTGCCCGCCGAGCAGGAGAATGAACATACAGAAGTACAGCCACATCATCAGAATGACGATCGCGGCCAGGCTGCCGTAAAGCGTTGCGTAATTTGAGAAGTTTTCAACGAAAACGGAAAAGAGTGAGGAAAAAACCTCCCATCCGATCGCGGAGAAGGCGGCGCCGGCAAAGGCACTGCGAAAGGAGACCTTTCTGCGCGGGACGGCTAAAAACATCAGCCCGAAAAATGACCATAATAAAAGAAAGACAAGGATCGGACGAAAGAAGACCGGAGCTGAGCACGAAAGCGCATGAAAAGCAAAGCCGAGCCGGTCCGTCAGCATCTTTCCGAAAATCAGCACAACAAGGCTGAGGATCAGACAGAGCGCGAGCAGCAGGGTATATAGGATGGCCAATATGCGCATGCGGATATAGCCGTGCCTGTTCGGGACATCGAATACCGAGTACAGCCCCTTGACCAAAGCAAGCGTTCCGTTTGAAGCGGACCATATACACAGCGCGGCCGTTGCGGAAAGCAGGCCGGACGGCGGGGAGATCTCCGCGAGCAGCGCAAGCAGCGTGCGGCGTACCGGGGCAGGAAAAAGCTCCGCGACGGAAAACAGCAGGGAGTCATTTTCTATGCGGACGGTTTGCAGCAGGGTGAGCAGGAACATGGTGAAGGGAATAAACGCAATAAGGATCCAAAACGAGCACTGCGCCGCGTAGGAATCGACCGCATCGTGCTCCATTTTTTCGGAGAACCAAGTGTAATGCCTGCGAAAAAGCTGCTTCACAGCCTCAACTTCCTTCCTGCAAGCTATATAAAAACAGTATACCACAGAAATACGAAATTTTCCACATAAAAAACACTTGACAAAAGAAAAAGTATGGTTTATAATAGTCTACGCTTCAACATGGTTGGGCAGACAATATGGCGGTGTAGCTCAGTTGGCTAGAGCATTCGGTTCATACCCGAAGTGTCGATGGTTCGAATCCATTCGCCGCTACCAATACGGCCCGGTGGTCAAGCGGTTAAGACACCGCCCTTTCACGGCGGTAACACGAGTTCGATTCTCGTCCGGGTCACCAAAAAATGAGACAGGAAACATCCTGTCTCATTTTTTTGACTCGGGCAGAATCGAACTCCGAAGCGCAAGCTGCGTAGGGAAACGAGCCGAGCTGCAGAATAAAGCCATAAAATGCTGCCGCGGAACGCGGTCAAAGGCAAAGTGGGCCGATTCTCGTCCGGGAACAGAGGAAGCTCGGACAGAATCGAACTCCGAAGCGCAAGCTGTGTAGGGAAACGAGCCAAGCTGCAGAATAAAGCCATAAAACGCTGCCGCCCCCCCATTCCTCTCTGCCGTGCGGTGCGGATACGGAGTTGCTTTTTATATACGGATATGCTATATTTTATTAGTATGGTCATGCAGGATCCGAGATTTTGCGCTTGTTTTTTGACGCATTTCAAAAAACAGGATCGTGCCTTGAGATGTTATAAAATATCCGAATAAAACTACGAGTCGCTTGAGGTGAAATAAATGCCGTTTATGAGTATACTTGAGACATTGGTGATCGGTCCGCTGAAGCTTCTTTTTGAGATGATTTTCCAGCTTGCGGTCAGATTTATTAACCATCCCGGTATTGCTATTATTGTATTGAGTCTGACCATGAATATATTGGTGCTTCCGCTGTACAGACGCGCGGATGCCATGCAGGAGGAAGCGAAGGAAACGGAAGCCAAACTTTCCCGCGGTGTAAACCACATAAAGAAGACCTTCTCCGGTGACGAGAGAATGATGATCCTGCAGACGTATTACAGGCAGAAGCACTATAAGCCGACCAGTGCGCTGAACGGATCGGTATCGCTGCTGCTTGAGATCCCGTTTTTTATGGCGGCTTATCAGTTTTTGTCCACGCTGGGTGCGTTAAGAGGCATATCGCTCGGGCCGATCGCAGACCTCGCCGCCCCGGACGGCTTGATCGCGATCGGTGCGCTTCGGGTAAACCTGCTGCCGATCCTGATGACGCTGATCAACGTGATCTCGGCTGCGATCTACCTAAAGGGCTTCCCGCTCAAAACGAAGATACAGCTGTACGGTATAGCGGCCTTTTTCCTTGTATTCCTTTACACTTCCCCGTCCGGTCTCGTGTTTTACTGGACACTGAACAACGTATTTTCTCTTGTCAAAAACATTTTTTACAAAATTAAAAATCCCGGCAAGATCATTAAGCTCATCGCTGCGATGCTCGGTGTATGCTTCATCGTTGCCGGTCCGGTATTTTTCTCCGAGTCGCTGAAAAGGGTAGCGGTCCTTGTTGCGTTGGGCGTTGTCCTGCTGGTTCCGTTCGTGTGGGGCCTGATCAACCGTCGGGGGAAGATCCGTTTGGTCTCCGAAAGCGTACGACCGAACAAAAAAGTGTTTGTTCTCGGCTGCATCTTTCTGACGGTTCTGATCGGCTTCATGATCCCGTCGACCTATATTGCCGCATCGCCGCAGGAGTATATCGATCCGACGAATTTCCACGATCCGCTTTGGTATATCGTCAGCTCGGGGGCCATGGCTGCCGGCTTCTTCCTCGTGTGGTTCGGCGTGTTCTATTGGCTGGCAAATACAAGCGGCAAGGTCCTGTTTGAACGTGCCGTCTGGCTGCTGTGCGGTGTGACCGTGGTCAACTATATGCTCTTCGGCACGGATCTCGGCACGCTTTCGGCCGATCTCATCTATGAGAACGGAATGGCATTTGAAGCTTCGGAAATGCTGATCAATGCCGGCGTTCTTGTCGCTGTATGCGGCGCACTGCTTCTGATCCTGTTCAAGCTTCCTAAGCTTGTTCCGACGGTTCTTCTCGTCGCGTCGGTCGCTTTTTGCGCAATGAGCGGGCTGCACGTTTATACCACGGCGAAATCGGTCAATGCGCTGAAGGAAGTCAGTGCGAACGTGTCCGCGCAGGATGCTTCGGAGGTGGGCTTTACGCTCAGCAAAACAGAAGAAAACGTAGTTATCATCATGCTTGACCGTGCTCTTGGCTCGTATTTCGGGCATTTCGCGGCGGAAAAGCCTGAGCTTATCGAACAGTTTGACGGATTCACCTGCTATACAAATGCGATCTCCCACGGCGGTTTTACCAATTTCTGTGCGCCGGCGGTATTCGGCGGTTATGAATACACACCGGTCGAGCTGAACAAGAGGGACGGAGAGCTGCTGGTCGAGAAGCATAACGAGTCTCTGAAAGTGCTTCCCGTGCTGTTTGAAGAAAACGGCTATGAGGTTTCGATCTTTGACCCGTGCTATGCAAACTATCAGTGGCTTCCCGATATAACACTGTTTGATGGATTTGAGAATACGAATGCATATGTTGCAACCGGATATTTTACCGATCCGATGGCCAAAGCACAGAAGATCCAAAACGGATACCGTAATTTCTTCTGCTTCTCTCTCATGAAGACGATGCCGCTGGCTGTTCAGCCCATGCTTTATCATGGAGGAGATTATCACCAGGCGCCTGCAAACACGGATCATGTATATACGGTCCAGACCGTGCTGGACGAAAACGGCTCGGTCGCAAACGGTATGAGCAAGCTCTTTGCGGACTCGTATAATGTGATCTCTAACCTGCCGGTCATGACAAGGGTCGAAGAGGGCGGAAAGGGCGCCTTCGTTTCCATGGTCAACAACACGACGCATGAGCCGACGCTTTTGCAGAAACCGGATTATACACTTTCTTCGTTCGTGGATAATACGGCGTACGACACGGAAAACGCGCTGACGGTGGACGGAAGGACGATCCTGGTAGAAGATACGCTGCAGAAGAGCCATTACCAGACCAATATGGCGATCATGCTGAGATTGGGCGAATGGTTCGACTATCTCCGTGAACAGGGCGTGTATGATAACACGAAGATCATCCTGGTTTCCGACCACGGCAGACACCTCGGAAGCATCGAGGAGCTGATCATCGGCGAGCACGATACGCTGCTTTACCATCCGCTGCTTATGGTCAAGGATTTTAACGGCAAAGGCTTTACATATTCCGATGAGTTCATGACGAATGCGGACGTTCCGGCACTGGCTGTGGAAGGTGCCGTTGAGGATCCGGTCAATCCGATGACGGGTAATCCGATCAATATGGACGAAAAGACGGCGCATGATCAGATCGTGATCGTATCCGCTGAGTGCTATGTAGATACGAACAACGGGTATTCGTTCCTGCCGGCGAAGTGGGCGTCCGTGCACGATGACATGTGGAACGCGGACAACTGGAGCTTCTATGAAGAAGAAACGGTTCTGAAAGAGCATGCATTGCCGACCGAATGATGCGTGCCGTATGACGGTTAGGATATTGTGGTTTGTGAAAAGGCGGGATTTCTCCTGCCTTTTCTTCATTCGTACACAGGCGGCCGGCGAAATTTACTTTTAGGTGTTGCGTACTGAACGCGGATGTGATAAAATCACAATGTATTGTTTTTGAGAGGAAGGATAATCAAATGAAGAATATAAAGAAACTGCTGGCTCTGGTTTTAGTGGTCGCTCTGTGCGCATCTCTGACCGGCTGTATGTCAGGCGCGAACCGTAATCAGGCACAGACTGCCGTACTGGAAGTGTCTGCTGCGCCGGCAGAGGGCGAAGAAGCAGCTGCCATGAAGGATCCGGCGGACTACTCGGATGACATTCAGGGACTTTGCAAGTTCCTGGAGGAAAACAAGGTCACAGCCGGCGAGCGTATTCAGATGGAGTACGGTGTCATCGGTGCGATGAACGGATACAAGTATTCCTATATGTACGACGGTTCCGCGGTACAGCTCGAGGTCTATGAATTTGCCGCAGAGGGTCTGTCCGAGACGGCACAGCAGGTCGTGGATGCCGTAAAGAACAACGGAAAATTTGAGCTTCTGGACAACACGATCCCGGCACAGCTTTCCGCAGACGGCCGTTTTATGCTGATCTATACCGACGAAAAGGCTGAGAAGAAGGATAATAATAAGGCACACAAGGCGCATGTCGTCGAGTGCTTCGAAGCATTTACAGCTTGACAGAGTGAAAAAGGGGGGAGTGAAAACTCTCCCTTTTTTGATTGCACTCTTTTCTATATTATAGTATACTGAAATAAAGCTAATAAAGACAGAGGAGGCCGTTCTATGGATCGAAAGGATATGCCGCGCCGTGCGGAAGCGATGGAGCTGAAGATCCGTCGCACGATGGCGGCGCTTGAAAAGAATAATATGCACGCGTACTATGCACCGACTTCTGCGGACGCCGTCAAGGTCGTCGAGTCGCTTTTGCAGGAAGGGGATACGATCTCCTGCGGCGGCAGCGTTACACTGGACGCGACCGGCGTGAAGGCGCTGATGCGCAGCGGTAAGTATAATTTCCTTGACCGTGAAGCGGTCGCAACGGATGAGGAGCGGCAGGAAATATACAGAAAGACATTTTCCGCGGATGCTTTCCTCACGAGCTCGAATGCGATCACGGAAAACGGAGAGCTGTATAATGTAGACGGCGGCGGAAACCGCGTGGCGGCCATGCTGTTCGGCCCGAACAAGGTCATCGTCGTCGCAGGATATAATAAGATCGTGCGCGATCTCGATGCCGCGGCGGTCTACGTCAAGAGCCTTACGACGCCGGCAAATGCGATGCGTCTGAAGCTTGATACGCCGTGTACGCATGCCGCATGTCCGGGGACGGACGGCGATATGTGCGCGGGCTGCCGTTCCGAAAACCGCATTTGTTCCCTGTTCACCGTTATGGCGTATCAGCGCAGCAAAAACAGAGTACATGTTGTCCTTGTCGGTGAGGAGGTCGGGTACTAAGCCATGAAAAATAAGCTCCGGATGCTCACGGCAAAGCTTGCCATGCGCATACAAATGAGAAAACGCAGAAAGAGCAGTTATGAGATCGACATGGTAAACGGGCCGCTTTTCGGCAAGATCGTTCGGTTTGCGATCCCGCTGATGCTTTCCGGCATCCTGCAGCTGTTCTTCAACGCGGCGGATATCGTTGTTGTAGGCCGTTTTGCAGGCCCTACGGCGCTGGCTGCGGTCGGTTCGACCGGTTCTCTGATCAATCTGATCATCAACGTCTTTATGGGTCTTTCCGTCGGTGCGAACGTACTAGTTGCCCGGTACTACGGTGCACGTGACGTAAAGAACCTCAGTGAGACCGTACATACCTCGATCCTTGCGAGCCTCATAAGCGGCGTTGCGCTGATCTTCATCGGCGGTCTGCTTGCGAAGCCGATGCTGGTTCTGATGGGCAGCCCGGCGGATGTTATCGATCAGGCGGCGCTCTATGTGCGTATCTACTTTGCAGGAATGCCCGCTATGATGCTCTATAACTTCGGTGCAGCCATTCTGCGCTCCGTTGGCGATACGAAGCGTCCGCTGTATTTCCTCGCGGTTTCGGGTGTGCTGAACGTGGTACTCAATCTGATCCTTGTCATCGTGTTCCGTATGGGTGTTGCCGGTGTTGCGATCGCGACGGTGGCGTCTCAGGTGCTTTCGGCGGTGCTCGTTCTGATCTGTCTCGTAAAGTCGGATGCGCCGTACCGTGTGGATCTGAAAAAGCTGCATATCTATAAGGATAAGCTTATCGAAATGGTCCGTATCGGTCTGCCCGCCGGTATGCAGGGCACGGTGTTCTCCATTTCGAACGTACTCATCCAGTCCTCCATTAACTCCTTCGGTTCGTTGGTCATGGCGGGAAGTACGGCTGCTGCTAACATAGAAGGCTTTGTGTATACGGGTATGAATGCGTTTTACCAGACGGCGCTGTCGTTTACGGGCCAGAATATGGGTGCGAAGAAATACGAGCGCGTGGGGAAGATCATGCGGATCTGCGTGCTGTGTGTAGCGTCTGTGGGCGGTGTTCTCGGCACGGTATGCATGATCCTTGCGAGACCGCTGCTTTCTATATATACAACGGATCCGCAGGTTATCGAATACGGCGTGAACCGCATGCTGCTCGTTTGTCTGCCGTACCTGATCTGCGGCGTTATGGATACGCTTGTCGGCTCCATGCGCGGCATGGGGTATTCGATCCTGCCGATGATCGTCTCTTTGACGGGCGCATGTGCTTTGCGTGTAATCTGGATCCTGACGATATTTGCGGCGCATCATACCTTGACCGTGCTGTTCCTGAGCTATCCGGTCTCCTGGACGGTCACGGCGCTGGCACATTTCGTCTGCTTCACGGTGGCATACAAAAAGCTCAGAAAGCAGGAAGCGGCGCTGGCGGACAGCTGATCACAAATATATACCGTAATATAGAAGAGAGATGTCTTCGGACGTCTCTCTTTTTTTGTCTTATGCGCTTTGCAGTATAGTGATCATGATGATGTTCAGGAGCACAACAACGGCGATGCGCCACAAATATATAAAGAAAGAAGTGCGGGATCCGAAATCAATTCGCATAAATACCTCACAGAATAATAGAAAGATAAACTTTGAAGACGACGGTAAGAAAAGTCTTTACAAAGACAGATATATAAGATACAAGGAAAAAACAGACATACTATATGTGCTTTGAGCACACAAAAACAAAGGGTTCGTCCGATATATTGTGCAATAAGCGGAAACCCGAAAAACCTCAAAAAAAGATGAAAAAAAGTGTTGACAAAAGGGTAGGTGCGTGGTATTATAGTCGAGCACTCGGGAGAGCGACACAAACGAAAACGAAAGCTTAAAAAACTTTCAAAAAAGTTTGAAAAAAAGCTTGACAAACGAAATCAGA
>JAGAOD010000037.1 GCA_017623855.1 Clostridia bacterium
GACGAAAGACAAAACGGTCACAATTTCGAAAATAATGAGCCGCTGCATTTAACACGCTGTCTGCGTCGTGTCCCGGAGAAGGATGGATCGGCATGCCGGCGCTTTTATAGATAACAAGAAAATCGTCGTCTTCATACAGAATACGCATCGGTATTTCTACAGGCTCATATTCACATACATCGTCATATAAGGTCAGCGAAAGCGTATTGCCGGAATGAACGAGGTCAATACTTCTGGCGGGCTCACCGTCTAACAGGATCTCGCCCTCATATTTCAGCGCAGTTAACACACGGGCAGAGAGTCCAAGCACCTTTCTGACGTATGTGCGTATATCCGTGCCGTCGTGTTCTGTATTTATCTTAAATGTGAGCGTACGTGTCATTTGGTTCTCGCTGCAAGCTGCACGGCAAACTCGCGCAAATATGTTGTATCACCTTCAAAGACCTTCAGTGCCTCAAGCGCGTTCTCCGTGTAACCGTTGACAAGTGCCTGCGCCTTATCGAGACCGAGCAGTGAAACGTACGTGCAGCGCCCGTTCTGCGCGTCGATACCGATATTCTTTCCGAGCTCTGCCGCATTACCGGTAACATCAAGGATGTCATCACGAATTTGGAATGCCAGACCGATATTCAGCGCGTATGCCTTGGCGGCTTCAATAAGCTTGTCCTCTGCCCCGGCTGCAATACAGCCCATCATGCAGGCAGCCATAATCAGATTGGCCGTTTTACCGGTATCTTTTCCCTTGAGAACCTCTGCGGAAACATTCTTGTTTTCTGTTTCAAGGTCAATACACTGACCGCCGACCATGCCGTGCTCTCCGGCACAAACGGCAAGTATGGAAGCGGCTTTTGCGGCACGTTCCACACCGACGACACGAAAAGCTTCACCGCTGAGTGCGGTTTCAAACGCCTTTGTCAAAAGACCGTCACCGGCAAGCAGCGCATAATTCTCACCAAAGACCTTATGATTCGAGGGTTTTCCGCGCCGCATATCGTCGTTATCCATACACGGCAGGTCGTCGTGGATCAGAGAATAGGCATGTATCATTTCGACGGCACAGGCAAACGGCATTCCCTGTTCCTCCGTGCCGCCGCACAGCTTGCAAAATTCCAGCGTCAGTACGGCACGCACACGCTTGCCGCCGTTAAGCAAGGAATAACGCATAGCATCCGTAACGGTTTTGTAAAGCTTATCCGTTTCCGGAACAAAGCCGGATAAAGCGGCTTCAATACGATCAAGCTGCATACTTTAGGCCTCCTCGCCGCCGATTTCGGATAACTCGGTGATTTTCTGTTCTGCTTTCTGCAGGGTCTCGTAACAAAGTGCAGACAGCTCCGTGCCTTCACTGAAAAGCTTCACGGATTCCTCGAGTGAAACATTGCCGCGCTCGAGAAGCTCTGTGATCTCACGTAGACGAAGCATAGCTTCTTCAAAGCTGAGTTTTTTCTTAGCCATAATATCACACTCCTGCAATATCTATAACCGACATGTTGACGCTGCCGTCAGAAAAACGTACACGAACCTTTTCGCCGGGATCAACCGCATGCGCTGACGAAACCGTTTCTCCGTTTTGATTTGAGACGATCGTGTAGCCGCGAGAAAGAACCTTTAACGGACTCATCGCATCCAATGCACCGCTGATCGCAGATAATTTCTCTTTTTCATAAGAGATCCTGTTTTTTTCTGCCGCTGCTAACCGCTGAACCATACTGTCGATTTGAGTTCGGTATTCCTGTGTGATCGCGTTCGGATCACGCAGAGTACGGGATGCCGTCAATGTGTCGAGCATCTGTCTTTTATAGTTTATAAGCGTTTCTTCTGCCTGCTTCAATCGGGAAGTCAAGAGAGTAAGCTGCATCAGAATCTCTTCCCTGTCCGGTACTGCGAGTTCAGCCGCTGCACTCGGTGTCGGA
>JAGAOD010000038.1 GCA_017623855.1 Clostridia bacterium
GCCCGAAAGATAGGAGAGCCCCGCGGTGGACAGCCCCTGCACCGCACCCGCCGCGATCCCTGCGACCGCGCCGCCCGAAAGTCCGCCGCTGCGTGCGCAGACCAGAACCGTCAGAACGATGAACACCCGCCCGACGGACACGCCCGAGACCGTGATTCCCGAGACGGACAGCAGCAATACACCGAAAACGACGGAGACGGAGGCAATGTCACCGCTGTCGAGCACGGCACCCTCGCGCCGCGTTTCGAAGATCCGCACGGTTCGGCGAATGAAATAAGCCGTGCCGCCCGCGAGGAACGACTCTGCCACATACATTGCCGCTGTGCTCGAGAGCGCCCCGTTAATAAGCGTAAGCGTCGCGCCCGTCAGAAGAAGCGGCAGGAACGCCACGGCCGGCGAAAAAACCGGGTGGTCCCGCACCGTTTTTAATTCCGACAGAGACCAGCGAATCGCGCCAACGGCCAGAAGCGAAGCGATATACCTCGCCGGCACATCGACCGGCGAGGGGTATAGATACCCGAGCGAGCCGCCCAAAATCACCGCCCACACACCCGAAAAAGGGCAGGCAGCCGCAGCCGCTATGGCGAAGGGCGCATATTTTCCGAACACGAGCCCGCGCGAGGACAGCAGTCCCAAAACACCGCAAAGCAGAAGCATCGCCGTCTTTTTCACATACGGAACCTGAAAAGCCGCTGTCAGCCTGTCCCTCGCCCGAATCAAAACGTTTTCCTCTCTGAACATAAAACGCATCCTTTCCGCGGACGACGCCTTATGTTCGTCCGTGTGTAATCTAACCTACAAGTATATGTAGACCGTACTGAAATTATACGCACGGCATGATGCGGTAAACCGCGAAACACGCGGACGCTTTTTTCGGATGTTTTACGCTTTGTGTTGTTTTTCTGTCGCGGCGGCACAAATTCTTTATAAAAAGCACCGACTTCGGCGAAAGTTTTTCGGACGGATGTCCCGACACTTGACAAAGCTCCGAAAAGAGCATAAAATAGCGGTAATATCAAAACCTGTGATTGGAAGAAGTAGCCGATGCCAAGCGGCACAGAGAGCTCCGGAGGGTGGAAACGGAGCGCAGGCGGCACGGTGAATGGGCCCATGAGGGCGAATGGGATAATCATTCGACGTCAGCCGCGTTAAGGCACAAAGCGGGCGCATTGCGCCAATTTGGGTGGTACCGCAGGATTTTCAGCTCCTGTCCCTTGTTTGGGACGGGAGCTTTTGTTATTTCAGAAAGGAAGCATAAATACTATGGAATATAAGTTTTCTGACAGAGTTTTAGGCCTCAAGCCCTCGGCGATCCGTGAGATCTTCAAATACGCCGCGGATCCGAGCTATATTTCCCTCTCCGCAGGCAATCCGGCTCCGGAAGCCTTCCCGGCAAAGGAGCTCGCGGCAATTTCCGCAAAGCTCATGCAGGACGAGCCGATCCTCGCGCTGCAGTACAGCGTTACGGAGGGCTACCCGCTGCTCCGTCAGCACCTGACAAAGTACATGAAGGAAACGCAGAGCATCGGCCGCGAGTTCGACGACATTCTCATCACGACCGGTGCACAGCAGGTCATGGATCTGTTCTCGAAATCCGTCCTCAACGAGGGCGAGACCGTCATCTGCGAAGCACCGAGCTTCATCGGTTCTCTGAATGATTTCCGTTCCTACCGCGCAAAGCTCGTCGGCATCCCGATGGACCCGGACGGCATGAATACGGAAGCACTCGAAAAGGCTCTGCAGACCGAAAAGAACGTGAAGTTCATCTACACCATCCCGAACTTCCAGAACCCCTCCGGCATCACGATGAGCCTTGAAAAGCGCAAGAAGCTCTACGAGCTTGCAAAGAAATATGAAGTCATGATCTTAGAGGACAACCCGTACGGCGACCTCCGCTACGAGGGTGAAGCGCTCCCGACGATCAAGTCCTTCGACGAGGACGGCATCGTCATGTACGCCGGTTCGTTCTCGAAGGTCATTTCCCCGGGTATGCGCGTCGCGTACGCCATTGGCCCGAAGGCTGTTATCCAGAAAATGACCGTCTGCAAGCAGGGTCAGGACGTTCACACCAACATCTGGTCGCAGGTCCTTTGCTATCGCTTCATGACCGAGTACGATTTCGACGCGCACCTTGAAAATCTGCGCGCGATCTACACAAAGAAGCGCCAATTACTCCTCGGCCTCATGGAAGAGCACCTCGCCCCGCACATCACATGGGACGACTTCAACGGCGGTCTCTTCGCCTGGTGTCATTTGCCAAAAGGCATCGACATGATGACCTTCGTCCAGAAGGCACTCGAAAAGAAGGTCTGCGTCGTGCCGGGCACCGCCTTCCTCACAAGCGAAAACGAGCCCTGCGACGCTTTCCGCATCAACTTCTCCACACCGACCGACGAGCAGCTCACAAAGGGCATCAAGCTTCTCGGCGAAACTATCCGTGAAATGATCTAATGAAAGGCTGATATATAATGGAAAACAACACTCCCGTTCAGAAGAAACGCGTACTCAGTATGATCCAGCCCACCGGCGTTTTTACGCTCGGCAACTACCTCGGCGCGCTGAAGAATTTCGTAGCACTCCAGGAGGACTATGACTGTGTCTACGCACTCGCAGACCTGCACGCGATCACCGTCCGTCAGGATCCGGCTGCATTCCGCAAAAATACACTTTCCGCTTACGCGATGATGCTCGCACTCGGCATTGACCCCGAGAAGAGCGTATTCTTCATTCAAAGCCATGTCTCCGCGCACGCACAGCTCGCATGGGTCCTCAACTGCTACACCCAGTTTGGTGAGCTTTCCCGTATGACCCAGTTCAAGGACAAGTCCGCAAAGCATGCCGACAATATCAACGCCGGCCTGTTCACCTACCCGTGCCTCATGGCTGCCGACATCCTGCTCTATAACGCGGATTATGTGCCGATCGGTGCGGATCAGAAACAGCATCTTGAGCTTGCCCGCGACATCGCCGACCGCTTCAACGGCATCTACTCCCCGACCTTCACCGTGCCGGAGGGCTTGATCCCGAAGACCGGTGCGCGCATCATGTCCCTGCAGGATCCGACCAAGAAGATGAGCAAATCCGACGAGAACACCGCAAGCTTCATCACCATGCTCGACACACCGAACGAGATCATGAAGAAGTTCAAGCGTGCCGTCACAGACAGCGAAGCCTGCGTCCGCTACGGCGAGGGCAAGGCCGGCATCAATAACCTCATGGGCATCTACAGCTGCATCACCGGCAAGACCTATGAGGAGATCGAAAAGGAATTCGAGGGCCGCGGCTACGGCGACTTCAAGACCGCCGTCGGCGAAGTCGTTGTCAACGAGCTCGCGCCGATCCAGGCACGCTACAACGAGCTGATGAAGGACAAGGCATATCTCGAAAAGTGCTACACGGAAGCTGCACCGCGCGCAGAAGCGATCGCACGCCGCACGCTCTCCAAGGTCATGCGCAAGGTCGGTTATCTGCCGCTCGGCCGCTGATTTGACAAGTTACAATAAATCCGTTATAATTGTCCAAGAGACAGCAAAAAAGGACCGCCAGGATATGCTGTGCGGTCCTTTGATTATAAATTCCTGCATCTTTGGCAACTTTGAAAGGATGGTTTATCTATGTCCGGAAAACACTACCGCGGATCTGCCGCAGAGCCGAAGCGCCACAGCACAGAGCCGAAGCGCCCTGCTGCCCGCACACAGGCCCCGGCAAAGCCGAAAACCGAAGAATACGAAGATCTCTACTCCTATGAAGAGCCCTACGGCGCAAAGCGCGGCACCCGTCAGTCGACAAACAAGAAGCCTGCGCCCGTCGCCGTCACACCGAAAAAGAAGAGCGTATGGCCGCCGATCGCCGCTGTGCTCTGCCTGCTCGCCGCCGCCGGCATCCTGTTCTACATCGTTTGGGACCTCGGTTTCTTCGACATGATCATGACATTGCTTGGATAAGAAAGATCAAAAACGTCCGGTTCGAAATGAACCGGACGTTTTGTTTTTCTGTCAGCCGAGCAGCACATCGGAGATAAGCATTACGCAGAAGCCGACGAGCAGCGCATACGTTGCGCCGCGTTCGCTGCCGTGCGCATGCGTCTCGGGGATCATCTCGTCGCTGATGACATACAGCATCGTGCCGCCGGCAAATGCGAGCGCAAACGGCAGGATAGCAGCCGAAACGCTGACGGCGAAATATCCCGCGAGTGTACCGACCACTTCGACGAGACCGGTGAGCATGGCGCAGACAAAGGTGCGTGCGGGACGCACACCGGCTGCGAGCATCGGCGCGATGATCACCATACCCTCGGGGATGTTCTGCAGTGCAATGCCGCCGGCGATCATAAGCGCCTGCGACGTGTCGCCGGAGCCGAAGCCGACGCCCGCCGCAATACCCTCGGGCAGGTTATGTATCGCGATAGCCATTACGAACAGCAGGACCTTGCTGAGGTTCGCGTTGTTGTGCGCTTCAATGTCCGACCCCATCAGCTTGTGCAGATGCGGGACGAGCTTATCGATCAGATTTAAGCACAGCGCACCGGCGAATATGCCGGCGACCGTGATGAGTATGCCGTATTTTCCGCCATACTCGACGGACGGCAGAATGAGACCCAGCACAGCCGCCGCCAGCATGACACCGGCCGCAAAGGATAAAATGATGTCCGAAAAGCGATGGGAAAGCTTTTTGAACAGGAAACCGATCACGGAACCGACGACCGTTGCGCCGCCGACGCCGAGCGCGGTCAGTAAAACCATTCTCATAATCCGGATCCTCCTTTTGATCCGCAACCACAAGCACACCGCAGGCACCGATTGACGGCATTGCCTGCGGTGGCGTTTTCATGTCCGTTAATTTTTGATCTCTTCAAAATCGGCTGCACCGTGCTTGCAGATCGGGCAGATGAAATCATCCGGCAGTGTGTCACCTTCGTAGATGTAGCCGCAGATCTTGCAGACAAAGCCCTTCTTGCCCTCGGTCTCGGGCTTCGGCTTTACGTTTTCCTGATAGTAGGTGTAGGTCATCGTCTCGTGGTCGGAAATGACTCTGGCTTCCGTCACGGAGCAGATGAACATGCCATGTGTGTCGAGATCCACGTACTGCTCCACCTTCAGAGAGAGGAAGGAGTTGATGTAGCGCGGGAGGAACACGAGACCGTTGTCGGAACGCAGCGGCTCGCAGGAAGCGAACTTATCGACATTGCGTCCGCTCACAAAACCGAATGCCTCAAACACCTTGAACGGTGCATCCTGTGTCAGGCAGTTGACGTTCATCTTTCCGGTCTGACGGATGACATGGTGCGAGTAATTTGCCTTGTTGATCGTGACGGCGACGCGGTTCGGGGTGTCCGTGACCTGTGTAACGGCATTCACGATGAGACCGTTGTCCTTCTTGCCGTCGTTCGAGGTGACGACATACAGGCCGTAGCCGATATTGAACAGCGCGGTCAGATCATTCTTGTTCGCCGTGGCATCCTGCTGTGCGAGATATTCTCTGCAGAGCTCGTCCGCGAGTGCATTGAGCTGTGCGGAGCTTTCATCGTTCAGCGCGGACAGGATCTTTACGGTGGTGTCCGTATAGGTCAGATTCTTACTCTTTTCGAGCATGCCCTTCATGACCTTTGCCGCCATCGGTGCCCAGCTGCCGTTTTCGATGAACGCAACGGTACGGTTGCTGAAATTGCGCTCGGTGAGGTGGTTGATAAACTCACGCATGAACGGGAAGATGTCTGCATTATAGGTGGTCGTTGCCAGAACGAGCTTGCTGTAGCGGAATGCATCCTCAACAGCCTCCGCCATGTCGCAGCGGGCGAGATCCTGCACGACGACCTTCGGGCAGCCGTTTCTCTTCAAAAGCTCCGCGAGCTTCATGACGACATTCTTTGTGTTGCCGTACACGGAGGTGTAGGCGATCACGATGCCCTCTTCCTCGGGCTGATAGCTCGACCATGTATTGTAAAGATTGAGGTAATAGCCAAGATTTTCTGTCAGGACAGGTCCGTGCAGCGGGCAGATGATCTGAATGTCGAGACCGGCAGCCTTCTTGAGCAGGCTCTGCACCTGCATGCCGTACTTGCCGACAATGCCGATGTAGTAACGTCTCGCCTCGCATGCCCAGTCCTCTTCCACGTCGAGTGCGCCGAACTTACCGAAGCCGTCCGCAGAGAACAGGACCTTGTCCGTGCTGTCGTATGTCACGATGACCTCCGGCCAATGGACCATCGGTGCGGTAACAAAGGTCAGAACATGCTTGCCGAGTGTCAGGGTGTCGCCCTCACCGACGACAATGCGCTGATCCGTGAACTCCGTGCCGAAGAAATTCTTCATCATCTGGAATGCCTTCGCGGAAGCGACCAGCGTCGCATCCGGATATGTCTTCACAAGATTCATGATGTTTGCGGAATGATCCGGCTCCATGTGCTGCACGATGAGATAATCCGGCTGTCTGCCGCCGAGCACATTCTGGAGATTATCGAGCCATTCATGCGTGAAGTTCTTGTCGACCGTGTCCATGACGGCGATCTTCTCGTCCATGATCACGTAGGAATTATACGCCATGCCGTTCGGGACAACGTACTGACCCTCAAACAGGTCCACCTTGTGGTCGTTGACGCCGACGTACTGAATATCTTTTGTAATAAACATAATGCTTTCACCTCATAGAGTTATCTGTATGTATTGTAGCACTTCCGATTGGCGTTATCAATCGACAAATGGATTTTATTCCAAAATTTTACCGTCCGTTGAGATCGTCACGACC
>JAGAOD010000039.1 GCA_017623855.1 Clostridia bacterium
CTGGATCATTGCCCAGAACTGGAGAGCGACCGTCTGCGCAAGGCAGTACTCGATGTAATAGAACGGAGACGAGTAAATATGTCCCTGTCTCTGCCAGCCCTCGCCGTCAGCATAGAACGGGATCTCACCGTCGAGTCTGAGCCACGGCTGATAGATGCCGATGAGTCTCTTCCACTCGGCGTGACGCTCCTGCGGGGTCATATTCGGCTTCTCATAAACAATGTGCTGGAAATGGTCGACCATAGTTCCGTACGGAATAAAGGTCAGCGCACCGGCAAGATGGCTGAAGAGGAATTTCTTCGCATCCTTACCGAAGAAGCCCTCCGCATTTCTCCACCCGAAGAACTCCATACTCATCGAATGGACCTCACAGGCATCGAGGGACGGGTAGATATATTTTGTGGGGACACGCTTTCTGTTCGTCCAATCGGCAAACGCATGGCCTGCCTCATGGGTCACGACCTCAACGTCACCCTGTGTACCGTTGAAGTTCGCGAAGATGAACGGGCGCTCATAGAGAAGCAGTGTGCTGCAGTAGCCGCCCGCCTGCTTGCCCTCGGTGGAAAGCACGTCCATCAGTTCCTCGTCGAGCATCGTGCGGAAGAATTCACTGGTCTCGGGAGAAAGCTCGTCGTAGAACTTCTTGCCCTGCTCCAGAATATCGTCGGATGTACCTGCCGGACGTGCGTTGCCGCTTCTGAACATCAAAGCGGAGTCCGCAAAGGACAGCGGATACGGTCTGTCGATCAGCTCTGCCTGTGCGCGCTTGATGGCATCTGCGAGCGGAACGATATGCTTCACGACCGCAGCGCGGAACTTTTCGACATCTTCCTTCTTGTAGCAGTTACGCTCCATGCGGTAATAGCCGAGCTGAGTGTAGCCGTCATAACCGAGCTTTCTGCCCATGCTGTCGCGCAGGTGAACGAGCTCATCGTAAATTCTGTCCAGCTGCGGCTGGTTGTCCTTATACCACTGACCGTCAGCCTTGGTCGCAGCCAATCTGCGCTCGTCGTCCGGATCATCCTTGAACGGAGCCAGCTGGGAGATCGTGTATACGCCGCCCTCAAACGGAACCTGAGCAGACGCGATCAGATTGCTGTACTCATCCGTGAGCTCATTCTCCTTCTGCAGATCCTCAATGATCTCCGGAGAGAAGGTCTTCAAAGCGATCTCGGTGTTCAAAAACAGCAGCTCGCCGTACTCCTCTTCAAAATCCTTTCTGAACGGCGAGGTAAGCAGCGCCTGATTCCACGCCTGACCGAACTCCTCGAATTCGGGAAGAAAATTGTCCCAGAAGGATTTTTCTTCGCTGTAGAATGCGTCGCGTGTGTCGATCGACTGGCGGATGTACACGAGCGATACCATCGTGTCGACGACCTTATACTCGTTTTCGTACTCAAGGAAAACAGCGCGTGCCTCCTCGTAGCTCTTCGCATTTTTGAAGCGCTCGGTCAACTCGGAAAACTTCGCTTTTACCTGTTCGGTGTCGGGACGCTTATAGGGCATTTCGGAAAATTTCATAATACAGCTCCTTTGTCTATAGAATTTTCAAAATCAGCATATTTTTTCATCCACTGTCCACCCTCCCCGGGCCGACCTTGGATATAGTTTCATTATAGCATAAAATATCATATTTTCAAGCGGAGCACGCAGACATATCACAACGCTCGCACATCATCGGTTTCCCTGTCCGAAAACGGGAAATGCGCGTCGGGCGCGAGCATAACATCCCATGACAGTACCGCACCTTCAATGCCGCTGTCGAAGAGTGTCCGAAGCGACTCCCTAACATACTCCGGATCGGTCGGTGCAATGTCCTCGCGTCGGTTGATCTCAATGCCGGGATATACTGCACACGGCAAACTCCGCAAAGCATCGAGCTCTTTCTTCAAAAAGGCCGTATCCGTCACGATATCGGGATAACCGACAGCGTTCGGCGCACATTGCTTTATCAGTCCATACTCATACCCGATACCGGCAGGCGCGAACGTACGGCGGTAGAGCATCGGCTTGATAAAATCCGCTTCTTCAGCTAAAAGCGACAGCGACTGTCCAACAAACGGACTCATCAGCGGCGCGAATACATCGAGCCCCACCTTAAGATCGCGCGCCTTAAACGCACGGCAAATCTCCGACACACTCTCAGTCAAGATCTGCTGCTTTGCATTCAAAAACCTCTGCAGAGACTCACTGTCCGCGTCAAAGAATCTGTCACCTTCGAGATCATATGCCCGTGCGATCTTCTCAAGGTCCACGCCATGCCTTAAATATGCCCGGCGGCAGGAGTCGCAGCCACAGCTGAGCACACCTTCCACACCGCCGACGAACGATTGCGTCCGCACGCGGTCAAGGAACACGCCCGAAAATCCGGCACGTGAGAAAAACATCTCATAGACATCGACCGCCGCCTGCAGATTGCAAGGCTCCGTCGGACAGCTGAACGCGAAATTCTCCCCCTGCTGCTCAACGGTTTTTGTCAGCGCACGTCCCCATATATCGACCGCGGCTTTCATCGGAACACGGTCCTGAAGCTCAGAAAACACCGGCAGCCACAGCACCATGTCAATGCCGTTTTCACGCAGATATTCACCGATGGGACGGTAAAGCGACTCGTCGGGATACCAACCGAGGATCACCTTTTCCACGTCCATGCGCGGTATAAGCATTTTAAGACGCTCAAGGATCTTCTCCGCCGTGTAATTGGGCTCATTCCAGCCACCCGTAAAGATCTGCAAAATATATTTCATGCTGCCGCCTCCCGTTAACATGGCTTTATTTAAGTATATCGCCTGTACAGTCAAAACGCAACCCATAACAAAAACCGGTCAGTTCGTATAGAACTGACCGGCTGTTTTTCGGCTATTCATTTGTTTTTTCGCATCGAACGGTAATGCGCGCTGTGCCGCTCATCGTGCAGGTGAACAGTGTCAGATCCCATTCTCCGGCATGCATATCTTCGATCGCTTTGCCGTCGATCACCTCGAATTCACTGACCGTATAGGAAAATAGATTCCCCTCCATATCGGTAAACCGTATCTCGTCACCCACGGAAAGCGAGGAAAGCCGTCCGAAATGTCCCGTGTAGTTGTGTGCACAGATCACAAGATCATCCGAATATGCCGATCCGGCATAGCGGCAGGGTGCGATCCGACCGTTCTCCTCATTCCATCGGCTGATCACCGGGAGCGTCAATTCCAAAGCAGGAAGCTCGAGAACACCGATATACGCCGTCCCGTCTATCTCTTCTTCGAGCATCTCGATCTCGGGATTGAGTACATAAAAGGGCACCTCGATCTCGGGATCTGCGGCGTCAAGCTTTGATAAATTCTCGGGCGAGAATATCTCGGCGGGCAATGTCTTTTCGGGCATTCGCACGCTGATCTCCTCCACGGTCTTCTCCACGGTTTCAGAGGCGCGCTGTGTATCCCACAGATTATAGCCCGTAAGGGTGATCGCAAAAAGAAAGCACACTGCACCTGCGAGGATCAAAACTTTGCTGAGCGCGCTTTTATTCATGGTGATCCCCTTTCCGGATCAGCCATCCCGCACAAATCAGAAACAAGCCGACAAGTACCAAAACCGGCACGGGCCACCACAAAAGACCCGTTTGCGGAAGTTTCGGCTCATCCTCTTCGGTCGGTGCCGGAGTTGCCGTCGGTTTCGTCGGTTCTGAAGGCACCGGCGTGACCGAGAGCTCCGGTGTCGGCGTCGGCGAATTCTCCGGCGCTGCAGACGGTGCCGGTGTTGCCGAAGCCCCGGGCGTCGCAGAAGGTGTCGGTGTTGCCGAAGCCCCGGGCGTTGCAGAAGGTGTCGGTGTTGCCGAAGCCCCGGGTGTTGCAGAAGGTGTCGGTGTTGGTGAAGACGTCGGGGGCGCCGTGGGCGTTGGCGTCGGCGCGGGCTCCCGATTTTTGGTGTTCGTCACAAGGAATATTCCGAAAACGAGATCCACATCGACCGTATAACCGTCGACGGGCTCTTCCACTACGCGCCATTCGTATTCTTCCGACAGGGACGTCCATTTATGTGTCCAGCGGTTAGCTGCATTCAATGTGACTGTGTCCGCAACGGTTCTGTCCCGAAGGAGCGAGACACGGATCTCCTGCGGTCTGGACGGAGAATCGTTATCCTGCCAAATCTTCATAACGGAACGGTTCAGCTTCTCCATTCGTCCCTTCGGCAAATAATTGCATTTTGGCTCCAGCGTGATGTCATAGTGCCATGCTTCGGTTTCGGAGAATCTGTGCGGCAGGGAGACGATCATCGGGCCGGTCGTGTATCTGCCGTAAGCGTCGATATACTTCTGGCCTGCGATCAAATAGAGACCGACGGGCAGCTGTCCGTCAGCCGTTCCGTCACTCTGTACGGTCAAGACGGCATCGGGAGCCAGCTGCTCCAAAAGCGCGTAACTGTACAGAAGCTCAGCGGAATCTGAAAGAACACCGCTTGTCAAATGCGAAGTGTCCACTGGATAACCGGCAAAACCGCCTGTCAGCGAACATTTTCCGTCCGCTGTGATATCGCCGATCCGATACACATAAAACTGCGCCCCGGTAAGCGGAACACCCGTATAGAAATAGCGAATATTCAGTTCACAGCTTTTACTCAGCTCTACACCTTGCGCGGTGGAGGCACTTGCAGGATGCACTGCGGCAAAAAGCAAAATGCACACGATCATAAAAACCAATATTCTTTTGCCGTTTCGCATACCCTCACCTCCAAATCATTAAGAATAATTTTATCTTTTTCTGCGAAGTGCATCAGCCGCTCCCATAATGACCAGCATAATGATCAAAAGAGGAACAGCGACAAAAGGAGCTACGACCAGCGGCTCCACCTGAACAGCGTCGGAAACAACGCGCAGTTCAACGGCTTCTTCGGGATTCGCGACCCGATGTCCGCGGATCAGAAGTCGGTGAGAATTCACGCCATAGGGCGTGCATGTCACCAAAGTCACGAGATCCTTCCCTTCCTCAACGAGCAGCGCATCGGTTTCCTGCGGTTCGACGATCAAAATCTGATCCACCTCATATGTTAAAAGCTCATCGAGCACACGAAGAGAAAACAGATCCCCTTCCCTCACCTTGTCCAGATCACTGAACAGCTTTGCGGAGGGCAAGCCGCGGTGACCCGAAAGCACACAGTGCGTACTTTCGCCGCCCGTAGGCAGGCTCGACCACTCAATATGCCCGATCGCAGTTTGAAGCACGGATTCGGAGACCGTATGGTGAATGGGCAGCAGGACATCGATCATCGGTATCTCAATATATCCCATGATCCCCCTGTCGGAAGGATCCAGCTGCGTCAAATACTGCTCCATCTCGTCTTCCGTCATCAAAAATTCATTCGGGCGCTGCAAAAGTGCACGGTTAAAAGCCAACGCCTCATCCCAAATGCGGCGATAACGGTCGGTGTCGAGATCCGCCACCTCCTCGGCATACGTCGCAATGGCGCGGGACTGATGCAGGCTGTTCCAGTAGTCACTGAAAGAAGGATACAGCAATAAGGACAAGCCCAACACAAGCACCAGTATTAACAAAAAAGTAGATAGCCTGTTCTTTTTCATTGGGTTTCTCCTTCTTGCTGTGACCCGGGGGAAAGCTCCCCCGGGCTAACAAGTACTAAAAATTCAGTAATTAACCTTCACGGCGCATGCGCTTCTGTGTGATCAGCAGAACAACTGCACCGCATGCCAGAACGCCGCCGAGAACGTAGAAGATCGTGGTACCGATACCGCCTGTAGACGGCAGCGTTGCACCCTTTTCGTTGACGATCGTGGTGCTCAGTGTACCGTTCAATGTGTCATGCGAAAGTTCGATCGTACCGGAAACACGCTCACCGTTCAGAGAGGTAAGCTGCAGTGTGCCGTCAGTATGATCTGCAACAATGTTGAAAACCTGATCTTCGATCTTATTATAGCCGGCAGGCGCTGCGGTCTCCACAAGCTTATATAGGCCGTCGTCGAGACCTTCAAAGGAGAACTTTGTCTGATGTGCATCAGGAGCAAATGTCTTCACCAGATTCCAGTCACCGTCAAAGTCATTTTTATACAGAGCAAAGGCTGCGCCGCCAAGCGGGGATGCGCCGTCGGTCTTATCGACATCGAGACGGTATGTAAAGACGATGACCGTATCGGTTTCGGTCTTGCCCATTGTGTCGCTGTGCGGATTGTTGGAATAAGTCATATAGACCTTATTTGTGTTGCCGGCGGAACCGATGACCGCATCTTCATTCAGTCTTGCCTTATACTCGAGGATCAGATTGCTGCCGTCATTCGGAACGATCAGCTTTTCGCCATCCTTGAGCGGCTGATCCGCGTCGTCTTTCAGCGCAAACAGATCCTCAAAGGTAACGGTAAGGGTCGTATTGCCGCTCGCGTCTGTATCGGTCTCAATCTTATAGTTTTTTGCGGGCAAAGTATGTGTGCCGAGCTTCGCAACGAATGTTTCTTCCTTAAAGGTCAGGCCCTTGCTCATGGTATCTGTTACAACGACCTTGTACTCGGAATAGTGAGAGATGCCGGCACCGAGCTTTACATGAACGTGGAACGGAACGTCGTCGCCGATGTCGTGGTCAGCGGAGTCAACAAGGTTGATATACTCGCCGTTCAGAGAGTCGTTGATGTCGGACACCTTCTTCTCGATCGTCGGCTGGTTATCCTTCGGCGTTACGGTAACGTCTTTAACAACGTGCATAATGTATGCGGAAACGGACTTATCCACATCGCTTCCAAACGCTGTTTCTTCCTTTATGAGATAGTAACCGGAGCCTGTAACGGTACCTGTATACTTATCTGTGGCAAAGGTAAAGCTGTCGCCGCTGTCCGCTACCAAATACGCTGCGACCTTTTCTGCGAATGCCTTTGCATCGGCGGAATTTGTGAGCTTTCCCGCTACCTTCTGTGCGCTGTCAACGCCGTATTCGGTCTGCAGGGCTGTACGTCCGGCATCCGTGACATCCTCGCCCCACTGAATGTTGGTCATTTCCGCGCTGGAAATATCGCCCGTGAAGATCTGATATGCCTTGTAGACACGGCCGTCTTCTTTCTTGTCGATCGTAATGGTATAGGTGGGTTCTTCTGCAAAAGCGGTTATAGTCAAAGACAGGATCATAACCATAGCCAGCAGCACTGCAAAAACCTTTCTGATGTTCATAATTACACTCCTTACTTATTTTCTGATTTATCTTCGCGATTTTATTACAGCTAAGGTCGGCTTTTTTGCGCCTCCCTTCTCTGCTTTTGCTTTAAAATCACGATGTACATCAAAGCGAGAGCGACCAACGCCGCACCGCTGAATGTATAAAGTTGAGTACCTCGTCCACCGGTTTCCGGCAGCACATAGCCGTCACCGGTCTGCGTATTTGTAACCGTGATCTTGCCGGTGGTGATGCCGCTCGCACTCGTCCCCGTATAAGTCGGGCTGAATCCGGTTATGGGCACCTCTTCCACCGTATAGGTATACGTTACTGCATTGCCGTTACTGTCCGTACCGGAAAGTGGAAGGTCCGTCACCGTATGCTTCCAGTTCATTACGGCTGTCAGCGTGAGCTTTTTGTATACCCCGCGGCTGATCTCCATACCGTCACGCCACGCGATCTGATACAGATTCATTTCCACACGCTTGATGGTGAGCGTTTGAGCGGTCGCCCATTTTTTCTCGAGCTCGATCTCTGTCGTCTCAACATGTGTGTCCGGCTCGTTCGGGACATAAACGATGCCGCCGGGGTCGACCGGATCACCGACGTAATCCGAAGGCCTGAGCGTCGGCAGAGCCGCCGTACCCGACTCACGGATCCAGAAGCAGTACGGCTCCTCCGCGAGCAGATATCCTGCAGGCGCCTGCGTCTCAACAAGCTTATAAGCTACGTCCGGCATAAGCTCCGGCAGCTGATACAAGCCGCTCGTATCCGTGATGATCTTCGTCGTGGGGACCTTGTCCCAAGCGCTGCCGCTCCATGCATAAAGCTCAAATTGCGCACCGGAAAGGGTCGTTCCGACATAGCCGCTCTTGATCTTGCGGATCGTGACGGAATACTCGTCCTTCTTTCCGCTCGGGACGATCTTGCCCGTAAAGTCCGTTCTGTGCGACTCGGCCTTGACGTTGACATTGTCCGCTACAACCGTGCCGTTCAGGTTCTGATTGA
The DNA here is from genome assembly GCA_017623855.1 of Clostridia bacterium. Taxonomy (GTDB): domain Bacteria; phylum Bacillota; class Clostridia; order Oscillospirales; family Acutalibacteraceae; genus Hominenteromicrobium. Next base: position 8,143 of record JAGAOD010000039.1, read on the forward strand.
TGTTGACCGTTGCCCCGGGGGCAATGACCATACCGGTCATCAAATGTGTATTGATTGTTACACCCTCCGCGTTAACGAAGTTCCACAAGACCTTACCTGCGGAGAATTCCACGACCTCGCTGGTTCCCTGCTCTACTCCGTCCACAACGACAAGCGCCTTCGGCAGGTCGATCTGTGTATATCCGGTACAATCCACATTGATAACGATGGAACCGTTGTGACCGGATTCAAAGCCGGAAAGCTGTATGTAGCTCTTGCCGAAAACATCGCTGTCAGCAGGAGTTACATTCAGTATGCCGACGGCGTCGGGATCGGTCAGTGCGATCACATTTTTCTGATCCATGATCGTGACTTGAAGATTTGAATCGCTGTAGGTCACAAGGTCGGAAGCGATCTGTCCGATCTCCGCACGGACACGACTCAGGTCGATAAACGGCGCCGCCGCTGTATCAACATCCTGCACGATGTTCTTCGGACGGTCGATGCTCTGCCCGTTGATCGTGTACTTGTTGCCGTTGTCGTAAAGACCGAGCTCGTTGCTGCTGCCGATGACCAAAACATGGTCGGCATTCGAAGCACTGTTCGGATTCACCTGCAGGTAATTCTGCACGTATGTCAGCTCGTACGGGTAATTATTCGTACCGAAGTTGCTGCCCGCATACAGATTTTTCGCAAGGATATTACCGTTTGTATGTGTTCCGAGATTTGCGGTATCAAAGGCAACGATATGGAAGCTGCCTGCAGTACCGATGGGACTGTTGTTGTTATAAAAAGCGCTGTAGGCCGGATCCTTCAGAAAGGCATCCGCCGTTTCATTATAGGAAAGCGTGTATCCGGAACCGGTCGTACCCGGACTCAGCGCAGCCAAAGGTGCTATTGCGAACCGTCTTAACGCGCTGTTGTTTCCGGAGACGGAAACACGGCTCACCGTGTTCCCCGTGAGATCTGCCGAAGCATTTTCAGGCGGCGATGCACCGCCATTCGTAAAGTCAATGATCGCAGCCGCACCTGCCGGTCCGACCGTCACCGGGGACTTCTCAAAAAGCATCTTCAGCGAATACGGTGTCGGGATCGACACGCGCTGGTTCGGATCACTCTTGCTTCTGAGGTAGACCTCAAACACAGCATTCTCTCCGTTCGCTTCCCGTTTATAGCGATCATTCGCATACTGACGGATCATATCCGCATAGGAAGCCGCATCCACTTTCTCAACGACCAGTTCATGCGTCTCCGGACTGTAGCTGCTGCCCATTAAGTCCACTATGGTTTTGTTGCCGTCCCCGTCCACATACGCGAATTGCTGCCGTTTTCCGAAAACGGAAACGGATACGTCCCAGCGCAGATTGACATTGGCGACACCGCCCGTCTGATTCACAGCCGTACCGATCAGCTCTGCGCGATACCTGACATCCTGCCCGTTTGTCGGTGCAGGGATCTGCAGGACAAAAGCGTTGCCGCTGCCGTCGATCTGCGCGGCGCTGACCACATCGGAACAAATGAATTCCTTCATCTGCAGGGTCTTGTCCAGTGTCAGATACAGGGTGACCGGCTTTCCGTTTGTGAACTGGTAATTATATACGGTATCCTCCAGAATGATCTTGAACGTATCGCCGTCGGCAAGCTTACTTGTCTGCACACCGAGCGCATCGCAGACCGTAATGGAAGTATTATAATCGATCATTTGGACAGCACCGGAAAGATCTATGCTTTCCCTTGTATTCATGACCACCGTACCGGTCACGGAAAAGCTGTCCTGCGTAAATACGAAGGTATCTGCGGCATCCTTCTCGAACGTCTCCTCGGACGTTTCCTCAGCCTTTCGGCTCATTTCCGCCTCTAAGACCTCCACACCGTCCTCAGCAAAATGAACGGCAACACCGGTATTACTGTCGGTGCTCGTCACCGTATCCTCATACTGTACGGTGATCTGAACCGGGGCCGCGGGTTCGACCTTTACTCCGTTCACCATAAAGCTGATGTCAAAGAACCGAGCAAAGGAAATCTGCTGTGCATCCGGCTGTTCGGGATCGGAAACCGCCAAGATCGTTTGATCTAAATAGTCCCGGTATTCCTGTGTCCCCTCTTCGATCTCACGAACGGAAAGCACAGCATCGGCAGGGATGTTTGCCTCAGGACCGAATTCCACGTCGATCGTGTAATCCTCACCTTGATAACATAGCTTTGTCCGCTCACCGTCAGGAGTGAGACTGTCGGGCAAATGCTCTGCCGAAGTACAATCCGCATTATGAGTATGCTCGGGAATACTGCAGCTGAGCACGCCTTCTGCATCAAAGCAAGCTTCGTGATGTGTATGCTGTCCAAAACCGCAGAGGAACTCGGGTGGTGCCGGCCCGCCCTGCATAACGCAGCAGGTCTCATCATGCGTGTGCTCTTCCTTCGTGCACACAAGCTTTCTGACCGCTTCTTTCGGACAATCCGCACTGTGGCTGTGCCCTGCGCTTTCCTCTTCCTTGCAGGTAAGCATGCGGAAGCAGGCATCCGTATGTACATGTGCCTGCTCTAAACCACAAATGAGCGGTTTCTCGTAACATGTATCTTCATGTGTATGCGGTGCAGCTTCCGAAAGCGTACACACAAGAACTTCTTTTTCCGTGTAACAATCCTCCGAATGCGAATGCACCTCGGACTCTTCTTCCGTACAGCTCAAAACAGTTTCGATCTGCATACACTCGCTGCTGTGCTTATGCCCTTCGCTTTCCGTCATGGGACAGATGAGCTTCGGCTCTCCGTAACAGCCCGCATCATGCATATGCGCCGACTCCGCTTCATCACATACAGGTGTCTCGGAAACCGTATAACAGGTCTCACTGTGTACATGACCCGCCTGCTCCTCAGCCGTACAGAGCAGCTCTTCCGTGTAGCAGGAAGCATCATGAACATGCGCTTCTATGCCGCAGGTCATGTCCTGCTCCATGGTGATTGCCGGAAGGATCAACGCATAGGTCGTACAAAAGACGACCACGGCCGCCAAAACGCGGACGACCTGCTTCCACCGCTTCCGGTTCTTGCGCGCTTTATTCAGTTTTATTACTTTCTGTAACAAAACACGCTCCATAAAATTCCTTTCAGTTTCTGTTCCTAACCAACATTTCCGAATCTATTCAGCGGCCAGACCCGGTATACGATCTTACCGACAATAAATTCCTCTGCAACACAACCGACGACCGTATGCCGCGAGTCAACGGATGTGCTTCTGTGATCTCCCACCAAAAAATATGTTTCTTCCGGCACCTGATACGGCAGCTCAATGTCTGCATTTCCGAACGACAGCTCGTCCACATAGGGTTCAATCAAAGCCGTACCGTCTACGACCAAGGTACCGTCTTCTTTAATATCCACCCACGAACCGGGGCCGGCGATATATCGCTTCACCAAAAGCTTGTTGCCGTAGTAGAATGCAACGATGTCTCCGGGTTCGAAATCGGAGGTCTTCACCGAGACAACGATGTCATTCTCTCCGAGTGTGGGGCTCATCGAGGATCCGTAGATCTGCAGCACCGGCATCCACAAGGTCGCAACTAAAACGGCTATTGCAGCAACCGTCACGAGCGAATACACGGTATGGCGCAGCGTACGGTTATATATATGCTTGTGTCGTTCCCGCTTCAGTTCCTGCTCCAACTGCGAAGCATCGGGCAACGAGGTAATCTGTTTCTTCATAAAGAAGCCTCTTGTCACTCTGATTTTCCACCGGTCAAAGCCATGTCGATCTGCTTAAAGCACTCGGCTTTAACTTTTGGATCCTGTGTTTGCTTTAAGATCATTTCCCAAAAGCCCGCAGCCTCTGCCCTGGCTTTTCGGACATAAGACTTGCATTTGTCTTTGGTCTTATTTTCCATCTCAAGGCAGCGCTCCTGCGTTTTTGTTCCCAATGTGCGTAAGCCATCCAGATACTGATCCGCCGCTGCCTGTGCCGCTTCGAAAACACCGTTGATCTGCAGTGCTGCCTCAGCAATGCTTCCGGCATTTTCCTGCTCGATCCTGCGTTCCTGCAGCTGCTTTTCGAGCACATTCACTTCTTCTTTCAGTCTTTCGACCTCCTGCGTCTGAAATAAAAGCATTTCGAGAAGCTCCGCGCGACTCAGCTTTTTCAGTTCTTTATCGGTCATAGCTCCACCCCGCTAAAAACGCAACCTGCCGGACATTCCCAAAGGCTTCCGGAATCGTACTGATACGTACGTATATTTTATAAAATCAACAAGAATATTTTATGCTTTTGTGAATTCATTGTCAAGGCGGCTAAGAAAATTTATCAATATATATTTTTTTCGGTAATTTTCGAATCATTGCGCCAATATATACATTCCTTTGTAATTTATGGTATAATGCTCTCAGCACAGATAGAAATCAGAGGAATAAACTGCCCCTACGGAGTATCACCATGTATAATAAGGTATATATAGAGATCACAAATATATGTAATATGAGCTGTTCGTTCTGCCACGGGCACGGAAGAAGGCCGAGACGAATGACACTTGATGAATTCACCCTCATTCTTGATAAGCTCGCCGGGCAGACAAAATACATCTATTATCACCTGATGGGAGAACCGCTCACGCATCCCGAGCTTCCCGAATTCATCCGGCTCGCGGGTAAGGCCGGTTTTAAGTCCATCATCACAACGAACGGAACACGGCTTCACGCCCGAAAAGACGAGCTTCTGAACTCCGGTGTACACAAGGTCAATCTCTCCGTTCACAGCTTCGAAGACAATGATCCTGCCGCACATGCCCGCTATATCCTTGAGCTCGCTGAATTTGCAAAAAGTGCTGCCGAAAAAGGGATCATTACGGTTTTCCGCCTTTGGAACAAGGGCTTTGACGGCGGCAAAAACGACGCGGTTTTTGACATTCTCAGGGAAAATATCCCGGGAGAATGGGCAGAAAACACACGCGGGATCCGGATTCGCGACAAGATCCACCTCGAATGGGGTGAGCGGTTTGAGTGGCCCGACAGCCACGCCGAAATTAAAGGCGACCGCTTCTCCTGCTACGGGCTGCGCGACCATTTCGGCATCCTCGCAGACGGAACCGTCGTCCCCTGCTGTCTCGACAGCGACGGCGTGATCGCCCTCGGCAATATTTTCAGCGATGACATTTCCTCCATACTGCATGCCGAAAGAGCAGCAGCTATCACGGAAGGCTTCAAACACAGCATCGCCGCCGAAGACCTGTGCCGCCGCTGCGGCTACGCACAGCGTTTCGTGTGATCCTTGAGCTCATGCCGATATCCCCCCCTGACCGCAATGCATAGACATTTCCCGATCGGAAATGCTAACAAAAAGTCTTGGAGGTACTTTATGTGCACTGCGATCACCCTGCCTATGAAGGATCTGTATTTTGGGAGGACCTTGGATCTGGAGCGGAGCTTCGGTGAGGAAGTCGTCATTGCTCCCCGCAGCTTCCCCTTGCCGTTCAGGCACAGAGCACCGATCCGCCGTCATTATGCGATGATCGGTATGGCCCATGTGTCAAACGGATATCCGCTTTACTATGATGCAGTGAATGAAGCCGGTCTGTGTATTGCCGGGTTGAATTTTCCCGAATTCGCTCAGTATCGGGCCGTTGCGGACAACAGAGAAAACATAGCAAGCTTTGAATTCATCCCATGGGTGCTGGGACTTTACGGAAGCGTACGTGCGGTGCGCGAGCAGCTGCCGCATTTGCAGCTGACCGAGGAAGCCTTCAGTGAAGCACTGCGGCCTACACCGCTTCACTGGATCATCGCCGACAAATCGGAATGCATCACCGTCGAAGCTATGGCGGACGGCATCCACGTCCACGAAAACCCCGTCGGTGTGCTGACAAACAGCCCGCCTTTCCCGGAGCAGATGTTTCAGCTTCGAAATTATATGCATCTCACGCCAAATGAGCCTCAGTGCAGCTTCTCCCTATGCGTAAACCTAAAGCCTTACAGCCGGGGTATGGGTGCGATCGGCCTTCCCGGTGATCTGTCCTCCCAGTCGAGATTCGTCCGGGCTGCGTTTACAAAGCTCAATTCTCTCTGCGCAGAGGAAGAAAGCATCAGCCAATTTTTTCACATCATGGAAACCGTAAGTCAGACCCGGGGATGCTGCCGCCTGAATGACGGAAGCTGCGAGATTACACAGTACACCTCTTGCTGTAACGCAAGTCAGGGCATTTACTGTTACACCACCTACGGCAACCGCCGCATCACCGCTGTGGAGCTGAATCGGGAGGATCTGAACAAAAGCGAATTGATCCGATTTCCCCTGACGCGCGAAGAGGATATCCGATTTATAAACGGCGCGCGTCAGTAACAAAAAAAGATCGGCGCTCTATTCTGCCCGATCTTTTATGTTGTGCAGCTCTGCCGCAAATGATATAATGAGTTAACTATTATAGTATCGCACAGAAAACCATTGAAAACGGAGTGACCGAACATGTACATTTCCATCGGAACACGAAGCCAACCGAAAATCGCAGCCGTATGCACTGCCTTCTCCCGTTATCCGGAGCTATGCTTTCGCGACGGTGATCTGCTGCAGTTCGTCATCCTGCCCGTTCATAAACGCGGAGATACACAAGGAAACGGGATCGACCGGGTAAGCCGGATCAGCCGTAATCCTGTCACGCTTGAAGAAACCGTGACGGGTGCCAAAAACCGCGCCTATGAAGCATTTCAGCACTGTATGACACAGTACGGCACGTGTGATTACGGCGTCGGTATTGAAGCGGGTCTGTTCCCTGCTCCGGGCTCGGAATCCGGATATCTCGACACGAGCATCTGCGCGATCTATGTCGGCAGCAGTTACGCCATCGGCGGAAGCCCTCTGTTCGAATATCCCGACACGGTAACAAAGCGTATTCTAAACGGCGAAGAGGCAGGATTGATCTCCGATTTCTTCGGCGACACGGCAAAAGGGCGCCCGGGCGTGATCGGTCCGCTGACGGACGGTCGGGTGAACCGGGATGAGTTCGATCAATACGCCGTCCTGATGGCCCTCACGCGGATCGTTTCCGGTCAGCTCTACAAAAGAAATTGATCAAAAACTGCTATGATACAAAAAATGCCTGCGGTAAATTGTGCACCGCAGGCATTTTCCAATATATATATACTTAATTAGAACAGTCCGTCGATCTTGCCGGAGTTATCGATATCGATCTTCTCGGCAGCCGGAATCTTGGGCAGACCCGGCATGGTCATGATCGCGCCGGTCTCACAGACGACGAATCCTGCACCCGCAGCGAGTCGAGCGGTACGGACCGTGATCGTGAAGCCTGTCGGACGGCCCAGCTTCTTCTCGTCATCGGACAGAGAATACTGGGTCTTTGCCATACATACGGGCAGATCGCCATAACCCATTTCCGCGATCTTCTTGAGCTCTCTGGAAGCCGCCGGAAGAATGGAAACGCCGTCAGCACCGTAGATGGTCTTTGCGATCGTTTCGATCTTCTGCTCGAGTGTCATTTCGTCCGGATAGATCGGTGCGAAATCAGCCTTATTCTCATCCAGAACAGCCAGAACTTCCTTAGCAAGCTCAATGCCGCCTTCGCCGCCCTTTGCGAAAACCTCGGACAGCGCTACGCGGACGCCCATTTCTTCGCAGTGCTTGCGTACAAAAGCCATCTCTGCTTCTGTGTCGGTCGGGAATGCATTGA
>JAGAOD010000040.1 GCA_017623855.1 Clostridia bacterium
ATCGTCAAGCAGCAGATGAACGCCTGGTGCACGGGCTGCACATGCCCGAAGGATTTTCCGGTGTGTGTCTGCGGCAAGAAGCCGCAGGGCAGGCTCATCTACAAAAAGGGACTTGCGCCGAGTGAAGCGGAGCTCAAAGATAACCCCCGCGCACGCAGTGCGCGTCTCAGAGTGATCGAAAAGATCGCCTACATCAATTTGTAAAGTACAGAAAATTTTGAAGAGATAAAAAGTTTTGAACGAAGAAGGAGGAACGGGAAATGGCTTACGGCAATACGTCCAGTGCGTATGATTTCGCAGCCTTTGAGCGGCCGATGCGGTCGACGGAAGCTCCCGTGCGTGCTGCGCAGCCGCGCAGAAACGCAAAAGTGATCGAGATCAACGAGCGTGAGCTCAGAAGAAGCCACCGCCGCAACGTCAATGCGGTGCGCGCGATCATCAGCCTGTGCGCTGTCATGGTCGTACTCGGTGCGGTCGGTGTGATCGTGTTCAGTCAGGTGCAGCTCACTGAGCTGACAGCGGAGATCAATTCCGTGACACGCCAGCTGACAGAGGAGAAGAGTGTCGCGGTTCAGCTCGAAATGCAGGCTGCGGCTATGATGAATACAAACGATATTGAAACCTATGCACGTGACCGCCTCGGTATGGAGAAGGTCACAGAGGGTCAGACGACGTATATCCACCTCGCGCACGATGATGCCGGCACGGTTCTGCAGAAAAACGAACAGCCGGGCACACTGCAGGAGGCGTGGAATTCGCTGCGTTCGATCTTCTCATAATGCGGTAAACACGAGAATACAAATGAGTCATGCGGATACCGGAAACGGAAGACCTGAGAAGAGGAGAGTTGAGAGTATATCTTAACTCTCATTTTTCGGTATACGGATAAGTTTTGTTTTGAGTACAGAAAGGCAGGGACGGCGAATGGCTGACTCCCAAAACTCCAAAATGTGGAAAAGAGCCGTAGCGCTGACCGCGATCCTGATCTTCGTCGGCTTCGGCGTCGTCATCGGCAACCTCGTCCGCTGGCAGCTCGTCCGCGGCGAAGAGCTGCGCTCCAAGGCGATCGACCAGAGCCTGATCTCCACGGAGCTTTCGCCGATGCGCGGCACGATCTATGACGCTTCGGGTACGAAGGTACTGGCGCAGAGTGCCAGCGTCTGGACGGTCGCGATCGAGCCGAACTACATCAAAAAGGGCGACGATATCAAGATCGCAGAGGGACTTTCTCAGGTCCTCGGCATGAGCTATGATACGATCTATCAAAAAACACAGCAGAACAGCTATTTTACTTACGTAAAGCGTAAGGTCGAGACCGACGTGCGCGACAAGATCCTCGAAATGCTCGAGGAAAAGGAGATCAAGCGCGGTGTTATTCTGCTCGAGGACTATAAGCGCTATTACCCGTACGGTTCAACGGCGTCCACCGTGCTCGGCTTTACGGGTACCGACAACCAGGGCCTTGCCGGCATCGAAGCACAGTATGAGGAGGAACTTTCCGGTACGACCGGACGCCTCGTCACGGCAAAAAATGCCGCCGGTACGGATATGCCCTTCCAGTATGAGCAGTATATTGAAGCGTCCGACGGATATGACCTCGTGCTGACGATCGACGAGACCGTGCAGAGCATCGTAGAGAAGCATCTGGAAAAGGGTCTCAACGCATATGAAGCGATCGAGGGCGGTACGGCGATCGTTATGGACGTCAATACCGGTGCGATCATCGCGCTTTCCACAAAGGGCGACTACGACCCGAACGATCCGTTCACCATTTCGGAGGCCGCGGAGGCTGCGATCCCGGAACAGGTGGAAAAAGAGATCGCACGCCGTCTGGAGGAAGAACAGAAGGCGTTCAATACATTGGAATATAAGCTGAGTCTTGCGGAGGACGCGGAGGAGGAAGCGGAGCTTCGTGCGGAGCTTGAAGCCTTCGAGCGCCTTTCGACGGAGGACATCTTGGAGCTCAACGAGACGCTCTATGACGAATATTTCAAAAAAGCGCAGAATAAGCAGTGGCGAAACAAGGCGGTCAGTGATACGTATTATCCCGGTTCCGTTTTCAAGATGATCACCGCGTCCATGGCGCTGGAAGAGGGCATCGTGACGGAGAGCTCCACCTATACCTGTGAGGGTCTTTGGGACTTCCACCGCCCCGACGTAAAGCCGATCCACTGCTGGGTACGTCTGCCCGGTCACGGCCTCGAGACGCTCGTTGACGGCGTCTGCAATTCCTGCAACCCGTATATGATCTGGCTGGGTCAGAATCTCGGCCGATATAAGTTTTTCGACTACTTTGAAGCTTTCGGTTTAACGGAAAAAACCGGTGTCGATCTGCCCGGTGAATCCGGAAGTATTTACTATACGGCGGATCAGCTGAACCTCACCGAGCTTGCGACCGAGTCCTTCGGTCAGAACTTTTCCATTACACCGCTGCAGATGTGTACGGCCATGTGTGCCGTTGCAAACGGCGGTTACCTCGTCCAGCCGCACGTCGTGGACCGTATGCTGGACAGCGAGGGTAATATCGTACACACGACGGATACTTCCTATAAGAGACAGGTCATTTCCGAGGATGTCTCGAACCGCGTAACGCAGATCCTGCTGCGCAATGCGACAAGCGAAAGCGGTAAGAACGGTTACGTTGCCGGTTACCGTGTGGCCGGTAAGACCGGTACGTCCGAAAAGGTCGCTCTGTATGAGCAGGAGAAGGCACAGGGCATCGACCGCGGCATGCAGTACATCGTTTCCTACGGCGGCTATGCACCGGCGGACGATCCGCAGTATGCGCTCCTCGTCTTCTACGACGAACCGCAGACCGAGAACGTTTCCGGCGGTTCGCAGGCAGGCCCGATCTTCGCCGCGATCATGGAAGAGATCCTTCCGGTTCTGGGCGTGGATCCGCAGTATACCGAGGAAGAATACGAAAACCTTGCGGCTAAAACGCCGAACGTCGTTAACCGTACGATCGGTGAAGCAAAGCAGATCCTCAAGGAAGCCGGCTTTGGCTATGAGGTATCGGGCTACGAGGGCGAGAATGAGGATAATCAGCTCGTGTATACACAGATCCCGTCTCCGGGTGCACCGATCCCGAAGGATGGCTTCGTGCTTCTGTACACACAGGAGCCGAGTGCTGAGGATTACGTCGAGGTACCGGACTTCAAGGGAGACCATCTGGAAGGATGCAAATGGTATGCGATGCAGGCGGATGTGCAGGTCGTCGTTTCCGGCAACACGAGCGAGGGCTATGCACAGGGACAGGATATTCCCGCCGGAACGAAGGTCAAGCGCGGTTACGTCATCAAGGTCTCCTTCGTCACCGTCGGCGGCGTTGAGGCCGCAGGCTGACCCGGTGTCGGATAAACGAAAGGACAGTTACTGATTATGGATATTACATTATCTTGTATTGCCGTTGTGATGGCTGCGGTCATCACCGGCGTACTCGGAAAATTTATGATCCCCTTTCTGCGCAGACTGAAGTTTGGGCAGACGATCCGTGAAGAGGGCCCGACATGGCATGCGTCCAAGCAGGGCACGCCGACGATGGGCGGTCTCATGTTTATGATCGGCGGTTATGCCGCAGCGGTCATCTGCGTTGGCTTCCTGTGGATGCACAGCGGCGCCGAGAATCAGCTCATGCTTGTAAAGCTTTTGGGCGGTGCGCTGATGGCGGCAGGCTTCGGTCTCATCGGCTTCATGGATGATTACATCAGCATCAAAAAGCACAGAAATCTCGGTCTCACCGAGATTCAGAAGCTCGTTCTGCAGTTTGTGATCGCGGGCGGATACCTGTTTTCCGTGTCTTTGGCTGGCGGCACGACTGAAACGATGATCCCGTTTGTCGGTCTTGTTGACCTCGGTGTTTTCTATTACATTCTTGCGGCACTGCTCATTGTGGGCATGGTCAACGCGGTGAATTTCACTGACGGCCTCGACGGACTCAACAGCTCCGTCACGCTCGTCGTCTGCCTCGCGTTTTCCGTGATCGCCATGATGCTGCAGATGAAGGGCCTGTCGGTCTTTTCCGCTGCCATGGTCGGCGCGCTGATCGGCTTTTTGTTCTGGAATGCAAATCCGGCGAAGGTGTTCATGGGTGACACGGGCTCGCTGTTCCTCGGCGGTGTCGTGTGCGCACTGGCTTTCGGTGTGAATATGCCCATTCTGCTGCCGATCGTCGGTATCATCTATATTGCGGAGATCGTTTCCGTTGTTATGCAGGTCACTTATTTCAAGCTGACACACGGAAAGCGTATCTTCAAAATGGCGCCGATCCATCATCATTTTGAGATGTGCGGTTGGAAAGAAAATAAGGTTTGCGTCGTGTTCAGCGGCGTAACGCTTGCGGTGTGCGTGATCGCCGTACTGCTTGTTTATTTCGGCGGCTGATCTTCCGTGTATATCGGAACAGCCGGTCTATACTATGAGAAAAAGGAGGTCATAAGCTATGGCACAGACAGGAAGAGTGACAACCCGCGGTCTTCGGAGCATTCCGGCCGATGAAGCCGCTTCCGCTTCCACGCGGCGCGTTCTTCGCCGCCAGCGTATTCGTTACCGCTTTTTTACTTTGGGTCTCGGTCTTGATATGCCGATGCTGTTCATCATTTTGGTTCTGATGGCGTTCGGCCTCGTCATGCTGTTTTCCGCGAGCTATGCCAACGCGTATTACCGTACCGGCAACAGCTACACCTACGTTCTGAGACAGGCCGGCTTTGCTGTAGCCGGTATTGTAGCCATGCTGGCGATCTCCACGGTCGACTATCATCAGCTGCACAGGCTGAATGTTCTGATCTTTTTCGGTACGATCGCTCTGCTTCTGATGGTTCTTGTCTTCAAGGGCACACCGATCGCACCGGTCAAGGGCGGCGCGAACCGCTGGATCAACATCGGCGTCGAGTTCCAGCCCTCGGAGATCGCGAAATTCTCGCTGATCCTCATGTTTGCGCACTTTATCGCGCTGTACGGCGAGCGAATGAAGATCGCCCGGTACGGCTTTTGGCCCTTCATGGGCATTCTCGGCATTTTTGCCGGTTTGATCCTTTTGGAAAAGCATGTTTCCGCTACGCTCATCATCTGTGCGATCGCCTTTTTGATGATGGTCATCGGCGGCACGAAGCTGAGATACTTCGTCGGCATCGGCACGGTCGGTGTGGTCGGTCTGGCGTGTCTTCTGATGTTCTCGGACCGATTTACGTATGCGCTGAACCGCGTTAAGGGCTGGATCGACCCGTTCAATCCGCCGGAGGGCGTTGATACATGGCAGACGAGACAGTCCCTGTATGCGATCGGCTCCGGTCAGCTGTTCGGCGTCGGCATCGGTCAGTCCAGACAGAAGTATCTGTATCTGCCCGAACCGCAGAACGACTTTGTTTTTGCGATCATCTGCGAGGAGCTCGGCTTCATCGGCGCGCTGCTCGTGATCATTCTGTTTGCGCTGTTTATCTGGCGCGGCGTTTATATTGCACTCAATGCCCGAGACCGTTTCGGTATGATGCTGGGTATCGGTATCACGTTCCAGTTCGGTCTGCAGGCAGTTTTGAACATCTGCGTTGTTACGAATACGATCCCGAACACCGGTATCAGCTTACCGTTCTTCAGCTACGGAGGTACGGCGCTGCTGATGCTGCTCGCGGAAATGGGCGTTCTGCTTTCCATTTCACGTCACTCGAGGATCGATAAAACTTAACGCAGTGGCTAAGAGGAAACGGAGCTTAGAGCAATGAGAGTTTTACTGACGGGCGGCGGTACTGCCGGCCATATCAATCCGGCCTTGGCTATGGCCGGTTACCTTTGTGAAAAAGAGCCCGACACACAGATCCTGTATGTCGGCAATAAGGGCGGAATGGAGGAGCGGCTCGTTGCTGCCGCCGGCTATGATTTCAAGCCGATCCGCATTTCCGGCTTTCAGAGAAAGCTGACGCTCGAAAATATCAAGCGCAACGTGCAGACGGTGTTCCGTGTGATCACGGCTTCCGTCGAAGCGAAGAGGATCATCAGGGAATTTAAGCCCGACATCTGCATCGGTACGGGCGGCTATGTGTGCGGCCCGGTCATCCGTGCGGCGCAGAAGCTCGGCATCGCAACGGCGGTGCATGAAGCCAACGCCTACCCGGGCATGGCGATCAAGATGCTTGCGCCGAAGTGCGACAGTGTCATGCTCGCGGTCGAGGACGCAAAGCGCTTTTTGGAGCGAAAGGATAACTGTGAATTCACGGGTAATCCGGTGCGTCTGACCGTGCTCGGCGCAGAACGCGAGGCAAGCCGACGTGCGCTCTCCCTCGATGACCGTCCGCTCGTGCTGTCCTTCGGCGGCAGCCTCGGCGCGGAAGCGATCAATAAAGCTGCGGCGTATATGCTCGGTGAAAGCGCGAAGGAAAAGAAGTTCCAGCACATTCACGGCTACGGCAGACACGACGAAAATTTTTTGAACGATGCTCATGCGGCGGGTGTGGATGAAAAGAAGGATCCGCAGATCCGCATGCTCGAATACATCAACAACATGCCCGAATGCCTTGCGGCTGCCGACATCGTGATCGCCCGTGCCGGTGCGATCACCCTGACGGAGATCCAGGCAACCGGAAAATGTGCGATACTGATCCCGTCTCCGTACGTTGCGGAGAATCACCAGTTCCACAATGCGATGGCACTCGTCAATCGCGGCGCGGCGGTGCTGATCGAAGAAAAGGATCTGACCGGCGAGAAGCTGTGGCAGACCGTGAAGGATCTGCTCTCCGACCCGGAGAAGGTGGCTGAGATCGGCCGCAACGCACGCGAAATGGCGGTGTTGGATGCAAATGAACGCATCTATCAGATCATTTGCCGCGTTGTCCGCGGGAAAGTGTAAATAAGAACAGAGCAGCGCCCAAAAGCATACTATGACCGTATCTTTAAGGATGCGAGGTGTGTTTGTGGTGGCTGTCGATGTTTGTTCCGTCTTTCCGTACGCCGGATGTGCCGAGTCGATCTTAGTGCGCGGCGAAAACCGTCTGTGCGGTGAGCTCGAAGTACAGGGCGCAAAAAACAGTGCGCTGCCGCTTTTGTCGGCGGCGGTGCTGTGCCGGGGCGAGACCGTGCTTCGGCACTGTCCGCGGCTTTCCGACGTGGACGTCTGTGTGAAGATCCTGCGGCATCTCGGGTGCCGCACAAGAAGACGCGGAGACACGCTCTCCGTTTCGGCGGAAAACCTGTCCTGCTGTGAGATCCCGCACGGGCTCATGCGGGAGATGCGCTCGTCCATTGTTTTTTTAGGTGCGATCCTTGCCCGGTGCGGGGAAGCGAGACTCTCGTTTCCCGGCGGCTGCGAGCTTGGACCGAGACCGATCGACCTGCACCTTTCTGCACTGAGAAGACTCGGTGCAGAGATCCGCGAGGAGCACGGCTGTCTTCTGTGTACGGCACCGCGCGGTATACGCGGAAGTCATGTTTCCCTCGCGTTTCCGAGTGTCGGTGCGACGGAAAATGTCATTTTGGCGGCGGCGACCGGCTGGGGCACGACGGTTCTGACGAATGCGGCGTGTGAGCCGGAGATCGAAGACCTCGCGCGGTATCTGAACCGCTGCGGTGCGAAGATCAGCGGTGCGGGCGAAAGCTGTGTGATCATCGAAGGCGTGCCCGCGCTTTGCGGCACGGAGCATACCGTGATGCCGGACCGCATCGCGGCGGCAACATATATGGCGGCTGCGGCGGTGACCGGAGGAACGCTTCACCTTCGGAACATAGATCACACGCATTTGCGGTCGGTTTACGCAGCCTTTGAAGAAAGCGGCTGTGTGCTTTCGGAGTCGGACGGTGCGCTTTTGCTCCGTGCGCCGGAGCGTCTGCAGCCCGTGCGTCACGTGCGCAC
>JAGAOD010000041.1 GCA_017623855.1 Clostridia bacterium
GAAGGGATAGAAATTCGAAACGCCAACCGCACGGAGCTTGCCCTCCCTGTAAGCATCCTCCATGGCGCGCCATGCGCTGAAATAGTCCTTCATCGCTTGATGCAGCAGGTAAAGGTCGATGTATTCAAGGCCCATAGCCTCGAGGGAACAGTCAATGGCCTTCTTAGCCATATCGTAGTTCTGCATGTCCTGCACCCACATTTTGGATGTGATGAAGAGCTCCTCTCTCGTGCAGATTCCCTCTTCGATGGCTTCACGGACAGCCTCGCCGACCGCGTCTTCATTCGTGTAGGATGCGGCTGTGTCAATCAGCCTGTAGCCTGCGCGGATCGCGTTCAGAACGGATTCCTTGCACTCCGCTTTGTCTCTCACCTGAAAGACGCCGAAGCCCTCCATGGGCATTTGAACACCGTTGTGTAAGGTTTTATATTCCATATCGTCAACTCCAGTCTCAATTATCTGTGTGCTTCCCAAAAGGCGGCGGCTTTTTTGTGCCAGCCTTCCGCAGCGGTGCCTCTGCCGAGCGCATAGCCGTGAGGAAGCCTGTCATAAACCGTCAATTCGCTAACAAGACCTGCGGCTTTCATCTTCTTTTCACGCTCCGCCATGGCTCTGTCCAAGTGCCAAAGATCATTCGAGCCGGCATTTGCGTAGGTAGGCGGATCGTTTTCCGTAAAGTCGCTGTGTCCCGTGTACTGCATGATAACGGCAGCCGGTCTCGGGAAAGCTTTTGCGCCGTATTTTTTCGTGCCGTAGCTTCCGATGAACGCCGCCATTCTCGCACCGGCACTCTCACCCCAGACGGAGTAGCCTTTGGTTTCGACCTGAAGCACCTCCGCGTGTTCAAAAATGAATTCGATCGCTTTGGCGAGATCCTCACAGGCTTTTTCCGCATCGGCGCGGTAGATGAGCGCAAAGACGTTATAGCCCATGTTCGAGAGCTCCAACGACAACGGGAAACTGCTGTGGATCGCACCGACAAACTTAAAACCGCCGCCCGCACAGGTCACGGCAAAGGGCTTGCCGGGCGCACCCTGAAAGTAAAACAGACCGGTATCCGCCTTTTCGGGGTCGAGCGCCTTCTCCTCTTCGGAGTAGATATCATAAAAGACCGTGCGGCTGTCCGCTTCGCTTTTTAAGTAGTTTACGACCCTGACCGTGTCCTCCGCGCAGATAAGGTTATCATAGAAGGTCATCCGCAGGTCGCCCAAAGTGCTGCCGAAAAGGTGTTCTTTGTGCACGGGAAAAATCAGCCGCCCGAAGGGCACAAAAGAAGGATCGGAAATGATTTCATCAAACGTACTGTTCAGTGTATAAACCATACGCACCGCCTGTTATTGCTGATTATTGGACTTAATGACCTCAGCCAATGTAATGCCGCTCTTCAGATAGCGGGCATTTGCGTTGTTCTCGCGTGCGAGTTTGATCGCCTTCTGCGGGCAGGCATTGACACAGCCGAGGCAGAAGTCACAGGTCTCGCCGTATGCCGGCTTGCCGTTTTCGACGCGAATATTGCCGCGCGGGCAGACCTTTGTGCAGATGCCGCAGCCGATGCAGTCGTCGTTCACAACGAAAGACTTCGGGCTGATCATTTCCGGGTGTGCCTTCTGCATACCGCGTACCATATTGTAAAGGTGACGCTCCTGCTCGTTTGCAGCTTTCAGCCAACGACGACGCGCAGCGATATCCGCCTTGATCTTTTCGATCTGTGCGTCTTCCTGCTTGTCGATCTTAAGCTC
>JAGAOD010000006.1 GCA_017623855.1 Clostridia bacterium
CGTGGCTGAACGAGCAGACCCAAAGCAGGAACTGCCGTTTTTCGCGGTGGAACAAAATGGAGGAAGCGACGTCGCCCGCCCATATGCCGTCACCGGCGTCAAAAAACAGCGCACCGGTCAGCTCAAACTCGGCTGTTCCGGGGACATGGGAAAAGACGCCCTGATAGCAGCCCGCCTCCAGGCGGACGGAGACCGTGAGCCAGATCTTACCGTTTTTCAGAAGTACGTCTCCGTTTTCATATCGGATGGGACGGATGTCCGCCTGCGAAATGCCGCAGTCGAGGTAGGCGCGAACGCCGGAAATAACGGCCTTGCCGGAAACCGAAAGTGCCGCAGAACCGTTCGAAAATACATCGTAGCGGTCGGATGCGATGAACGCCTTGCAGTCGAAGGTGCGGCAGAAGACGGCGCCGCCGTTTGTTTCAAAATAGATATCAAATGCACCGGGACGGCAGGAGACGATCATCGTGCGCTCCGCTTCAAGCTCCGGGAGCGGTACGATATCCGTCGTGTCGCCGCAGCGGAAGTAGAGATACGCCTCGTCCATGTGAATATCGGCTTCGGCGGTCGGCAGCTGAAAACGAAAGCCCACCTGTCCGCCGAGCGGCTCCGCATTCACCGCATAGGAGGCGTACGGGAAGAACGCGCCCATCCAGCGGCACACGCTGCCTGCGAGCACCGCGTAACGGTTATTTTTGACCTCTTCCACGCAGGTCTCGCTCTTGTACAGCACCGGGTACGGGTCACCGCGGTCATCATTTACGAAGTCCTTTGCAAAGGACATTTCGGAGAGCGGAAGCTGCAGATCCTTATAATGCGTCAGCGCAAATTTGCGCCGAAATACGGTTTTCGAAAAATCCATACGGTTCACGTCCAAATTCTTTCTGATCTGTTTTCAGTTTACAGTACCCATGCCGGAAAATCAAGCATGCAGTCATTTTTTCTTGTCAATCGGCAAAGAGTATGCTATGATTTTTTTACAGCCAAAGAATTTTGGGAGGAAAGATCGGATGGATTTTTTTGAATTGAAGGTTAAGAATTTTCATTACTTAAATCAGTTTGCGAAAAAGGGGGAGATCGTATTCACCGGCTCGTCCCTGTGCGAGCAGTTTCCCGTGAGCGAAATGCTGCAGAACGTCGAGCCGCGCATCCGCGTTTATAACCGCGGCATCGGCGGTGACGTGACCGAGGGTCTCATGAAGCGCATGGAGGAGTCCGTTTTCGAGCTCGAGCCGAAGAAGGTGTTCATCAACATCGGCACGAACGACATCAGCCGCCCGGGCTACACGCGCGAAAAGCTGTATGAGAACTATAAGAAGATCCTGCTTCAGATCCGTGACCGCCTGCCGGACACGAAGATCTACGTGATGAGCTATTATCCCGTGAACCGCGAGATCCCGTGGATGGAGAAGGAATGGCTCGAGAACATGTTCGGTGTTCGCACGAATAAGGAGCTGATCGCGGTCAACGCCATGCTCGAAAAGCTGGCTCAGGAGCTTCACTGCACCTATATCAATGTCTTCGACTGCCTCTTGGACGAAGACGGCAATCAGCGCATCGAGTACACGATCGACGGTATGCACATGTTCCCGAACGGCTATGCGGTCGTTTTGGAGAAGCTCATGCCGTATCTTTTGGAAGAATAAGGGGGAAGTGTTATGGCATGGACAACAAAGGAATTAAGACATCAGGGCATGTTTTTGAACGCGGCGCTCTTTGAGCCCGAAACAAAGCCCGGCGAAAAATATCCGCTCGTGCTGTTCCTGCACGGCGCAGGCGAGCGCGGCAATGACTTGGAGCTTGTGAAGAAGTTTACGCCCGGTGCCGACGTCTTTACAACGGACGAGTGGCAGGCGGAGCATCCCTGCTATGTCCTCGCGCCGCAATGCCCCGCAAATATGTCGTGGCCGGCTTTTACGGAGCTTCTCATTTTCACACTCGCTTCGATTTCCGGGGAATATCCCATTGACGCCTGCCGCAAATACGTGACGGGCGTGTCCATGGGCGGCGCCGGCACATGGAATCTTCTGTGCCACAGCCCGCAGCTGATCGCCGCCGCGATGCCTGTTTGCGGTTATGCGGATCCGTTCCTCGTGAGAAAAGCAAAGCACGTGCCGGTTTGGGCGTTCCACGCCGCGGACGATCCGGTCGTCCCGGTGACAGGAGAATACCGCTCGCCGCACGGCGCAAGGGGTGTGGGCACACGCATGGTCATGTCCTCACTGCGCTCCGCGGGCAATCACGACGCGCACTATACGGAATATCCCGCAGGACACATGGAGGGGGTGTGGAAAACACACCCGCACGGCTCGTGGACAGCGGCGTATAACGAAAAGGAAGCCCTCGAGTGGATGTTTTCAAAATCCACGTTTGACCGATATGAGGTCGAAATGGTCTGTCCCGGCGTTTTCTACATAGAAGATTTCAACAGTGATTCCATGTATCTCGTCGAGGGTAAGGAGAAGGCGCTGCTCATTGACACCGGTCTCGGCGGCGAGAGCCTTACAGAAGTCGTAAGATCGCTCACGTCCCTGCCCGTGATGCTCGCGGTCACGCACGCACACGGGGATCACATGGCGTTAAGCCATAAATTCGGCCGGTTCTATATGTCGGGGAAGGATATCCCGCTTATGGACCGTATGCGCGGCATGATGCCGAAGAATACGTCTACCGCAGAGGATGTCATTGATATCCACGACGGCGACGTGATCGACCTCGGCGGCGTGCAGATCGAGGTTCTGGAGCTTGGCGGTCACACACCGGGCTCGGTGCTGTTTGTCGACCGCACGCACAAGTGCCTGTTCACGGGCGACGCGCTCGGTCTCTGGATGCAGGTCCCGATGGCACTGCCGATCAGCGAATACCGCAAAAATCTGCTTGCCGTGAAAGAGAAGCTCAGCGCTCCGGGCTATACGGAGCTCGCGTTCCTCGGCGGTCACAGACGGCAGGAGGGCGGCGTGTATTATCAACCGCAGTATGTCCCGAACAGCTACGAGAAGATCGACGATATGCTTCATCTGTGCACGCTTCTGCTCTCGGAAGAATTAGAAGGCAAGCCGCATCCGGCGGGCTTTGACGAGCCTGCATTTGAAGCGTCGTATCAGACAGCCAATATGGTATATAAGAAGTCTGTTTTGAAATGAGGTGGGGGGCTTTGACCCTTTGTGACGATATTCGTTATTTGACGGACCGCGCTTTGTGGGAAACGGAAAATCTGATCCGCTGCATCCCGGACGAACTCTGGAACAAGCGGTACGACGAGCTTCCGATGTGGAAGTATGTGTATCACACGCTCTATTCCATGGATCGCTGGTACATAAACCCCTGTGACCCTAAGTATACGGACCCCGTATTTCACGAGCCGGAGCTTGCAAGTCTCAACGATGTGCCGGAAAGGGATGTTTTGAGCCGTGAGCAGATGCTCGATTACTTCCGCCAGATCCGTAAAAAGATCGGCGCGTATATCGTTTCGCTTGAAGACGAGCAGCTTTCAACGCTGCCTGAGGGTTGTGAAATGACGCGCTTTCGTCTGATCTTAGGACAGTTCAGGCACTGGCACAGGCACATGGGACTGATTTACGGCTTCATTGTCGAAGACACCGGAAAATGGCCGTATGTGCTGAATATGAACGGAAAATATCCCGGTGCGCCGATGCCGAATTTTTACGATTCTTGACTTTATATTTCCGGTATGATAAAGTAGGAGAAAATCGCTGATTTTGGAGGAATGAACATGAAAAAAGGAAATCCCAAGGCGCTTTTGCCGATCGGTTTCTTCCTTGTACTGTATCTCGGACTCGGTCTCATTTTCGAGTACGTACTGAAAATTGAAATGGGTTTTTACAATATCCCGATCGTCATTGCGTTCTTGGTCGCCATTCTGGTCGCCTGCCTGCAGAACCGCAAGGTGTCGTTTGACAAGAAGCTCGAGATCATGGGGCAGGGCGTGGGGGACAAGAACATCATCACGATGCTTCTCATTTTCCTTGTTGCCGGTGCGTTCGTCGGTGTTGTCGGTCGCTCCAGCGCACAGAGTGTTGCGTATTTCATGCTCTCCGTGATCCCGCCGCGCTTTGCGGTCATCGTTCTGTTCATCGTCGCCTGCTTCGTTTCTACGGCGATGGGTACATCCGTCGGTACGATCACGCTCCTCGCGCCGATCGCGGTCGAGGTCGCACAGGCTTCCGCGTTCAGCATCCCGCTGTGCGTCGGTACGATCGTCGGCGGTGCGATGTTCGGCGATAACCTCTCGTTTATTTCCGACACCACCATTGCCGCCTGCAACGGACAGGGCTGCGCAATGAAGGATAAATTCCGCGGCAACTTCTGGATCGCACTGCCTGCTGCGGCTGCAACGCTCGTGATCGTTCTCATTCTGTCGCTGAGAGCCGACCCGAGGCCGGTCGTCGGTGAATACAGCCTGCTGCAGATCGTCCCGTACCTGCTTGTGCTTGTCGGCGGCGTTGTCGGCATCAACGTCTTCGTCGTGCTCCTTGTCGGCATCGTCTCCGGTTCGGTCATCATGCTCGCGACCGGTCAGACCGCGCTGACGGATCTGCTCGGGAATATGGGCTCCGGCGCTTCCAATATGTTCGAGACAGCTATGGTCGCCGTGCTCGTTGCGGCAATGTGCGCGCTCATCCGCGTTTACGGCGGCTTTGACGCACTGCTCGGCTTCATTCAGCGCGTGTTCAAGGGCAGAAAGGGCGGTCAGCTCGGCATGGGTCTCCTTGTCGGTGCAATGGATATCGCAACGGCGAACAACACGGTTGCGATCGTCATGGCAAACCCGATCGCAAAGCAGATGAGCGAGGATTACGGCATCACGCCGAAGCGCTCCGCCTGCATTCTGGACACCTTCTCCTGCATCTTCCAGGGCGTCATCCCGTACGGTGCGCAGATGCTCGTCGCGATCTCCACGGTCGCCGAAATGGGCTTTGCGGTCTCCGCGTTCGAGATCATGCAGTTCCTTTTCTATCCGTATCTGCTGCTTGTCAGCATGCTCATTTCTATCTATCTCATCCCGCAGAAAGCAAAATAATAAACGTACGGCGCGGCACATGGGGCATTCCCGGTGCCGCGTTTTGTTTGAAAAAATTTTCGGGTTTCGACAAAAAAGGATTGACAAATGATGGGAAAAGCGTTATCATATCCATGGTGGTTAGTTAAGACTAATTATTCTTGACTAACCGATCCGAGATACACAAATCACTATCATTTTGAAACAGGTGTTGTTTATGAATTTGTCCTCTGCCGAGCTTGGCAAGGAATATATCATCCGTGCGATCGAAACGGACGACGAGGAAATGGATGCGTTTCTGTTTTCTCTCGGCTGCTACAGCGGGGAGCCGATCACCGTCGTGTCCCGCCGCAGAGGCAGCTGCACCGTCTCCATTAAGGACGGCCGTTATACGATCGACAATCAGCTTGCAGAAGCTATTTTGATCTGAATTCATTAAAATTCGTACAGAAAAAGTGTGCGAATTTTTTTGAGGTATTGAGTTAGCGCAGACTAACACCATAAACCGTATGCTAACAGCATAACTGTAAACATAGAAACTTTTTCCGTATGAGGAGGAAAATAAAATGAGAATTGCTTTTGCGGGCAATCCGAACAGCGGTAAAACGACCATGTACAATGCGCTGACCGGTCGTAACGAGAAGGTCGGCAACTGGGCGGGTGTTACCGTTGAGAAAAAAATGAGCCCCATCAAGAAAAGCTATTATGCGGGCGATGAGGAAATGATCGCCGTTGACCTTCCCGGTGCATACTCCATGTCTCCGTTCACCTCGGAGGAGAGCGTCACAAGCTCCTACGTCAAGGGTGAAAATCCGGATGTCATCATCAACATCGTGGACGCAACGAATCTGAGCCGCAGCCTGTTCTTTACAACACAGCTCATGGAGCTCGGTATTCCGGTCGTGGTCGCACTGAATAAGTCCGACATCAACGCCGCAAAGGAAACAAAGATCGATGCAAAGGCGCTTTCCGTAGCACTCGGCTGTCCGGTCGTTGAAACGGTTTCCACCGTAAACGGCAGCAACGGTCTCGAGGAGCTCGTAAAGACGGCGGTTTCCCTCAGAGGCCGCGGACAGAAGGCGCCGTACGATCAGGGCAATGTCGATCTGACAGACAAGAAGCAGGTCGTTGAAGCGGACAGAAAGCGCTTTGCTTTCGTCAACAACATCGTAAAGAAGGTCGAGACCCGTAAGATTCTGACAAGAAATAAGAACGCACAGGACACGATCGACGCCGTGCTGACAAATCCCGCTGTCGGCCTTCTGATCTTCGCTGTCGTTATGTTCCTCGTGTTCCAGATCTCCCAGGCTTGGGTCGGTCCGTGGATCGCCGAGGGCTATGAGTTTGCAAACGGCTTTGCAATTCCCGGTCTCGTAACACTCATCGACATGTTCAAGGAATGGGTCGCAGGCCTCCTTGAGGGCGGTAACGTATTCCTTGTCTCTCTCCTGACTGAAGGCATCATCGGCGGCGTCAGCGCCGTTGTCGGCTTCCTGCCGCTCGTTATGGTCATGTACTTCCTCATCGCACTCCTTGAGGATTGCGGCTACATGGCACGCGCCACGGTCGTTCTCGACCCGATCTTCAAGAAGGTCGGTCTTTCCGGTAAGTCCGTCATCCCGTTCGTCATCGGCACAGGCTGTGCGATCCCGGGCGTTATGGCTTCCCGTACCATCCGAAATGAGCGTGAGCGCCGCGCTACCGCAATGCTCGCTCCGTTCATGCCCTGCGGCGCAAAGCTGCCGGTCATCGCCCTGTTCGCAGGCGCATTCTTCCACGATGCTTCCTGGGTCGGCACACTGATGTACTTTGTCGGCATCTTCATGATCCTTGTCTTCGCGCTGGTCGTCAACAAGATCGCCGGTCACAAGGTCAGAAAGTCCTTCTTCATCATCGAGCTCCCCGAGTATAAGCTCCCGAGCCTCAAGCGTGCAGCCATGTCCATGCTGTCCCGCGGCTGGTCTTACATCGTCAAGGCGGGTACGATCATCCTGCTCTGCAATGCGATCGTCTTCATCATGCAGTCCTTTGACTGGAGCTTTAAGCTCGTGGAGGAAGGCGCAGAAGCTTCCTCCATCCTTGCAACCATTGCTGCACCAATCGCGACAGTGCTCGTTCCGATCATCGGCATCAAGGCATGGCAGATGGCGGCAGCGGCTGTCACCGGCTTCATCGCGAAGGAAAACGTCGTCGGCACACTCGCCGTTTGCTACGGTATTTCCAACCTCATCGATACGGAAGCCCTTGAAATGGCAGCGGGCGCAGGTACAGAGGTTGCAGCGGTATTTGGCATCACGCCGGTCGCAGCACTCGCTTACCTGATGTTTAACCTCTTCACACCGCCGTGCTTTGCGGCGATCGGCGCAATGAACGCTGAGATGAAGAGCGCAAAGTGGCTCTGGGGTGCGATCGGTCTGCAGCTCGGCGCAGGCTACACCGTCGGCTACCTCGTCTACACCTTCGGCACACTCTTTACCGCTCCGGCTTCCCTGCATGTCGGCGCAGCCATCGGCGGCGGTATTGCGGTTCTCGTATTCGTCGCAGTTCTCATCACACTCTGCGTGAATTCCGACAGAAAGCTGAAGGCTGAGTACGCAAAGAAAGCAAAATAAACCTACATAATTTCGGAGTAACTATATGCCAAAATTATTGATCGATCTCATCATTGCTGCAGTCATCGTTCTCGTTCTCGGCGCGATCGTTTTCTACATCGTCCGGGAGAAGAAGCGCGGCTCGAAGTGTATCGGCTGCCCCTATGCAAAGACCTGCCCGAAGGCAAGTCAGGGCGGCTGCGGCGTAAATCACAAATAAAGCTTTGGGGTGCTGTGTTCGGCACCCCGTTTTTGTTGTATTTTGGATGTTGTTGTGATAGAATGCAGATATAAAGCTAAAATACAGGAGCGATGCGATATGATGAAGATTTACGGTTCCATGCTTTGTCCCGATTGCGTGGATTGCTGTGCGGCGTACGATAAGGCGGGTCTCGAATATACTTTTTTGAACATCACGGAGGATCTCCGCGCGCTGAAGGAATTTTTGCACCTGCGTGATAACAGCAGCCTGTTTGACCCGGTGCGCGAGCATCAGGCGATCGGCATTCCGTACATCGTGACAGAGGACGGCGAGACACTCGATTGGGAGTCCCTGCTGCCGAAGACAGAATAAGAGGGAATGACGATGCGTTTTCCGAGAGTACACAGCATGGAGGAACTGGAGGCGCTGATCCGCGAGGTCGGCTTTCTTCCGTTCTTCAAAAACAGCATCCCGGGCTATTCCGTCGAGGAGTGCACGCCGCGGGAGCTGTGGTTTGTGCCCGATGCGGACGGTCCGTGGGAGTGGAAAGGGCCGATCGCACGGAAAGCCGAATGTGCATACGGCAAATTCTTTCAGGGGAAGGCCGGGTTTATCAGCCTCGAGCATTTTTCGGCGTTTCTCAATTACCGCCGCGACGGGTACGATTTCGACGCGCGCTGGGACGACGGTCTCGCGCCGATGAAGGACAAGCAGATCATGGACGTTTTTTTAGAGTACAGTTCCATGATGACGCATGAGCTCAAAGCGAAGTGCAATTACGGAAAGCAGGGACAGAAGGGCTTTGAGACCGTGATCACCCGCCTGCAGATGCAGACCTATCTCGTCGTGCAGAATTTTGAGTACAGGACGGATAAGACCGGAAAGCCGTACGGCTGGGGCATTGCACGTTATGCGATGCCGGAGGTGCAGTTCGGCACGGAAATGATTGAAAATGCGTACAGAGAAGAGCCGAAGGACGCGGCAAAGCGGATCGCGGACTATCTCGAAACCCTGCTGCCGGACGCGTCCATGACACAGATCGAAAAGCTTATCGGCTGAATAACGGAGGAACAGTATGAAAAAACAGACGGAAGTCGTGGCGGCGCTCCTTTGGAGGGGCGACCGGTTTATGATCTGCCGGCGGCCTGCACACAAGGCACGCGGGCTTTTGTGGGAATTTGTCGGCGGCAAGGTCGAGCCGAATGAAACGAAGGAAGCGGCGCTCATGCGCGAGTGCCGTGAGGAGCTCGACGTGGAGATCGAGGTCGGGGACGTGTTCATGGACGTCCTGCACGATTATCCGGATCTTCTCGTGCATCTGACGCTGTTTAACGCAGTGCTCAAAAGCGGCGAGCCGAAGCTTTTGGAGCATTGCGATCTCAAATGGATCACCCCGGCAGAGATCCCGGCGTATGATTTCTGTCCGGCGGACGTGGAGATCCTGAAGCGGATCACGGAGAAATTCGGCTGAGCACCCGGCGGCAAAAGGTGACAGACGAAAAAGGGCGGGCAAAAAGTGATATGTACCCAGAATTCTGGACACATTGAAAATTGAATTTACGCACAGATGGATGTTTCCCTGAATTTCACGGGAGGCATCCATTTTGTTTTAGCCTGAATTCGTTCGTTATTGTAGTAATCTATGTATGCCTGTACAG
>JAGAOD010000042.1 GCA_017623855.1 Clostridia bacterium
CCCTTCCATTAACACAACACGCGTCTTGTAATTGACGGTTGAATTTCCATCTGTTTCGAATTATCATTTGATTAACAAAACAAGTGTTGTTTTAATTGTACCGCAATTTTCAGATAATGCAAGCAGAAAGGAAGGAAATTATGAAGACAGAAGAAATTTTCGAAAAAGGATCCGTGTGGAAAGCCATCGCCAAAATGTGCATCCCGGTCATTCTCGTTATGCTCGTGACCACCGCCTATAACATGGCGGATATGCTCTTTGTCGGACGCACGGGCGGCGCAAATCAGGTTGCTGCGATCTCGCTGTCGTCCCCGCTCTTTATGCTTCTGATGACCTGCGGCACCCTGATCGGCGGCGGTGGCTGTGCGATCATCTCCCGCGCGCTCGGTGCAAAGGATATGCTGCTTGTCAAGGCCTGCAGCAGCGCGTGTACGGTTTTCGCCGTCGTCTTCGGTCTTCTGATCACCGCGGCCGTACTGCTTATGCCCGATACTTTTGTCGGCCTGTTCGGTGCGAATGAAGCCACATGGCAGTACACAAAGGATTACATCACGATCATGGCCATAGGCGCACCGATCGTTATCTTTTCGAACGGCTTCGGCAATCTGCTCCGTGCCGACGGCGACACCGTCACGGCCGCCGTTGTGGTCACCCTCGGTTCCATCCTCAACATCGCGCTCGACCCGCTCTTTATCTCCACGTTCCGCATGGGTGTACGCGGTGCGGCGATCGCCACCGTGCTGAGCAATGTTTTCACAGCCACATATATTCTCATCCGTTCCTGCCGTAAATCCTCCGTTCTGACCTTAAATCCGCTTTACGCCCTGCGCTCTCCGCATGCCTTTTGGCTCGTCTTTTCCCTCGGTGTTCCGAGTGCCGCAAGCAATCTCCTCGGCGGCTTCGTCGGCATTCTGAGCAACAATATCTCCATGCAGTACGGCGCGGACGTCGTCGCCGCGATGGGCGTCGGCGGCAAGCCCTGCATGATCGTCGCGATGATCGTCATGGGCCTCGCGCTCGGCGTACAGCCGATGCTCGCCTATAATTTCGGCGCGGGCAACACGGCACGCATTAAAGAAACGCTGAAGAAAACCGCCGTGCTCATCATTCTCGTCGGCACGACACTCACTGCACTGTGCTTTGCGTTCCGGCGATCGATCGTCGGGCTGTTTTTGCAGGACCCCGCACTCATGAAGCTCAGCTGCCACGTCACGGTCATCGGGATGCTCGTCATGCCGGTCGTCGGCTTAAATCACCTTGCGGTCAGCTATCTGCAGGCTGTGGGCTTTGCCGGGCGCGCGTCCCTGCTCTCCGTCGCCCGTCAGGGTCTCGTCTTTGTTCCTTCACTCCTTCTGCTGCATGCGCTTTTCGGTATGGAGGGCATGTTCTGGGCGGGCACCGCAGCCGACTTCGTCGCCGTCGCTCTCTCCGTATATTATCTTCTCCGCCGCCCAAAAAGCAAAACCGTATAAACAAAAACATCGCTGTCCGTGTTTCGTGTTTCGTGAACAGCGATGTTTTATTTTCAGATGATCTCGAGCCGCATCTCAAAGCCGGTCTCGGTCTCAAAGCCGGTTCTTTGAAAGCCGACGGATGCATACAGCTTTTCCGCAATGCGGTTCTCGTGTGCACAGCCGAGGAAGACCTCCGACACACCGAATTTCTCCCGCAGCCAACGGATCGCAAGCCGCAGCGCTTCTTTGCCGCAGCCCCTCCGCTGATACCGCTCGTCAATGAGGAATTTCCATACGGTGTACTGATCCCGCAGCTCGTAATACCCGAGCATGATAAAGCCCACGGGCTCACCGTCCGCGTACACCGCAAACGGATAAGCCGTGTCCTTATACACCCACGCCTGTGCGAGCGCTTCGGTGACCGTCGGCACAAATGCCGTCTGCGCCGCAGACACATGCAGTGCGAGCACGGCTTCATAGTTTTCCTTTGTGATCTCTCTGAGTTCGACCATACTTACCACCCTGCGTCCTTCACAAGCCGATACAGCGTCGGTTCAAAGCGGAATTCCTGCATAAGCGCTTCCGCTTCCGTCAACTTTTTCGCACGAAGCGCCTTCGGGATGATCGGACGACTCATCGCGCGGATCAATATATTTTTCGGCGTATGCGCAAAATCGACAAACTCCAAAAGCTGCGTCTTATAGCCGCAGTATTCGAGCAGATTGCCGCGGATCGCGTCCGTTGCGAGCGCCGCAAAGCGTTCCTGAATAATACCGTAATTCGACAAAATGGAGAGATTTTCCGGCTTCATCTGCGCGTTTAATTCATGCTGACAGCACGGCACGGAGAAAATCATACGCGCGTTCCACTGGATCGCATTATAGAGCGCAAAATCCGTCGCCGTATCGCACGCGTGCAGCGTGATGACCATATCTACGTCGAACGGCGCCTTGTAGCCGTTGATATCGCCCATTTCAAAGCGCAGACCGGCGTAGCCGTATTTCTCAGCGGTCTTATTGCAGTTTGCGATGACATCCGCCTTGAGGTCAAGACCGATGATCTGCGCGTCGATGTGACGGATCTCTGTCAGATAATAGTACAGAATGAACGTCAGATACGACTTGCCGCAGCCGAAGTCGATGACATTCAGCTGTGTGGCCTTCGTGTCGCGCACCGCGTCGTCGATCAGCTCGATGAAACGGTTGATCTGCCGGAACTTGTCGTACATGGAGCGGACGACCTTGCCCTCCTGCGTGAAGATGCCCATGTCAACGAGCGGCGGGATAACCGTGCCCTCTTCCAGAATGTACTGTTTTTTCCGATTATGTGTGTCCGTATTCACGGCGGGCGCGGCAGCCTTCTGCGCGCCGAGCATTTTTCTCTTAAACGTGCACTTACCCTTTCGGGAAATGAGCAGCGTATACTGCTTCACATCATCCCACGCATCGACCTGCCGGTATGCCCCGGCAAGCTGCACACAGCGCTCCGGGAGCGTATCGGCTGCGATATTCTCGTGGAACACCTGCTTTTCGGTGTATTTTTCGATCTGATAACCGTTTTTCTTGCGGTTTACAACGATCTTTCTGTATTCTTCGGTTTTGGTTTTCGGGTTGCTGATCACCATTTTAGACAGCGTCCCGGTGACCATTTCCTCAATATATTTTTTGATCTCGTCCATCCGTATCCCCTCATTCCTCCGGCAGAATTTCTGCAAGGATCATATTAGACACAAGAAAGCCCTCCGCCGTCAGCGATATTTTCTCGCTGTCCGCCGTGATCAGCGGCTTCGGCAGCTTTTTGGCTTTCGCAAATACCGTGTCATACAGTGCGCCGCCGTCGTGAAAACGCTCTGTACAGACTTCTCTTTTAAGCCCCTCCGTCAGCCGCAGCGCGAGCATGGCAAACTCCGAAAATGCGCCGCCCTCGCCGTCCGCCTGCGGTTCGTTCCCGTCCAGAAAGCCCTTAAGATCACGCGGGAAGAAGAAGCGTTTCCCGTCGACAAAGGAATGTGCCGCCGGGCCGACGCCGAGGTATTCCCCACAGCGCCAGTACTGCAGATTGTGCCGGCTTTCTTTATCGGGTCTTGTGAAATTGCTGATCTCATACTGCGCGTAGCCGAGCGCTCTGAGTCTTTCGACCATGAAAAGGTACTGATCCGCCGCGCCGTCCTCGTCCGGAAGACACAGCGTGTCCGCCATTTTCGAAAACGGCGTGCCGGGTTCAATTTTTAAGATATATGCCGAAACGTGATCCGCACCGAGTTTCGCGCAGAAATCGATCGAGTTTTTGAGCTTTTCAAAGTTAGAATTCGGCAGCGCGAGCATCAAATCGACGGAAACATTGTCGATGCCGGCTTCTCTCGCCGCACGCATCGCCTTTTCCGCGTCCTCCGCAGTGTGCCGCCTGCCGAGCAGACGAAGCTCGTCTTCGTTTGCCGACTGCATGCCCATCGAAATGCGGTTCACGCCGCCGTTTCTGAGCGTTTCGAAAAAGGCTCTGTCCACGTCCGCCGGATTGCACTCCACCGTGACCTCCGCATTTGGATGCACCGAAAATGCGGCTTTCACAGCCGACAAAACACGGCACAGCCACTCTGCGCCGAGCACGCTCGGTGTGCCGCCGCCGAAATACACGGTGCCGACATCGCGGTGCGCATACCGCTCGCCGCAGGACATGAGCCGCGCACAGATCGCCTCGGTGTACTGCTCCAAAATACTTTCATCCTTCGGACACGCCGAGTAGAAATCGCAGTACGGGCATTTACTTTTGCAGAACGGAATGTGAATATAGACCGACAGCATGGTTTTCCTCATCAGTTCATCAGAAGTTTATAGATCTCGCCCTTTTTGAAGCCGGAGATCTTCGCCGCTTCCTTTGCGGCGTCGGACGCGGAGCTGCCGTTTTCAACGGCCTGTCTTGCGATCTCCACGGCGTCCTCGAGCGTCAGCTCCTTCTTTTCCTCCGGCTTTGCGCCCTCGATGACGAGCACGAACTCGCCCTTCGGCGCATTTTCCTCGTAATACTCTACCGCCTTAAAGAGCGTCGTGCGGATGCACTCCTCGTGGATCTTCGTGATCTCACGCACGAGCGCGATGCGGCGGTCGCCAAACGTCTCCGCCATATCCTTCAGCGTGTAAGGCAGCTTGTGCGGCGCTTCGTAGAACACCATGGTCCTCGTTTCGTTTTTGACCTCATTGAGATGTTCACGGCGGCTCTTTTTATTCACACTGAGGAAGCCCTCGAACGTAAATCTGCCTGTCGGCAGACCGGACACGGCGAGCGCGGAGATGACCGCGGTCGGACCGGGCACGACGAGCACCTTGATGCCGCGTGCGGCGCAGAGCGCAACGAGATCCTCACCGGGGTCGGAGATCGCAGGCATACCGGCGTCGGACACGAGCGCGCAGGTCTCGCCCGCCGCAATGCGGTCCGCGATCATGCTGCCCTTTTCCGTCTTATTATGTTCAAAATAGCTGATAAGCGGCTTTTTGATGCCGAAATGATTTAAGAGCTTCACCGTCACGCGCGTATCCTCTGCAGCGATGAAATCCACCCCAGCAAGCGTTTCCGCCGCACGGGGAGAAAAATCGGACAGATTGCCGATCGGCGTACCGACAACATACAGCACGCCCTTTTCCAAAATATTGCCTTCCACTTTCCTTCGCCTTTCTGTACACTTACTCTACACGGTGCATAATTTTCAGCCTTTGTGCTTCATTGGCTGAAAAACCGAACTTTTCATAAAATGGGATCTTATCCGGCATGGCACAAAGCTCCACAAAGATCTCTGTCCCGGGAATACCGTTATCATTGATAAACTTAAAAAGTTCATTGATCAGCATGCGCCCGATTCCACGCCCCTGATATTCGGGACGCACGACTACGTCTTTAATGTAATAATTAAGGCCGAGGTCGCCGTTCATCCGCGCCATAGCTATCACTTTGTCACCGTCCCAAACAGAAACGCGGAACAAAGTATGACGAAGCCCCAACTCTACCTGAGAGAGAGTCGGTGCGCCGTCCCAAACCGATTCCCACAGTTCAATAAATTCCTGCGCCGTCAGCGTATTGTACTGCACCGTCAGCTCCTTCATGCTTCGTCACTCCCTTTCGCCTCTTCGTGGTCCGTTTTGTACTCTCCGTATATCTCAAGCATTTCTTTCGAAAATGCTCCGTTTTCGTCTTCAATAAGTAATGTCGGTAAAATCTGCAGCCCCGGCTTGCCGCCGCGACGGGCTTCGAGCAGGAACAGCATCGGTGCGCTGTCCTTTCTCTGCTGCACGAGCCGCAGCTTCTTCGGCTCAAGTCCGTATTCCCTGAAAATTGCCATCGCATCCGTCAGACGCTCGGGACGCTGACAGATACAGAGCCTGCCGCTAAAGCGCAGAACCGCCTTTGCGGCCGCTGCGACATCTTCGAGCGTACAGGTGCACTCATGCCGCGCATTTTCCATGCGGGTGTCTTCGTTTCTGAGCCCCGCGCCTACAGCCTTATACGGCGGATTGCACGCGACGAGATCAAGCTCCGGCTCGGGGAAAATTTCACGGATATTTCTGATATCCCCTCTGCGGATCGAAATGCTGTCCGTGAAACCGTTTTCCGCAACGGACAGCTCCGCCTGCACCGCTGCCTGCTCTCCGAGTTCCACACCGGTGATCTCCTTCGGGGCATAGCGGATGTGCCAAAGAAGCGGGATCGTGCCGCAGCCCGTGCCTAAATCGGCACATCTTTCCTTATGGCGCGGTGCCGCAAAATGAGCCAGAAGGATCGTGTCCGTATTGAACCGGTGCTCCCTTGTTACGAGCACACGGCAGGTTTTGGAAAGCGGTTCCCAATGTGCATTTTCCATGATTTCCGCCGTCTCCCTTCATAAATAAACAGAAAAAAGGACCGCCGCGAAACGTGGCAGCCCTTTATGTTCAGCAACGCAATAATTATGCCTCGATAGCACCAACCGGGCAAGTATCTGCGCAAGCGCCGCAATCGATGCAAACGTCAGCGTTGATCTCGTGCTTGTCGCCAGCCTCTGCGATAGCCTCTACCGGGCAGCCTGCTGCACATGCACCGCAATTGATGCAAGCGTCTGTAATCTTATATGCCATAATGGGACACCTCCGTGAAATTTGTTATCTCTATCATATCACAAAATCTGAAAAAAGCAATAGGAAATGAAAGTTAAACGAACCAATTCCTTATGAATTTTCATGCATCATGAACAAAACAGCGGTCAGAGAAACACTTCTCCGGCCGCTGTCTTTATTCCCCAAAGAATTCTCAGCCCTCGAGCTTTTTGAATTCTTCGATCTCTTTTTTGTTCACTTTGATCTGTCCGTCGCGGATGACCTTGACGTCCTTGACCTTGTAGATACCCGGTGCCGCGTCCGGATTCTTGTCGAGCCGTACGGTCAGCTTACCGGTCAAAAGGTTCTGGTCGATGACAACGCCCTTGCCGTCCGGCGTGGAAACGATCGCGTTGACCTTCGGTGTGGTGCGCAACAGGTCGAGATACGCCTCCTGCTCATACTTTAAGCAGCACATAAGTCTGCCGCAGGTACCGGAGATCTTCACCGGATTCAGCGAAAGGCCCTGTTCCTTCGCCATCTTGATGGACACCGGCTGGAAGCCGCCGAGGAACGAGCCGCAGCAGAACGGTCTGCCGCAGATGCCGAGACCGCCGATCATCTTCGCTTCGTCTCGTACACCGATCTGTCTGAGCTCGATGCGTGTGCGGAACATGCCCGCGAGGTCCTTGACGAGCTCACGGAAGTCCACGCGTCCGTCCGCCGTAAAATAGAACAGGATCTTACTGTTGTCAAAGGTGTATTCCACGTCAACAAGCTTCATTTCGAGACCGCGCTCGGCGATCTTCTTCTCACAAAGCACGAATGCATTTTTTGCCTTGATCTCGTTTTCCGCAACGCGGCGCATGTCGTCCTTCGTTGCAACGCGGATCAGCTTTTTCAGCGGCTGTACGATGGTGTCGTCCGGAACGTCCCGGTTCTCCATGGCGATCTCGCCGCATTCTACACCGCGGGCCGTTTCGACTACCGCGTAGCCGCCCGCTTCAACTTTCTTTCCGTCGGGGTCGAAGTAATAAACCTTACCCGTATTTTTGAATCTGACTCCGATGACTTCGGCCATGTCAGTTCCTCCTTCTATCGTAAAAACAGGTCATCTGCCTGCGTTTTTTCTCAACTCCGCGCAAAATGCCGTGACCAGCAGCGTCATGTTGGCATTGCGCTGTACATACCCCGCATACCGTGCGGTCAAATCGCACAGCGTCATCAGGGTTTTGACGGACAGTCTCCGGCTGAGCCGCTGCGCCGTTTCCAGGGTGCCGAGCGGTACGGTCCGCACGCCCGATTTCAGCATGCACGCATCCCTGAACAGCATCTGCAGCCGGTCCGCCGTTTCCAAAAACATGCCCCGATCCTTCAGGAGCGGAGCCGCAGCCGCAAGAAGCTCGTGCTCCGTACGTTCCGCCGCGGACAAGGCGATCTCCGTCGCCGCAAAAGCCGCTTTTGCAGCCCGTCCGTTTTCTCCGTCCGAGAGCATTTTGCCGATGTTGCCGCGGTGCAGCGCCGCAAGTGCCAGCGCCGCCTCATATTCCATACCGGTTTTCTGTTCCACAAAAACGGCTGCCTCTGCTTCCTCCGGCGCACGTACCGTAAAGATCTGCGCACGGGATCGAATGGTGGGCAGCAAAATATCCGCCGACGGTACCGTAAAAATAAAAATTACGCCGGGCGGCGGTTCTTCTATCAGCTTTAACAGTTTATTCTGCGCGTTGTCGGATATACCGTTATCAATGAAAAACAGGTATACACTGACATCCGCCTCCTCCGGACGCCGGTATGCATCCGAAAGGACTTCCTCGACCGATTTGGCACTGACGGCACCGGAGGCACCGCTGCCCGAAACGGTTCGGATATCCGGGTGAGAGCCCGCCGCAGAGCGAATGCAGGACGGACACACGCCGCACGGGGCAGCGTCCCGGTTTTGTGCGCGGCACACAGCGGCACGCGCAACAATACGGGCGAGTGTGCGCTTACCAAGCCCGGACTCGCCCTCGAGTATGATCGCGTGCGGCAGCCGACGGCGTAGAAAGGCACCCGAAAGTGCCGATTTCAACGCCGCATTGCCGACAAAATTTTCAAATTGCATTTAGACCTTTTCGAAACGCTCGACGTTCAGAACAAAGATGGTGGAGCCGCCAACGGTGACCTCAACCGGGAAGGAAGAGTACATGCCGACGTCCATGGTCGTTGTGCTCGGAACGACCTGTGTTCTGCGGCTGGAGTGCTTGCTGATAATGCCGATGACTTC
Source organism: Clostridia bacterium (assembly GCA_017623855.1). GTDB lineage: Bacteria > Bacillota > Clostridia > Oscillospirales > Acutalibacteraceae > Hominenteromicrobium. Next base: position 8,781 of record JAGAOD010000042.1, read on the forward strand.
GTCGACCTTCTCGTCCGGAACACCGGAAATGAAGGTTGTATTGCCTGCCATCAGGAAGCCGCCTGTTGTAGCGAGCTTAGTGATCTGGAAGCCGCTTCTGGTCATTGCGGAGGATACCGCACCGCTGTCATCGTTGCTGACGATCGCAAGAATAAGTTTCATAAATATTGCCTCCTTGTATTTTTTGGCCTGAGCCGTGATTTTTTGTGTTGCAGACATCCGTCTACAGTTCAATTACATTCTAGCATCTCAGAGCTAAAAAATCTACAGTTTTTTTGCATTCTGCGAAAATTTCGTAAATTTTATCTTATCTTTTGCGTTATTTTCCTCAAAAATGACGGGAGACAATCGCAGTAAAGCCAAAATATTCGGTATTGCCATAATGCCGTTGAACGCGTCGCAGAACAGAAGCACCCCGTTAAAGGGTATAATACAGCCCAAAAAGCAGGAGACGGCCGCAAAGAGGATATAGATCCGCTGTCCGGCTGTGCCGGCGGACGGCACTAAAAACGAGAGCGCATCCATACCGTAGCAGCTCCATGCCACGACCGTCGCAAAAGCAAAAAGCGCCATGGAAACGGAGACGGCAAAGCTCCCCGCATCCCCCAAAACCGACGAAAAAGCCGACAGCGTAAATGCCGCGCCGTCACCCGTGCCCGAAGTGACCGACAGGCACAGTGCCGTCACCGTACAGAGAAACAGCGTATCGATGAACACCTGCAGCGCACCGAGTGCGCCCACCTCCTCCGGTGTCTTTCCCCGTACACGGCAAAGCGCAAACGCGCCGCTGCCAAGCCCCGCTTCATTCGTAAACACGCCCCTCGAAACGCCGACCTGCACGGCGACCCACACCCCTGCCGCACCGCCCACGGCGGCACGCGGCATAAACGCCGAGCGGAGCATATCCGCGAGCGCGGCCGGTATACGCTCCGCTCGCAGCACAAGAACGGCACAGCAAGCCAAAAGAAACAGCCCCGCCATGACCGGAACAAGCTTGTCCGTGACACGCACGGCTTTCTGCAGACCGCCGCGCACGCATAGCGCGAGCTAA
>JAGAOD010000043.1 GCA_017623855.1 Clostridia bacterium
AATGGCTGTAATACGATCTTACGATCAGTCGAGGAAATCCTTCAGCTTCTTGCTGCGGCTCGGGTGACGCAGCTTGCGAAGTGCCTTCGCTTCGATCTGACGGATACGCTCACGTGTAACATTAAACTCCTTGCCGACTTCCTCCAGCGTACGGCTTCTGCCGTCCTCGAGACCGAAGCGCAGACGGAGCACCTTTTCCTCACGCGGCGTGAGGGAATCGAGCACGTCGCCGAGGGTCTCACGCAGGAGCGTGTGCGATGCGGCATCCGCCGGTGCCGGCGCGTCGTCGTCCGGGATGAAGTCGCCGAGATGGCTGTCCTCTTCCTCACCGATCGGTGTCTCGAGGGAGACCGGCTCCTGTGCGACACGCATGATCTCACGGACCTTATCGACCGGCATATCGAGCTCTGCGGAGATCTCATCCGCGGTCGGCTCATGACCGCTTGTGTGCAGCAGCTGGCTCGATACCTTCTTGACCTTATTGATGGTCTCTACCATATGGACCGGGATACGGATCGTACGTGCCTGATCCGCGATCGCACGGGTGATGGCCTGACGGATCCACCATGTTGCATATGTGGAGAACTTAAAGCCCTTCGTATAGTCAAACTTTTCAACAGCCTTGATCAGACCGAGGTTGCCCTCCTGAATGAGGTCGAGGAACTGCATGCCGCGGCCGAGGTAGCGCTTTGCGATACTGACAACGAGACGCAGGTTCGCTTCGGACAGACGCTTCTTTGCGGCTTCATTGCCGTCCTTGATCGCGATCGCGAGCCGGATCTCCTCCTCGGAGGTCAGAAGCGGAACACGGCCGATCTCCTTCAGATAGACCTTGACCGGGTCATCGATGGCAACGCCCTCAATGCCCACGCCGGTGTCGTAGTCGACGGTCTCGCTCGTGACCTTTGTCAGATCGAGATCATCGATCTGAATGTCTGCGAAATCCTCCACGATCTCCACACCGTGAGATTCCAGTGTGTCGTAGAATTTCTCGATGTGCTCGGGGTCGAAATCGAGCTCGCCCAGCGCGTCGAGGATCTCCTTTGTGCTGAGCTGACCCTTGCTCTTGCCGAGCTCGATCAGGTCGCGGATGATGGACTTCTTATCCTGTGCTGCCATAGTGAAAACCAAACCTTTCTGAATTCCCTTATTCCGGCACGGTGAGCAACGCTCACCGGACCGACTTATATTTGAGACTGTATATTTCAAACTTAAAAAAGTTCTGAATTTTTACTTCTTCTGTTTCTTCAATGCCGCAAGCTGCGCCATCAGTGCCGCGGGGTCCGTGTTGCGGATCGCATCCGAATCGGAAAGCGCGCTTTCATTCAGGATGATCCCGATCGCCGTTTCGGCATCCGTCGGCGACGTGCCGCCGCTCTCACTGATGATCTTTGCGATGCGTCCCATCTCGTCGGGGGTAAAATCCGCCGAAAAATCGCCGATTCCCGGCGCATTCGGGGTTTCTCCGTTAATAATCTTGCCCAACAGACTTGCATATAACCTTCGGTTAAATCCCGTAACGAATTTTTCCGGCGGCATTCTGTTTTGGAGCATGGGTGCGAGATCGGAATGTGCGAACAGACAGGCGATGAGCTGTTCCTCCGCATTCGCCGCACGCAGATGACGCCGCTTTTCGGGATTGACCTCATCGCGCCGCGCAGAGAGCGTTTCCGTCGTCTCGCGCTGCTGCCGCTTTTCCTGTGCCCTGTACTCCTGACGCATACTGCGCTTGACCTGCGAGGCGATCGCGTTCTTGTCCACGCCGACCTCCTGCGAAAGCTTTCCGATGTACACGTCGCGCTCAATGTCATTGTCGAGCTTTGCGAGCACACCGACCGCTTCCATGAGGTACTGCACCTTGCCGTCGCCGCTGTCCAAGTCGAAATTCCTGCGGAGCTTCTCGAGCCGGTATTCAACGTCATTGCCGCTCGACTCGATGAGCTTTCTGAAGCGCGCCGGGCCGTCCTCTCCGTACGCGTTGATGAACTCGTCGGGGTCCTTGTTGCCCGGAACGGTCATCACGCGGACGAGCAGTCCCGCACCGCGCAGGATCGGGATCGCACGCTGTGCCGCCTTCAGTCCGGCTTCGTCGGAGTCGTAG
>JAGAOD010000044.1 GCA_017623855.1 Clostridia bacterium
ATCACGCCGGCCGGTGTGTGGATCGCCAAAGCGACCGCATCGGAAATGGAGTGGTTGACATGGATCAGCTCAACATCGAAATCGCCGAGCAGCACATGGCTGCCGGCCGGGGTGACATTCAGTTGTACCCAGCCCATGTTATGCTCCTTGAGCTTGTTCTCGATCAAAGCCAGAGTCAGTGCGGTACCGTAGACCGGCACGTTGATCTTCTTGAGCAGATACGGCAGTGCACCGATATGATCCTCGTGTCCGTGCGTAATAAAAATGCCGAGAATACGGTCACTGTTCTTTTCGACAAAAGAGAAATCCGGGATAACGGCGTCGATGCCGGGCATATCCTCATCCGGGAACGCGAGACCGCAATCCACGATGATCATATCCTGTCCGAACTCGAACAGCGTAAAGTTCTTTCCGATCTCATTCAGGCCGCCGAGGAAATAAGCGCGTACGGACGGCTTCGGCTTCTCGGCCTCCGGCTTACGTCCCCTGCCCTTTCTGCTCGTCTGTGTTTTCTTCGTCCCGGTGCTTTTTGTCTTCTTCGTGCTTTTTGCCGGCTTAGTTTCCTTTTTCTGCTGTACAGGTGTCTCCTTCGGCTGTGCCGCCGTCTCCTTCTTGCTCTTCGCCGCCGTGCGCTTCATAGCCGGCTTCGGCGCGACGGGATCGGCGATCTTGCCGATGAACGGCATGTCATTAGCACCGCGCAGGGGCTGATCCTGCTGCTTCTTCTGAGCCATATCGCCAAGCGATGCGGGCTTTTTGATTCTGCTTACTTTCTTTTCTGCCAAATAAATTCCTTCCTTTCAAAAAATGGCTGTAAGTGAATATATTAAATCTGTCTGTGATGGATGGGCACAAGTATAGATAGTACTATAGTACCACACCCCTCATTTTGTGTCAAGTTTTCCCACTGCTGCAGTACCCGCCATGATCACCGACCGGCGCAAAGGATGGGATCAATCCATTATTTGTAAAATTTTTTCTAATATACGTATTTTACTATTGCTTTGTATACCAAAATGGTGTATATTATAACCGACGAAAGCGAACACTGTAAGAAATCGCTTTTAACCGATAAAACTTCCCGAAAGGTATGGATAACGAAATGGAATTGAACGGTAAAAAAGTTATTTACGCGGACAATGCGGCCACAACATCGGTTTCCCCCGCTGTTCTGGATGCCATGCTTCCGTTCTATAAAGAATTCTACGGCAATCCCTCGAGTCTGTATTCCGTCGGCAACGCTGCAAAGAAGCCGCTTGAGGATGCAAGAGCCGTGGTTGCGAAATGCCTCGGTGCACTGCCGAACGAGATCTATTTCACGAGCGGCGGCAGCGAAAGCGACAACTGGGCGATCAAGGGCGCTGCGCACAAGATGCTGAAGCAGGGCAAAAATCACATCATCACCACTAAATTCGAGCATCACGCCGTCCTGCACACCTGTGCAGCGCTCGAAAAGGAAGGCTTCACCGTCACCTATCTTGACGTACACGAAAACGGCATCGTCGTTCCCGAGGAGCTCGAAGCCGCGATCACAGAGAAGACCGCGCTGGTCACCGTCATGTACGCGAATAACGAGATCGGCACGATCCAGCCGATTTCCGAGATCGGTGCTATCTGCAAAAAGCACGGCGTCCTCTTCCACACCGACGCGGTTCAGGCAGTCGGCAATGTGCACATCAACGTAAAAGAACAGAATATCGACATGCTCTTTCTGAGCGGTCACAAGCTTCACGCCCCGAAGGGTGTCGGCGCACTTTATATCCGACGCGGTCTTGTCCTGCCGAACCTCATTGACGGCGGCGCACAGGAACGCAGCCGCCGTGCGGGCACGGAGAACGTCGCCGGTATCGTCGGTCTCGCAAAAGCGATGGAGATCGCACACGAGACGATGGACGAAAAGAACTTAAAGCTGCGCCGCATGCAGGACAAGCTCATCACGGAGATCCTCAAGATCGACCGCAGCCGTCTGAACGGCGACCGTGAGAAGCGCCTCCCCGGCAACATCAGCTTCTGCTTCGAGGGCATTGAGGGCGAATCTCTCCTGCTCATGCTTGACATGAAGGGTGTCTGCGCTTCCTCCGGCAGCGCCTGCACCTCCGGCTCCCTCGACCCGAGCCACGTTCTGCTTGCGATCGGTCTGAGACACGAGGTTGCCCACGGCTCCCTCCGCCTGAGCTTCAGCGATGTCAACGAGGAAAGCGATGTCGACTACATCATCGAGGTCCTGCCGCAGATCGTTGAGCGTCTGCGCGCCATGAGCCCGCTGTGGGATGCGATCATCCACGGCAAGGAGATCAACTGATAATCTACACCGAGTTACTTCGGATCACACATATTATTATGGCTGAAAGGAATTTATATTATGGCATACAGTGAAAAAGTAATGGAACATTTTGCAAATCCGCGCAACGTCGGCGAAATGGAGGATCCCTCCGGTGTCGGTGAGGTCGGCAACTCCAAGTGCGGTGACATCATGCGCATGTACATCAAGGTCGAAGGCGACGTGATCACAGACGTTAAGTTCATGACCTTCGGCTGCGGTGCCGCGATCGCGACCAGCAGCATGGCAACGGAGCTTGTCAAGGGCAAGACGATCAAGGAAGCGCTTACACTGACGAACAAGGCGGTTATGGAAGCACTGGACGGTCTCCCGGCAGTTAAGGTCCACTGCTCCGTGCTTGCAGAGCAGGCGATCAAGGCAGCCGTCTCCGACTACTACACCCGTCAGGGCATCGATCCGGTGTCGATCGTCGGTGTGCTTGAAGAATGCGAAGACTGCCACGACGTCGAAGAAGAGTAATATCCGCAGATATTCAGAGCCCGGAGAAAACTCCGGGCTTTTGTTATAAACGCTGAAGAACTCCCGATCCAATGGCGGGTGCTCATAAAACAGTTAACAGGTACGGCAGATCATTCTGCTGTGCCTGTTCTTGTACATTCACCCCAATTATGATGGGATAAAATCACGTAAATAAGCTGAATTTGGCTTCACCATATCAAAAATGGGGGGTGGCTTAACAGTCCATTGACGTATTACCCTGCTTGTAATAGACTAATGGGCAGAGGTGAACCGATATGACTGATAAAAAAACCTTTGGTTCGTTCATAAGAATCAAACGTACAGAAAAAAACCTTTCACAAAAAGACTTGGCAGAGATGTTGTTTGTTACCGAGGGTGCAGTGAGCAAATGGGAGCGGGGAGTGTCCTATCCTGATATTACTTTGGTTCCCGATATCTGCCGTGTTCTTGATATAAGTGAACACGAATTGATTACTGCGTCAACTGATACGGACACAAGAAAAATGAAACAGGAAGCACGTAAATTCCGGACCATTCGTGACACCTGGTTTTGGGTTCCGACAATCTCTTATGCCGTTACACTAATAACCTGTTTGATTTGTAATCTTGCAGTAAACCACACGCTTTCATGGTTCTTTATTGTGTTAACTGCATTGATTTGCGCCTTTACCTTTGTGCCCACAGTTATCAGCTTTTTTGAGACGAATAAACTGCTTGCTTTTTCTGTTTCAACATATCTGTCAATTTGCCTGCTTTTGTTCGCCTGTGCGGTATACACCAGAGATTTGTCTTGGTTCTTAACGGCTTGCATCGGTGTACTGATGGGTTATGAGATGGTATTTGTACCTGTCTTATTATCAAAAACAAATTACGCACACTATAAATACATCATTTCCTTTACCATCCTGTTGTTGTTGACTGTTTTGCTGATGATTCACATTCGTCTTTGGCAGCCGTATATGCTCGGTAACGCAATTTTGCTGGCTGCTTACGGCTTTGTACCTGTTATTACTTGTGCGGTGATATGTGCTTTCCGTTTTAACGCATTTCTTAAGGCGGGAATCTGTACTGCTGTCGTTGGAATCACACTTTATTGCGCAAATCATGTGATCGCAGCCTTGTTTGGCCCTCCTGATAACAAGCCATATCAAGTGGATTTCCAAAACTGGGAACAATGCTTGGATGGAAATGTTCAATTCATCATGTTGATGCTGTTCTTGTTTGTGACCGTCGTCTTATTTGTGATAGGATTCTTTAGAGTTAGAAGAAACAAGAGACGATAAATTCCAAGTGCCGAACAATAAGGGCGCACTTCTATACATAGCATTCTGCAATATAGTGCGGAGGATGATAAAAGCCAAGCTGCAAAAAGCAGCTTGGCTTTTACTGTTTTATGAACTCTGCCCTAAAGACCGGGAGTTCTTTTGCTGTTAATTTTCTTATTTTGTCAGCGTAATGCGGTTCGGATAATTGATCGCGATATAGGTCTTTCCTCGGTTCATCACAAGCTCGGTTCCGTCCTTATTGAAGAACTTGAACTTTTCGAAGTCGCCTTCCTTGCTCCAGTAGATTTCCTGCATGGCGCCGTTCGAGAAATAATAGCCCTTATAATTCTCGCCGCCGGTCAGATTGATCTCACGATGGACCTGGTTCGGCTTGAATGTGATGTCCGTTTCCAAAACGACCACATTGGTAAAAGTCAACTGCTCGCCGCTCAATGCATCGATATGCTTATTTCTGTTATGCATCTTGCTGTAGAGCTTCGTCTCCGGATCGTAATTAAAGGTACTGTTCTGTGCACCGAAATCGATCTTCACGTAATCCGCAGTCTCGCCTGCCGGTGTCACCACTTCATCCATTTTGGCGAAATTAAACGCATAGCCTTCCCAATCTTCCTTGAGATCCATGCGGAAGCCCTTCTTTTCAACCATTTCAGGGAACTTGGAGCCGTCCATATAGCCGGTATGCTCAAGCGCGTATCCCTTGTTCAAACGGTTCTGATCTCTGTAGAAACCCAAGCCGCCGCGCACGCCGTCAAAAGCTTCAATTCCCAGCGCATTCAAAACAGGTCTGGCATACACTTCGTCAATGCCCCAATGCACGTAGATCGCATCAAAGCCGGCAGCGACGATCGGGAAATAGTATCTGCAGCTGCGAACGGAGCAGATCTTCGGGATCTTTGTATAGTCACTGAATACGCCCAAAAGACGAGTATGCTCGTATTCGATCGGGATCTCAAAGAGGATTTCGGCTGATCCTACGCCGTCCTGCGGCAATGCCGGAGCGACATTGTTGATCATGACCGCAACCGGTCTCTTGCCAACGGCTTCATCGGTCAGCGTCTCCAGACCGGTCAGCAGACTGGCCTTTTCGGGGATGACCTCCGGATCGGGGGTCGGTTCCGGTGTCGGCTCAGGCGTCGGCTTCGATGTGGGTTCCGCCGTCGGCTCTGCGGCACTCACTTCCGAAGCAGCACTGTTTTCTTCCTGTGCCTTTTTCTTGCAGGCAGACAGTGTGAAGATCATCACAAAACAGAGCAGCAGGGCAATAGCACGAACGAACAGCTTTTTATTCATAGATCAGCAACCGCCTTTCTTTGCGGGCACAGAAATTTCCGTACCGTTCTTGTGCTTCATTATACCGCATTTCTTGATGCATTACAATAAAAATTTTAATTTTTCCATAAAATTCATGTTGATTTTTGCCAAAAACAAATCAAAAAAGCGGAAGCCGAAGCCTCCGCTTTTTTATCAGTCTTCAAAAAGATCCTTCAGCTTGCCGAAAAAGCTCTTTCGTTTCTGATAGTTCTTATCATCCGAATCCTTA
>JAGAOD010000045.1 GCA_017623855.1 Clostridia bacterium
CTTCCGCTTAACGCATCTTCTGGACTACACGTTCCATATCGACGAATGCTATGTCGAGGTGTATGTCGGAAAGCTGCATAAGGAGATTGAAGTTCACGGCGACGAGAACGAGCTGCACTGGATGGATTTCGATGAGAATTATTTCAACACATCGAAGTTTGCCGGAGAGGGAAGCCTTGGGCAGATCCTTGAACACATTCAGTACTGGGGAGAAAAGATCCTTTTATAAGCGGATGAGCTTTTCCGTGTAATCGAGTCCGGCGGGTCGGCGAGTCTCGGTGCAGAGCGCATAGAGATCGTCGGCTTTGGCTTCGAGCTCAAAAATGTGCTGTGCCTGCGGCGAAAGCTTTCTAATGTCCGCCGGTCTCATAACAAACGGGAGTGTCGGCTGTGCCGTGTGAAGGAGCGTCGTTCCGGCTTTCGTCATGCCGAGCACGCGGATATACGGCGGCGTGTCGGGCAGATCCTTCGTCAGCCCGAGATAAGCGGCAAGGACGATGCGTCGGATACGCGCGTGGCTGTAGCGTTTGCTTTTGACGGCATCATACAGCTCGGCGAGTGTGGATACTGTCCCGGCAGCGGATCGGATCTTGTTTTCGAGACCTTCAGAAACGTCCGGTGTTCTTCGGAGCGCATCAGCGGGACAGGTGGACAGAAAACCGAGAACGGCGCGGTCAAGGCGGTTGATATCGGCCGGGTACTGCTTTTTGTCCTTGAGGGCTTCAATACAGCTGTCCGTATAGACAGGGACAAACTGCGAGACGGATTCGCCCGAAGCGCTCAGGCGGCGCAGAAGGCTCGCCGAAGCATAACGGTCGCTTACCGTTTCATCATCATGTCCGACCTCAAAGCGGCGGATCGTATAGGGCGAGACCGCAGAGTCCGTTGTTATCAGCGCCTTGCAGTATTCTATGCCGAGAATATTGTTCGGCTGTTCGTTGAGCTCAGCGGCGTGTGTGCCGAGAGCCGTTTCGATCGCTTTGCTGCGTGCGGCGGCAAAGGGGAGACCTTCGGACAAAAACGGGCGCACATCAGAGGTAAAGGATTCCGAGAGCAGATAGCGGGCGATACGCAGCAGAGCATCGGCATCACCGCATTCACTGCCGAACGCGAGCGTGTCTGCACATCCGAGTGCATTGAAAAGCGAAACACCGCCGAGCGCAAAACGCTCCGCTCCGGACATTGCCCACGGCAGGGGCAGCTCTATAACGAGGTCTGCACCGGCTTTCAATGCGTGCGCTGTACGGGACCATTTATCGAGGGCGGCAGCTTCTCCGCGCTGCACAAAATTTCCGCTCATGATACAGACAACGGAGCTGCCTGTATGCTCGCGAACATGACGAATCAGTGCTTCATGTCCGTTGTGAAGCGGATTAAATTCACAAATTATGCCGGAAATCTTATTTTTTGCGTCCATTTTGCGTGAAACTCCCTTGAAATTCACTTCGTTTTGTACTATTATATAATACAGCATAGCAGTTTATCTTACAAGCCGCGTTTTGGAAAAACCTGCGTGGTTATTTTTTCGCTTTGCATCCAATTACATTTTTAATTATAGGGGGAACAACAAATGAAAATTCTGGTTATCAATGCCGGCAGCTCCTCTCTGAAGTATCAGCTGATCGATATGGACAACGAGCAGATGCTCTGTAAGGGTAACTGCGAGAAGATCGGTCTCGAGATGGGCATTTTCGGTCACAAGACTGCTGACGGCAGAGAGAAGAAGTATGACGTCTGCATGAAGAATCATACCGAGGCTTTCGAGCAGGTCAAGAACGCTCTTCTCGACGAAGAGGTTGGCGTTGTTAAGAACCTCGAAGAGGTTTCCGCTATCGGTCACCGTATCGTTCAGGGCGGCGCACTGTTCAGCGAGTCCGTTATCGTTACAGACGAGGTTATCGACGGCATCGAGAGCCTGATCCCGCTGGCACCGCTGCACAACAGCGCACACGTTCAGGGCATCCGCGCTTGCATCAATGTTTTCGGTAAGGAAGTTCCGGAAGTTGTTGTATTCGACACAGCTTTCCATTCCACCATGCCGCAGCACGCTTACATGTTTGCTGTTCCGTATGAATATTATGAGAAGTATCAGATCCGCCGCTACGGCTTCCACGGTTCTTCCCACCGCTATGTCAGCGCTCGTGTCGCTGAGCTCGAGGGCAAGGATCTGAAGGACATGAAGGTCATCACCTGCCACATCGGCAACGGCTCTTCCGTTACAGCTATCCAGGGCGGCAAGGTTATCGACACCTCCATGGGTCTTACTCCGCTCGACGGCTTCATGATGGGTACACGTACCGGTACTCTGGATCCGTCCGTTGTTACATACATTGCCGAGAAGGAAAATCTTTCCCCGAAGCAGCTTGACGACCTCTTCAACAAGAAGTCCGGTCTGCTCGGTATCTCCGGCGTTTCCAGCGACGACCGTGACGTTCTCGCAGCTGAGAGAGCAGGCAACCCGCGCGCTAAGCTGGCTCACGAGATGCTTTGCTATCAGATCAAGAAGTTCATCGGCAGCTATGCAGCAGCTCTGAATGGTGTTGACGCGATCGTCTTCACAGCTGGTCTCGGCGAGCATCAGTGGATGCACCGCGAGGCGATCATGAAGGATATGGAATATCTCGGCGTCGAGATGGATCAGGAAGCAAACCTGAAGGCTGTCGGCGTAGAGGGCAAGATCTCCTCCGAGAACAGCAAGGTTGCTGTATATGTTATCCCGACAAACGAGGAGCTCGTTATCGCTCGCGATACAAAGGCTCTGGTCGAGAAGATGTAATTTGGTCAATATGTTAACAACCCCGGATCCTTTAGGATCCGGGGTGTTTTTTTGAGAAGGTTACAGAAATTTCATAAGATACAGGGAACCAAAGCGTGCAGGCAAATGAAATAAAAATGCGGTTTTTGGCAATATTTGTGAAATTATCTGCCTTTTTACGCAAGAAATATTTTCTATATCGCAGAAAAAGGTTGCAAAACTGTAACTTTTGAAGTATAATATCCTATATATAAGCTGTATCCACCTGTCGACAAACCCTCTGTGCCAAAGATTTCGGAGGGAAAGATAGTGTGAAAGAAAACTGCCGGAGATGTCTTTCGCGTATAAATCAGTCGTATTTCACGCTTTCACAGAAAGTGTGAAATATATTGAGGCGGGAGAAAATACTTTTTAGACAGCCTCTATTATGTTTTTTAGATGTTTTTAGATTTTACGGTAAAGGACGGTCGATCCTCTATGAAAAAGTTTATACTGAAAGGCGGAAAACGCATCTCGGCGATTGCTCTGGTGCTTGTAATGCTCTTTGCAATGCTTCCGCTGACCGCTTATGCGGAGGAGACGGAAGGCTTCACTACGGCCGGCGTGCACCTCCGTGCGGATGCCGGTACGGATAAAAAGTCCTTAGGTGTTCTTCCGAAAGGCACCTCGGTGTCTGTGACGGATATGAGCAATGCCGAATGGTATGCCGTACGGCTTTCCGACGGCAAATCCGGTTACGTATATTCCGAATTCATCGGTTTCTCCGAGGAGGTAACCGGTACGACCACCGAATACGTAAATCTTCGTGTTGGCCCGGACACCACATATAAGTCTCTGCTGGTCATTCCGAAAGGAACTAAGCTCGCAGTAACCAATACCGGCAATCCGAGCTGGTACGGTGTGCGTCTTGACAGCGGCAAGACGGGCTACGTCTTCTCGAAATATCTGCAGCTTGGCGGTAATGCACCGGAGACCGATACCGAGTCGAAGCCCTCCGAGGCACCCGCTCCGACGCCTGACTCGTCCGATACAAACGGAGGCTCGTCCGCTGTAACGACCGCAGCGGTCAATCTGCGCAGCGGTCCGGGCACAAGCTACAGATCTCAGGGCGTTGTTTCGAACGGCACAACGGTTACCGTTACCGAAAAGACAAATGCCGAATGGTATGCTGTTGCGCTTTCAAACGGTAAAACAGGTTATATCTTCTCTAAATATCTGAGAGAGCTCACGGCTTCGTCCGGCGGTGAGGCGACC
>JAGAOD010000046.1 GCA_017623855.1 Clostridia bacterium
GTCAGATGAGGCGGCAAAAATAGTTGGTGTTGATTACAACGAGGGTCCACCTGTTCCCATACCGAACACAGAAGTTAAGCTCGTTCGTGCCGACAATACTTGGCTGGAAACGGCCCGGGACGATAGGTTGATGCCAACACTCAATGACGGTCATCCAGAAGGATGACCGTTTTTCTTTTATTTTTTTCAAAGGCAGGGGGAGACTATGCAGGATCTGATGGGTCATGTTCGCGCCGCAGCGGAAAAATATAATATGATCAATGAAGGCGACCGCATCGCCGTAGGCGTTTCCGGCGGCAAGGATTCCATGTATCTTCTCTATGCGCTCGCGATGATGCGAAGATATTATCCCAGGAAATACGAGATCGTCGCTTTGACGGCTGACCCCTGCTTCAACGGCGTGCAGACCGATTACAGCGAGATTGAGGCGCTGTGCAGGGAATGGAACGTCGAATACCGCATTCGCCGTACCGACCTCGGAAAGATCATCTTCGAGGACCGGAAGGAAGAAAATCCCTGCAGCCTTTGTGCGCGTATGCGCCGCGGCATTCTGCACGACATGGCAAAAGAAGCCGGCTGTCAGAAGATCGCGCTCGGTCATCATTTCGACGATGCCGTACAGACCTTTCTGATGAACCTGTTCTACGGCGGAAAGATCGGCTGCTTTTCCCCGAAGAGCTACCTTTCCCGCAAGGATCTGTACCTCATTCGCCCGCTCGTTTTCTGCGAAGAAGCGGATATTCGACGCGCCGTGAACCGTGCGAAGCTGCCCGTTGTCAAAAGCGGCTGCCCTGCGGACGGCGTGACCGCCCGACAGGATACGGCAGACCTCATCACGACGCTTGAAAAGCAGTTTCCCGACCTGCGCCACAAGGTCATGGGCGCCATGGAACGCGCCGACGTCGACGGCTGGGGCGGAGACACAGAGTAAAACTTCATAGTAAAAATTAAGGAGACCGACAAAAAATCGGTCTCCTTTAAATTTATTAGTCAAACAGCAGCTTCATGAACAGGCCGCCCTGTACGGTGCGGTGGCGGAAGCCGCGCATTTCGGATGTGTCCGCAAAGTACCAGTCCGTCATCGGGACACGGGTGCGCATGGTGTTGTAGGCGTTCCAAAGAATGTCCGTAAAGAATTCAAAATCCTCACGGTTTTCCGTCATGCAGGCGACCCACAGCTCCCAGTCGGACTTTGTGTACTTCTCGCGGGTGTCAAGCGGCACGCCGTAGGGAAGTGCTTCTTCCTTGTAGCGCTTGATCTCCGCCTTGAAAAACTCGTCCGGAATGAGATTTGTCTTCCAGAGCTTATCCCACACCGCGTTGTACTTCAAACTGAATGAGCCCGGTCTGTCGTAAGCCAGACGGTAGCTTCCGTCTTCGTTCTTGGCGTTATTAAGAACAAAGGCAATGTACTCCTTTGCTTTTTCAATGAGTGCCCCGGCTTCCTCCGCTCTGTCGAGATGAGAAAGAATATCGGCAAAACCGACCATACCCATGATCGCCTTCAAAGAGAGATTACAGTTATGTGCAAGATGACCGGCAAAGTCGTCCGTGCAGAGCTGATCCTCCGGGTCGGCGCCGTACTGGATAAGGTACTTATTCCATGTTTCGAGCAGATCCATGTTTTCCGCGGCAAAACCGTAGTCGTTTTCCGTTTTGCAGATCGCAGCCGTCAGAATGATCATATTGCCGCATTCTTCGACCGGCATCTGATATTTCAGCGCATTCTTGCCGTAGACCTGTCCGTTCACGAGCGGATACTGTCCGGCGTCGTGCGGGGCAAAGTCGAAGACCCATTCCGGCGTGCGGGAATACTTAAGGATCGGGCGAAGCATGCCCTTCAAAAGCTCCGTGTTGTAGAGCAGATACATCGGCGCACTCGGATAAGTGACATCCACGGTCGCAGCGCAGCCGTTCGAGAAGCATTCCTTCGAAATATAGAGGTTATTTCCGTCCTCGTCGACGACGAGCTTATGTGCCGCCATGACCTGACGGTAAGCGAGCATCAGCATTTCGGCGTATTTCCCGCCGCCCTTTTCTTCCGCGTCCTTTTTGAGCTTTTCGGAGAATGCCGTGCATTTTTCGAGGAGCACATCGTATTCGCCCGCAGCTTCCAAAATCGCTTCGGTGATCGTCTTACCGTCCTTCTTCCAGTATGCCGGAATATTCTTTCCGAAGTAGCACATGCTGTCGATGTCATCGTACGCAAACAGGAACAGCGCTTCGTTTTCGAGCTTTTTTTCGGCATATACGGCATACAGATCGTCCACGACCTCATTACCGACCTCAGCGTCACCGCATACTGCAAGATACAGATAGCCCCAGTCGATGCGAACATCGTCGCCGCTGCGCCACAGGACCTTCTGTGCGCCGCTGCCCATGCGTACGCACGAAAGACCCGGAAGTGCTTCTTCCTTCGACCATGCACGCCCCTCGCCGGCAAGATTCAGAACAAGCTCCTCGCTGCAGGAGATCTTCGCCGTAACGGTATGCGCCGCACCGTCCGTGCTTTCATAGGAAAGCTTCAGATAAGAGACCGGGCGGGATGCGTAATACAGGTCTTCAACGAGCATGGGGGAGGTGAACTTTGCGGTGAGGCGAATGCCGCCTGCTTCATAGACCGCCGTTGTCGTCATGGCATCCGCGTCAAGCGAGACCTGTGTCATTGCGTCATCCGCAGATGCACCGAGAAAACGCCACACTTTTCCGTCCACGCAAACCGTGCCCAAAACCGTATTCGGCTTACCCGTCCAGTGTACGGGCTTTTTCTTCGTCAGAAGTGTGTCTTCACTCCACACGGAAAAATAGGGATCCACTGTGATCAGCGGTACTGCCGGCATACGCATTTTCATCATGAATATCACGATCCTCTCATTTATTACTGCAGTTTTATTCCGATTTACCATGATCAAAACGATCATAAACTTATAAATATTATAGAATAACATTTTCCCAAAAACAACCGTTTGCGCATCATTTTTGCCGCGTTTTTTCTATGTATTTGCGAATAGATTTGTAAAGCGTATGGATATATTGACAAACACGTATGGATGCAATATAATCGAAATGATTAAATATATACTTAAATGGTAGATTATTGTCAAAAATCCACCTTTTACGGGAGTTTGAGAATACATATGGAGCATATTCTGGAGCTTAAAAATATAAAGAAATCCTTCGGCGGCGTAAACGTCCTGAACGGCATCGACCTGCGTGTTGAGCCCGGCGAATTCATCACGCTTTTAGGGTCCTCCGGCTGCGGCAAAACCACGACTCTGCGCATTATTTCCGGCCTGGAAACACCGGACAGCGGCAGTGTTTTGCTCGAAGGCGCGGACGTGACACACACCGAGCCGAACCGCCGCAATGTGCATACGGTTTTTCAGAACTACGCTCTGTTCCCGCACATGAACGTTGAAGCCAATATCGGGTACAGCCTAAAGCTTCGCGGCATGAAAAAGCCGGAGATCAAGTCCCGCGTCAAGGAAATGCTCGAGCTCGTACAGCTGACGGAATACGGCGACCGTATGCCCGGTGAGCTTTCCGGCGGACAGCGTCAGCGCGTGGCGATCGCCCGCAGTGTCGTCGACTCGCCGAAGGTCCTGCTTCTGGACGAACCGCTCGGCGCACTTGACCTGCAGCTTCGCCGCATGATGCAGATCGAATTAAAGCGTCTGCAAAAAAAGCTGGGTATTACATTTATATATATCACGCACGATCAGGAAGAGGCACTCAATATGTCCGACCGCATCGCGGTCATGCGCGGCGGCCTGTTTGAGCAGATTGGCACACCGGGCGAGATCTACGACCGCCCGAAGACCGCATACATCGCAAGATTTGTCGGCTCCGCCAATATTCTGAACATCGGCGGCAAATGTCTTGCCGTGCGAAGTGAAGCGCTGGAGTTGAAAAAGGACAGCGAGGGCTACATTTCCGGCACAGTGAAAGAAAAGAGCTTTGCGGGCGGCATGCTCCGCATCGCCGTGGATACCGAGACCTGCGGTGAGATCGTTGCAAGCCGTCACGGAATCGACTCCCCTCTGATGCCCGGCGACCGCGTGGGCATTACATGGGCGGACGGTGCCGCTGTTGAAGTCGAACCGTAAACTGAGGAACACTATGAAAACAAAGAAACGCAAAAAAACAGGGAAGGAAGCCTTGATGCTTCTGCCGCTGTTTATCTTCACAATCGTTTTCGTTTTGGGGCCGCTCGTCTATATGGTCGTTTTAAGCTTCCTGCAGCGCGCGGAGACCTGGGGCGTTACAAACGAATTCACATTTAAGAATTATCTGAACATTTTAGAGCCGGTATATCTCAGCACCTTCGTTGAGTCCTTCAAGCTTGCGATCATCAGCACGGTTCTGATCATCCTGATCGGTTATCCGTTCGGCTATTTTATGGCTAAGCTGACCGCCAAGTGGAAAAAGCGGACAATGATGCTGCTGATGATCCCGTTCTGGACGAGCTCCTTGATCCGTCTTTACGGCTGGATCATCATTTTCCGTGCAAACGGTGTTCTGGACAAGATCCTCATGGCACTCGGCATCACGGAAGAGCCGCTAAAGGTGCTTTATACGTACCCGGCGGTCGTTGTCGGTATGATCTACGCACTCCTGCCGTTCATGATCTTCGCAGTTTATTCGAGCGCGGAGAAGATGGACTGGAGCCTTGTGGAAGCGGCGCGTGATCTCGGGGCATCCCGTATGCGCGCGTTCTTGACGGTCACGCTCAAAATGACGCTGCCCGGCCTGCTTTCGGGCATCATTCTCACCTTTGTGCCGTCCATGGGTCTGTTCTTCATCGCTGATATTTTAGGCGGCAACAAGGTCGTTCTTGTCGGCAGCCTCATTCAGGATCAGCTGATGAAGGCACACAACTGGCCCTTCGCCGCAGCGCTCGCGGTCGTACTGACAGTGATCACCAGTGTGATGATCGCACTGTACAGAAAGATCTCCGGCGTAAAAGAGTTAGAAGGAATAGTGTGATACGAAAGGATATCTCATGTTTTCTGAAATCAAGTTATTCCAAGTAAAACCGGATAAACTGGATGCATTTGAAGCACTGATTTCTGCTGTTGCGGCAGAGCAGCGCGGGCAGCCCGGCTGCTCATCCATTAAATATATGAAGCGTTTTTATACGATTGACGGGGTAGAGCTCGGTGCTCCTCCGAGAGAGCTTATCAAAATCGTAAAATGCGTAAAATATTACTCTTACTGGGAATTTGACACAAAAGAAAACTACGGTAAAGCAAACGGATGGTTCTTTGAAAACCATATGAAAACCATTCAAAAACTGCTGATTTCGCCTTTTGATATCTCATGCGGCGATGTTATCGCTTAATTTTCCGTAAGAAAGCGGTTATTTCATGAAAAACAGAACGAAACTTCCAAATATATATTTAGGGCTGATTTTGGCTTTGATGTACGTGCCCATCGTGCTCGTCATTATCTACTCGTTCAACGAGAGCAAGATCAGTTCCGTATGGGACGGCTTCTCCTTAAAATGGTATGTGGATCTTTTCAAGGATGAGTCCATGTTTGAGGCACTTCTGAACAGTATCGTGCTCGGTCTTTCGTCTTCGTTCGCGGCGGCGATCATCGGCACGCTCGGTGCGGTCGGTTCTTCGAAAGTGGAGCTTAAGGGCAAGGGCATTGTTGAATACATTTCCACGCTGCCCATCATGATCCCGGAGATCATCCTCGGTATGGTCTTTATGGCGTTTTTCTCGCTCATCGGTCTGCCGTTTGGCATGACGACGCTGATCATCGCGCATACCGCATTCTGCATTCCGTACGTCTTTATGATGGTTAAGGCACGTCTTGTCGGCATGGACAAGAGCCTTGAAGAGGCGGCACAGGATCTCGGCGCGTCGAAAGTGCGAGCCTTTTTCGACATCATCCTGCCGCTGATCATTCCGGCGATCGCGTCCGGTATGCTGCTGTCGTTTGCCATGAGCTTCGACGACGTCATCATCAGCGTTTTCGTTACCGGTGTCAACTCGAACACGCTGCCGCTGAAGATCTATTCGCAGCTGAAAACCGGCGTAACGCCGAAGATCAACGCACTCTGTACGCTTATGTTTTTCGTGACCGTGCTGATCTGCAGTCTTTCCGCACTGCTCGGCCGCGAAAAGAAAAAACAATGAAATCTTTGCAGGAATTCTGCTGAAGATATATACACGTTCTACACAAGAAAGAAGGTATACTAAATGAAAAAAATCATCGCTATGCTTCTGGCACTCGCACTCGTTGTGATGTCCTTTGCAGCTTGCGGCACAGGGGAGACCGCAAAAACCGACGGCGGCGAAATGGTTCTCTACACATGGGAAGCCATGTTCCCGCAGGAGGTCCTTGACGCATTCACCGAGGAAACCGGCATTAAGATTAACTATGTCAATTTTGACACGGACGAAACCATGCTTGCAAAGCTGCAGGCTGCGGAAGGTGGGGAATATGACCTCATTATCGCGGACGATTACATCATCGAGACCGCAATCGCAGAGGGTCTTGTCGCAGAGCTCGACATGGAAAAGATCCCGTCCGTCGGCAACGTAAACCCGATCTATCAGGGCCAGTTCTATGATCCGGACGACAAGTACACCGTACCGTACGGCGCAGGCGTACAGACCATCGTTTACGATCCGTCCGTTGTGGATGTTGACATCAACGGTTACAGCGACCTGTGGGACGCATCTCTCGAATCCAACATCGGTATCACAAGCAATTACCGCGTTATGAACGGCATGGCACTCAAGGTCATGGGTGAGAGCTACAACACGGAAGACATTGCGACGATCGAAGCCGCGGGCGCAAAGATGCTCGAGCTTGCGCCGAATATCCGTCTGATCAAGGACGATAATATTCAGGATGATCTGCTGTCCGGCGAGATCGGCGCAGCCGTCATGTACACCTCTCAGGTCACGATGGCTATGCTCGCAAATCCGGAGCTGAAGGTCGTATATCCGGACGAGGGCATCGGTTTCGGCGTTATGGGCATGTTCGTTCCGAGCAAGGCGCCGAACAGCGAAGGCGCGCACAAGTTTATTGAGTACATTCTCGACCCGGAAGTTTCCGCACAGTGCTTCGAATATCTCGGCTACTACTGCACGAACAAGGAAGCGGACGCGCTGATCAATGATGAATATAAGTCCTTCCTGACACTGCCCGAAGATTTCTCCGGTGACACCGAAATGATCGGCAATATCTCCGCAGAAGCGGCTGAGGCACACGCAAAGGTCTGGACCGAATTCAAGACCGCCACCGGGAACTGAGCGTTCGGCTAATTCGCGGAGTCGCGCGGATAGCCGCGCTTCGCCGCAGTTGGAAATAAGTTTAGAGGTCGCAGCGGAAGATGCTCCCGATTTTTTAACTAAAAGTTTTGATCGAACTTTTTCAAAAGTCCGTGGGGTCAAGGGGTGAAGCCCCTTAAGACGCAGGTAGAAAATATTACCTATTGCGTTTCAACATTTTCTGCGCTATACTTTATAAGGTGCGCTGAGCACCTTGATATTCAGGAATTGTATTTGATGATAGAAAGGAAAATCACCATGGAAATCACAAAGCAGACAACAATGGGCGAAATGCTGCAGTATGACCGCGGCATCGCATACATCCTCATGCAGTCCGGTATGCATTGCGTAGGCTGCCCGTCCTCCATCCACGAGTCCCTCGAAGAGGCTTGCATGGTTCACGGTCTCGACGTTGACGAGGTTTTCGGCCAGATCCAGGAATACCTAAACAGCAAGAAGGCTTAACAGAAAAAAAATTGAGGACGGCAAATGCCGTCCTCTTTTTATCTATACTGATACTTTTCCGGTATACGTATATATCCTCTTATATGTTCATCCCGTTTTCTCGCCACCACAGCCGAGATATTATTAAAGTTTCCTTCCGCAGTAACGATATACTCGGCAGACACCTCTAAAACGATACCGATATGATCATGCTCCGTGTTATCGAAGACACGGTCAAACAAAACAATATCTCCTATTCGCGGTGAAACCGCACTGCTTTCCTTAAAGTAACACAGATTTTTATCTTTTTCTGCCCACTCTTCCCATGCAATGCATCCGGCTAAATTACAGGATGCACACTCTTTTGGACGAATTGGAAAAGACATACCCGATTTTTGGCAGCAATAATATACAAACGCTGCGCACCATACCCTATCCGCTTCACGCAGCGTCCACTTTGGAAACGGTGCAATGATTTCATGTAAATTGGATTCTGTACAAGAAACAAATCCGTGATAAAACTTTTTAGCTTCTTTTTCAGCTGTAACCGCTAATTGATGCATATTACGCACCTCCAGTCGGCTTAATAATACATAAAATGAAGAACATTTTCAAGTAAAACAGCGGCTCTCCTTCAAAAGAAAGAGAGCCGCATTTTTTATATTTTTACCAATATGAAATTACAGAGTAAAGGTTACATCGCCAAGATTTGCGTTCACTGTGAGCAGTGTGCCAAGCTCATGCTCAGCGACTTCTGCGCCCTGAACATCAGAAACAGCCTTCACATTATGCATGAGGACCTTAAGGCCTTCCGCCTTGCCTTCAAAGTGCAGTGTAATCTTGCCGCCTTCGTTCTTTGCGCAGACGGAGAGCATATCGTTACCCTTGCTGTCGCATACCTTTGCGCATGCCTGATCGGAAAGCTCGAAGACGTGCAGGGTGAGATCCTTGCCGTAGTCGTAATCGGGCTGCTGATCGTTTGCGCCGAGTGCGATAATGGAATTCTCGCGGGCGAGGAGCGGCAGGGAGAAGAAGTCATACTTTTCACGCATCCACTTACCGCCGGTTTTCACGGAATTGTCGAGCAGGTGTGTCCACTTGCCGTCCGGCAGATAATAGAGTACGTCGCCTTCCTTGCTGAATACCGGGGCGACCATCAGGCTGTCGCCGAGCATGTACTGACGGTCGAGATCCTCACAGGAGATGTCTCCCGGGAACTCGAGGACCATCGCACGCATGGTCGGAACGCCGGTCTTATGTGTATTCACGGCTGCGGAGAACATATACGGCATCAGCTTGCACTTCAGCTCGGAGAATGCACGGACGACGGCTACGGATTCCTCACCGTTTTCCTCGCCTTCCTTGCTGAACAGCCACGGTACTCTGTAGGAATTGGAGCCGTGGAGACGGGAATGGGTGGAGAGCAGGCCGAATGCCGCCCAGCGCTTATAAACGTCCGCCGGTGCAGTACCCTCAAAGCCGCTCATATCGTGACTCCAGAAGCCGAAGCCGGAGAGGCACAGGGAGAGACCGCCGCGCAGGGACTCGGACATGGACGGATAGTTGGAGGAGCAGTCGCCGCCCCAATGTACCGGGAACTTCTGACCGCCTACGGTCGCACTTCTTGCAAACAGGCAGGCTTCGTTTTTGCCCTTATATTCTTCCAGAACCTCCCATACACACTTGTTGTACAGGTAGGTGTAATAGTTATGCATGCGGAGCGGATCGCTGCCGTCGTAGTAGACGACATCCGTCGGAATTCTCTCACCGAAGTCGGTCTTGAAGCAATCCACACCCTGTTTAAGGAGCTTTCTGAGCTTATCCTGATACCACTTCCATGCGCCCGGGTTCGTGAAGTCGACAAGACCCATGCCCGCCTGCCAGAGATCCCACTGCCATACGTCGCCGTTCGGCTTCTTGAGGAGATAGCCGAGCTCCTTCGCTTCCTTGAAGAGCGGGGATTTCTGACCGATGTAGGAGTTGATCCAAACGCAGATCTTCAGGTTCTTTTCTTCCTTCATGACCTTCAGCTGATGGACGATATCCGGGAACATAGCCTGATCCCAATCGAAATTGCACCACTCGTTTTCCTTCATCCAGTAGCAGTCAAAATGGAAAACATGCAGCGGGATCTTACGCTCTGCCATACCGTTGACAAAGCCCATAACGGTTTCTTCGTCATACTTTGTTGTGAAGGAGGAGGTCAGCCACAAACCAAAGGTCCACGCCGGCGGGAGTGCCGGTCTGCCGGTGAGAGCTGTATAATTTGTAAGAACATCCTTCATTTCTTCGCCGCCGACGACCATGAAGTCGATCTTCTCGCCCGGCACGGAGAACTGTACTCTTGTGACCTGCTCGGAGCAAACCTCATAGGAAACAGGACCGGAATCGTTAACCAAAACGCCGTAGTTACGGTTTGTGATGTAGAACGGAATGCTCTTATACGAAATTTCGGAGCACGTGCCGCCGTCCTCGTTCCATGTTTCGACGACCTGACCGTTCTTTACAAACGGCGTGAAGCGCTCGCCGAGACCGTATACCTTTTCGCCGATGTCGAGATCCATCTGCACGCGCATGAAGCTCTTTGCCTTCATTGCCGGGCTGTTGCCGCCATGGAGATCGAGGTCGATCTGACGGCGCATGAATTCGTCATCCTGTGCGGTCATGGTGCTGATCATCGCATGACCGAAACGGTTGCCGACGCTTGTCAGCTTCTTATTCTTGTAATAGTAAGTAAAATCGCAGGGATTCTTTGTAATAACGAGCTTTGTCTCACCGCTCTTGATGGAAATCGCTTTTGCAGTGTCTTCCACTTCGAGTGCACAGTGCAGATCATTCAGCTCAAATTCGGGCATTTTCTGATTGCTGCCCATGAAATGATAAGCCTCTGTACGGATAATATTCGGCTGCGGGGAAGAGATGAACATCTCGAGCACCGGACCGCCCATCGCACGCTGGTCGTGTGCATACGGGACCGTATAGAGATATACGCGGTCGTTTTCCACCTTAACCTCGCGAACCTGAACCGCGTCGGCATTCGTTACGCCGGGTCTGTTCAGCCAATATCCTTTTGTAAATTTCATACATTCACTGCCTTTCAAAAAATCAGACATTTTCGCCGTACCGATGTTGGTATGCGCTCTATCTTTAAGTATAACGGCTGAAACGGATAAAGTCCATCGGAAAATTTTTATTTACGGAAAGAATTTCTTTTCATAGTAAAAGCCGCACCATTATCCCCGCTTATTTCCGGCTTCGGTAGTTGATTTTTATTCTGAGATGCTGTAAAATAAAAATGTATGAGTTGTACATACAATTCACAAACGGAAAACTAAAGTATCACATAAACTTTTCAGGAGGAATTGAAATGAACAACATCCCTCAGGTCAAGGTCGGCATTATTGCCGTATCCCGTGACTGCTTCCCGATTGAGCTGTCCACACAGCGCCGCAAGAACATCGTCGCAGCTTACGGCGAAGGTCTCTATGAGTGCCCGATCACCGTCGAAAACGAAAAGGACGCACTTGCAGCTGTTGAGAACGTAAAGGCTGCAGGCTGCAACGCACTCGTTGTTTTCCTCGGCAATTTCGGTCCGGAGACTCCGGAAACCCTCATTGCACAGAAGTTTGACGGTCCGGTCATGTACGCTGCTGCAGCTGAAGGCGACGGCGATATGATCAACGGCCGCGGCGACGCATACTGCGGTATGCTCAACTGCTCCTATAACCTCGGCATGCGCCATCTGAAGGCTTACATTCCGGAATATCCGGTCGGCACAGCAGAGGAAATTGCCGACAAGATTCGCGAGTTCGTTCCGATCGCACGCGGTATCCTCGGTGTTCAGAATCTGAAGATCATCACCTTCGGTCCGCGTCCGCAGGACTTCTTCGCCTGCAACGCACCGATCAAGGGTCTCTATGAGCTTGGCGTAGAAATCGAAGAAAACTCCGAGCTGGATCTGCTCGTCAGCTACAAGGCACATGCAAACGACCCGAGAATTCCGGAAGTCGTTGCTGAAATGGCAGCAGAAATGGGCGAGGGCCGTTACTATCCCGACATGTGCGAGCGTATGGCTCAGTTTGAGCTGACTCTCCTCGATTGGGCGGAAGCACACAAGGGCGCACGCGAGTACGTTGTCTTTGCTGACAAGTGCTGGCCGGCATTCCCGGAGGCATTCGGCTTTGAGCCCTGCTATGTAAACTCCCGTCTGGCTGCAAAGGGCATCCCGGTAGCCTGCGAGGTCGACATTTACGGTGCACTTTCCGAGTACGTCGGCACATGCGTTTCCAACGACGCAGTTACACTGCTTGACATCAACAACACCGTTCCGCAGTACATCTACGACGAAGACATCAAGGGCAAGTTCGATTACAAGCTGAACGACACCTTCATGGGCTTCCACTGCGGCAACACCCCGTCCTGCAAGATGTGCGGCGACTGCGCAGTTAAGTATCAGCTCATCCAGCACCGTCTCCTCGAGCCGAAGGATTCCGAGCCGGACTTCACACGCGGCACACTCGAGGGCGACATTGCAGCTTCCGACATTACCTTCTACCGCCTGCAGTGCGACAGCGAGGGCAACCTCCGCTCCTACATTGCACAGGGCGAGGTTCTGCCGGTCAAGACCCGCTCCTTCGGCGGCATCGGCATCTTCGCTATTCCGGAAATGGCTCGTTTCTACCGCCATGTTCTGGTTCAGAAGCGTTATCCGCACCACGGTGCGGTCGCATTCGGCCACTACGGCAAGGCTCTGTTCGAGGTCTTTAAGTATCTCGGCGTAAAGGACATTGCTTACAACCAGCCGAAGGCTCTGCCGTATCCGACAGAAAACCCGTTCGCATAATCTTTCTGCAAAATCATAACCACCCGTCAAACGGGTGGTTTGCACAAGGGCTAAAAGCCCATGTTACCGGCCAGCGCCTCAAGGCGCTGGCTTTCACATTCTGTTCAAGCCTATTGCCTTTGACTCGTTGCCGCCCTTGAAAGGGCGTTTGTATTACTTGCTACCCTTAAAAGGGTCTTCGTACTCTTTGACACTGAGCTTATCTATAGCTATATCGTGCTTTTCCTGCTCTTGTATATATTTCTTTATTGTAGCTTCATTTAACCCTACCGTACTTGCGTAGTAACCCTCTGCCCAAAAATGTCTGTTTCCAAACTTATATTTCAAGTTTGCATGTTTGTCAAACATCATTAGCGCACTCTTCCCTTTGAGATACCCCATGAAACTTGACACACTCATTTTGGGTGGTATACTTAAGAGCAGATGTACATGATCCAGCATCATGTGTCCTTCCAGTATTTCTACGCCTTTGTACTTGCACAGCGTTCTTATGATTTCTTGTAAGCTCGCTCTGTACTGATTGTATATTATTTTCCTTCTATACTTCGGTACGAAGACTATGTGATACTTACATACCCACTTTGTGTGTGATAAACTGTTTGTTTGATTTGCCATTAAAATCACCTTTCTTCTTTACAATAAGCTTGAACACCTTTATTGTAGCTGATTGGTGATTTTTTTGGTATAACCTTTTGTTGCCCACCCGCATAGCGGGTGGTTGTCTGTTTCGCACGCTTCGCGTACTCAACGGTCTAAAGACCATAACAGTAAGGGCGACTCTGAAAAGAGCCGCCCTTTTTTCATTGTGACATGTTTCTTATCCGAAAGCGATCTGTCCTTCGAGCTCGTACACGACTGCACACAGGTCGATCGCACGGGAACGGTAATACAGCATGATATTCTCCGCTGCGGTGACCGCCGCCATGGCATCCTCCTGATCCACGTTTTCGCGGATCTCACGAAGGTGATCGTTCTGATCGTTGATCCATTCCTCCTGTGCCTTCTTGACTTCTTTTGCCTTTTCCTCGTCGGCACTGTTCAGAATGTGCATATAGACGGAATCAATCTGCTTTTTCCAGCTTTCGACAGCCGCATTGCAGGCGTCGATCATTGCGGAACCGGACGCCGCGTTGTCCATATCCTCATCGTACTGTGCGTCGATCGGGTTGGTCATAAATTCCTGAACGAATGCATCACTTCCGACTTCCGGAGCCGGAAGGCTGGAATAATGTGTGACATCCTCGGGCGCCGGTGTGGGTACCGGTTCTTCAATTTCCGGTGCCGGTGTCGGCTCTGCGGTCGGATCCGCCGCAGCGGTCACTTCGGCCTTTGAAGACTCTGCCGCAGGCGCCGAAGAAGCATCCTGTTCCTTTTTGCCGCATGCCGCAAGGCAGAGCAGCACTAAAAACATAGCCGTTATACTTAAAATAAGCTTTTTCATATCTTTTTCCTTTCACACTGCGGCAAATTTATATCCGCAGTCTTTGTTTTAGCGTACCACAGGTCGCAGAATTTAGCAAGAGACTCCATTGCTAAATTAAGAAAATGTTTATATAATGGACGTAGCAGAACAAAAACATCGGCTTTTTGAAAGGATGTATACTTAATGAAGCTGTTTGAAAAAACGCTCAAGAGCGAAACGAAATTTGAAGGCAAGATCATCACCGTAAAGCATGATGATGTTGAGCTTGAAAACGGAAGCACCGCAAAACGTGAGATCGTATGCCATAACGGCGGCGTATGTGCGGCTGTGCTGACCGAAAACGATGAGATCCTGCTCGTTCGTCAGTTCCGTTACCCGTATAAGGAGGTCCTTTTGGAGCTGCCTGCCGGCAAGCTGGAAAAAGGAGAGGATCCGTTCGAGGCCGTTATGCGTGAGCAGGAGGAAGAAACGGGAACCACGGGCAAAAATTACGTATTTCTCGGTGATCTGTACCCCACACCGGGCTACTGCGGCGAAATCATCCGCATCTGGGCATGCCGTGTGGACAGCACCTGCAGTCAGAACCTCGACGAGGACGAATTTTTGGAAGTGGAGCGCATCCCGCTTAAAAAAGCCGTTCAGATGGTGCTGAATAATGAAATCCCGGACTCCAAAACACAGGTCGGTATTTTGAAAGCCGCTTTCCTTGCAGAGAGCGGAAAATTATAAGTTTTTCCTTTTGAATTTTTCCGAAAATCGTGCTATAATTTAATATACAACGTGTGGTTTTTTCGCAAAACGTAAGTCCTGTTGCGAAAAAACCACTTTTCTTTTCTCAAAAATATCTGGTTGATAAATCGACAAAAATATGATATGAATATGATATAGACTTTATCACGAAAGACGGATGCCTGTGAAAAAGACATTTATTACGCATATGCCCGACAAAGCCGGTGCCTTTTTAAGCGCTTGCCGCATCATTTCCATGGCAGGCGGCAATATTACACGCGTGAGCTATAATAAGGCGATCGACCTGCACATGCTCTTTTTAGAGGTCTCTGCCGACGAAAATCAGCTTTTACAAATTGAAAAGCAGCTTAACGGCATTGGATATATGCAGCGGGAACAGGAGCCCGGTCAAACAATACTGATTGAATTCAAGCTTTTGGATGTACCGAATGCTGTCCGCCCTGTATTGGAACTGATCAACCGTTATGCTTTCAATATCACCTATATCAGCGGTCAGGAAAATGAAACGGAATATCAAAATTTCAAAATTGGTTTATATGTGGACGATCACAGCCGCATGACTCATTTTTTGGAAGAAGCTGCACGATTGTGCAATTTTAAGGTTCTGAACTACGACAGAAGTCAGCGTATTTTGGACAACGCTGTTTTCTATCTTTCCTTTGCCCGTCAGGTCTCTGAACTATTGGGACTTGATAAAGAACAGGAAAATGAACTGATTACGGCTTCAAATCATATCATGCAGAATCTGGATGAGCGCAGCGGGTCCCCCTATCAGACTTTTTCGTACATCGGAAAATTTGCCGAGATGCTGAAAAAATACTCCGGCGATGCCTTTGATCCGTTGATTTCAAGATATCCGCTGAAAAACGGCAGGGAGCTGATCTGCATTGAACCGCCATGCGGCAGCAACACGTATATCTACGAGCAAAATCACGAGCTTTTGATGATCGACTGCGGCTTTGCCTGCTACGAACAGGAAATGCTTTCCGTCTTCCGTTCACTGTTTCCGGATTTCGACAGTATGAAAAAATCACTACTCCTCACACATCCGGATTTGGATCACTGCGGCTTGATGCATCTGTTTGATCATGTTTATTTAAGTGCGGAAGCATACCGGAATTTTGAAAGGGAACAAAACGGCGAAGCAAACTACAGAGAACAGAATGTTCTGCACGCGCCTTATTGCCGCATCAGCAGAATACTGTCCGGTTATTCCAATACGGGACTCAAGAATCTCACAGTCATCGGCGAGGACCGCATCGGTGATCCGCTGTGTTATATCGGAAGCTTTGATTTTTATGATCTCCACTTTTCCGTATACGCCGGAAACGGCGGTCATAACAAGGGGGAGATCGTGCTCTGTGATGAAGAAAACAAGCTTGTTTTCACCGGAGATATCACCGTCAATATCAAGGGCTTCAGAAAAGAGCAGGCAGCCTTCAATGCACTCGCTCCGTATCTGATGACCAGCGTCAACATGAACTCCTCTTTAGCCTTAGCGGAACGCAAAGCCGTCATGGACAAGTTTGACCCGTCGGTCTACAGCTACTGCTGCGGTCACGGCGCCATTATGAAACCGAATAAAGCATAAAAAGCAGGCCCGAAGTTTAGCGAGTTATCCTTAACAGAAAACACGCGTTAAGATAAATCCCTTGCGGGATTTTCGATATACACCTGCAGCGTTCGAAACGTTGACATATCAACAAAAAAGAGCAAGAATGAAAGGATTTGATATGTACCCTCTTTACTGGACATCCAGTAAGGAGGGTATTTTTCATGCGCTACTCATATGAGTACAAATTGAGATGTGTTGAAATGTACAGACGGGGACAATGGCCGGAAACACCGGAAGGAGTTAGTCAAAAACGA
>JAGAOD010000047.1 GCA_017623855.1 Clostridia bacterium
GGAGCGAGGCAGTTTGTTGTGCAGGAAGCAGCGGAGATGATGGTATCTTCAGCTGTCAGGATGCCTTCGTTAACGCCGAAAACAACTGTCGGGAGGTCATTGCCAGCCGGAGCGGAAATGACAACCTTCTTTGCGCCTGCATCGATGTGTGCCTGTGCCTTGTCCTTGGAGCAGTAGAAGCCTGTGCACTCGAGAACAACGTCAACGCCGATCTCGCCCCACGGGAGCTCTGCAGCCTTAGCCATAGCATAGATCTTCAGGGTCTTGCCGTCGACTGTGATTGTGCCGGCCTCGTCGTCAGCCTCTACAGTGTGGAGACCGTCGCCGATTCTGCCGCAGTAGCCGCCCTGAGCGGTATCGTACTTGAGCAGGTGAGCGAGCATGGACGGCTTTGTCAGGTCGTTGATAGCAACGATCTCATAGCCTTCTGCACCGAACATCTGACGGAATGCCAGACGGCCGATACGACCAAAACCATTGATTGCAACTTTTACGGACATGATTATTTACCTCCTGTATTTTAGATGCATAATCTGCTTCTACTATTTTATAGCATTTCTTTTCAGAATACAAGACCTTGTTAAGTAAATGACAAACTTTTTCTGAAAAATCAGTTAAACCGCTCATCGGTCAAAGACTTCTGACCCTCTTTTCGTTCAGAACGCACAACATTCTGCCGGTTTATTGCGGACAGAGGCAGGAAAACCTCCGGATTTCTCAGGACGTTCAGCACGGTCACTGCATGGACGGATAAAAACAGCATGAGCACCTGAATGACGAAGGGGATCTCCGCCGCATAGCCGCGCCCGAAAAGAACGAGCACCGTATTCGACACCGTGTATGTCAGCCAGAGCATGGACGCCGGCAGACCGAAAACGTACATGTACTGCACGACTCTTCTTGTGCCCGTGCCGGAGAGAAGCTTGCTTTCCTGCAGCAGGAACAGAAGCATCAGCGCACCGCCGCCCACCGTGAACATATTCTCCTGTGTCGTCGCCGCCGCGGAGTACGTCATGAACGTGAGCACCATGAAGTAAAGCCCCCACAGCACGCTGAAGATCCACAGTACACCGATGCCCGCAGGCAGAATGCCGCCGCGCAGCCAGCACACCGCCATAACGATGCAGGCGATGCCGAACAGAACGGACAGCACCGCAAGCGGCACATGCGCCATGATATGCAGCGGGTCTATGGAATACGTGATGCCGTACTGCCGGAAATTATACGTTTCAAGCAGGACGACAAACGAACAGTAAAACAGAAACAGTGCAAGCAGGAGAGCCGTCGTCGCCGAACCCCAGCTGCGCACGCGCTGCATCACGCCGCAGGTGTCGCGGTCCGACCGGCACAAAAGACCGGAAATCAGAACGCACACGAGCAGGATGCCGCAGTATAAATAGGTGAACACGCCGCTGTCCGTCACAAAGCCCGTCTCGTCGTTGAAGAAGAACAGAAGCTGCAGACAGCGGAGCACGGTCGCAAGAGCCGCGCCGACTCCCGAGACCCAAAAGGCCGCTTTTACTTTCATTATATATTACCACCCTAAATGAGGGAGTTTCTTTTCAAAAAAAAACTCACTGAGAATCAAATTGCCGCCGAAACGGCTGTTATTTAATTGTAGCACAGTTTCCCCCATAAAGGAAGAGACCGGCGAAAAATATTTCTCCGGTCTCAAAGTATTTTGCATAAAGTGCGAAATACAGCCCTGACGGTTTTCTTTCACACTATCTTTTCATACGAAGTCTTTGACGGGAGGGTTCATTGACAGGCCTGGGATCCTTCGCTTCGAAATTTCGCAAACTTTTTATGTCTTCTTCATAACCTGTTGACATTTGAAAAGAGAAGTACTATAATATGAGCCATGGGAAACAGTTAAGCGTATGATTGTTCTCCTCGGCACATTTCAAAAGCTCTGTAAAAACACAGAAAGGATGGAATCTGCATGTCACAGAATCAGGTCGTTCATGCTCTGCATGTGCTGAACCACACCACACGGCGGTATCTCGACAAATTCTCCCACAAAAAGGAGAATGACGAGCTGCTCGGCACCGGCCCGTGGGTCCTGCATTTCATTGCAGCCAGCGGCGGTCATCCGGTCTACCTGCGCGACGTGGAGAAGCATTTCGGGATTTCCCGCTCCTCCGCCTCGAAAACGGTGGATCTTCTGGTGCGGCGCGGCTTTGTGCAGCGTCACGCAGGCGACACCGACGCAAGGCTTCGCCGCCTGACACTCACACCGAAGGCCGAAGCGCTGCTTGAAACCATTCGGGAGGATCGCACCGCTTACGAAAGCGCACTCCTCAAGGGCTTCACTGCAAACGAGATCCAGACGGTCTTAGGCTATCTGAACCGCATGAAGGAAAACCTGAACAACGAAATCGAAAAGAACTGATAACATTAAAGGAGGGATTTCCCTTGGTCAAAAAACTCATGAAGAGCATTCGCGATCAGAAATGGAATTCCATTCTTGCTATGGTCACCATCACCGGTGAGGTCGTTATGGAGGTCGTCATACCTCTCATCATGGCAAACATGATCGACCTCGGCATTGACGCCGGCAACATGGGCATGATCATCAAGATGGGCATTTTCCTTGCACTCGCGGCGCTCGGACAGCTCGTGTTCGGCGTTGTCTCCGGCCGCTTTGCAGCCGTGGCATCCACCGGCTTTGCGCGAAATCTGCGTCACGACATGTTCCACAAGGTGCAGACCTTCTCGTTCTCGAACATCGACAAGTTCTCCACCGCAAGTATCATCACCCGTCTGACAGCGGACGTAAGCCACCTGCAGAACACCTATCAGATGATCATCCGTATGGCGATCCGCAGCCCGCTGATGTCTGTTTTCGCGTTTATCGCGGCATTCTCCATTGACAAAAAGCTCTCTCTGATCTTTATCGCCTTTATCCCGATCCTCGTTGCGGGCCTGATGCTCATCATGCGCAAGACGCATCCGATCTTTGAGCGTGTCTTTAAGAAGACGGACCGCCTGAACAATGTCGTACAGGAAAACCTGCACGGCGTCCGCGTTGTCAAGTCCTTCGTCCGTGAGGACTTCGAGGAGAAGAAGTTTACCACGGCTTCCGCAGAGATCGCAAACGATTTCATCCGTGCGGAATATAACCTCGCATGGAACGGCCCGCTGATGCAGATCTGCATGTACGGCACAACACTGCTCCTGTCCTGGTTTGGCGCACGCGCGATCGTCGCCTGCGGCGGCGACGCGGCACTCGGCCTTTCCACCGGCGAGCTTCTGAGCCTTATTTCCTACTCCGGGCAGATCCTCGGCAGCCTCATGGGTCTTTCCATGATCTTCGTCATGCTGACTATGTCGAGAGCCGCCGGCAAACGTATCGTCGAGATCCTCGACGAGCAGTCCGACATCCTCTCCCCCGAAAATGCTCAGACCGAGGTCAAGGACGGCAGCATCGACTTTGAGAACGTCCAGTTCAGCTACCACAAGAAGGCCGGCAAGCCTGTTCTCGACAACATCAATCTACACATTCCCTCCGGCGCGACCATCGGCATCATCGGCGGCACCGGTTCTTCGAAATCGAGCCTTGTTCAGCTCATCCCGCGCCTTTACGACGTACAGCAGGGCTGCGTGAAGGTCGGCGGTACCGACGTTCGCGCATATGACCTCGACGCACTGCGCGAGGAGGTCTCCGTCGTTCTACAGAAGAACGTCCTGTTCTCCGGCACCATCAAGGACAACCTGCGCTGGGGCAACGAGAACGCAACGGATGAGGAAATGATCCACGCCTGTAAGCTTGCACAGGCCGACGAATTCATCTCCGCGTTCCCCGACGGCTATGATACATATATCGAGCAGGGCGGCACGAACGTCTCCGGTGGTCAGAAGCAGCGTCTGTGCATCGCACGCGCACTCCTCAAAAAGCCGAAGATCCTCATTCTCGACGACTCCACCAGTGCGGTCGACACCCGTACCGACGCGCTGATCCGCGAAGCCTTCGCGACGGAGATCCCGAACACCACAAAGATCATCATCGCACAGCGCATTGCCTCCGTTCAGGAGTCCGATATGATCATCGTCCTCGACGACGGCAAGATCATGGCATGCGGCACACACGATGAGCTCATCAAGACAAGCGACATCTATCGCGAGGTCTTTGAATCCCAGACGAAAGGAGACGAGTGATCATGGCAGAACCGAAGAACATGCCGAAAAACGGCCCCATGCCCGGCGGTCCCGGTAAGCCCGGCGGTCCGATGCCCGGCGGTCCCTTCCCCGGCGGTCCCGGCGGCAAAAAAGACCTGAAGGCTGACCCGAAGGAGCTGATGAAGGCAGCGGGCGGCAGAGGCGGCAGAGGTCCCGGCGGCCCGAGACTCTCTCTCAAGGACAGCATGAAAATGCTCGACAAGAAGACTCTGCTCCGTCTTCTGACCTACTTAAAGCCCTTCCGTCTCCACCTTTTGCTCGTACTCGTCTGCATCGGCGTCAGCGCCTTTGCGAGCGTACAGTCCTCCCTCTTCCTGCGCGTTCTGATCGACGACCACATCGCGCCGCTGCTCCTTGAAGCGGAGCCGACGTTCGGCGGCCTGTTCGCAGCGCTCGCCACCATGGCGGTCATCTACATGGTCGGCGCACTTGCCGCCATGTTCCAGAGCCGCATCATGGCAAAGGTCGCGCAGAGCACACTGAAGAACATCCGTGACGAAATGTTTGCGTACATGCAGCCCCTGCCGATCAAGTATTTCGATCAGCACACGCACGGCAACATCATGAGCCATTACACAAACGACGTCGATACACTGCGTATGATGATCGGCATGAGCCTGCCGCACGTCGTCTCCTCCATTTTCACCGTCGTTTCCGTCTTCTTCTCCATGCTGGCACTCAGCGTATGGCTGACACTGTTCATCATCGTTTTCCTCTTCTTCCTGTTTAAGGTCACCGGAAAGCTCACTGCAAAGAGCGGTCACTTCTTCGTCCGTCAGCAGTCCTCTCTCGGCAGCGTGAACGGCTACATCGAGGAAATGATCTCCGGTCAGAAGGTCGTCAAGGTCTTCTGCCACGAGGAAAAGTCCAAGGATGAGTTCGACGCACGCAACGACGAGCTGTTCCACAACGCATCCGAGGCAAATAAGTTCGCAAATATCCTCGGCCCGGTCAACAACGCACTCGGCTACTTCCTGTATGTCGCGATCGCGATCCTCGGCGGT
This sequence comes from Clostridia bacterium, assembly GCA_017623855.1. Taxonomy (GTDB): domain Bacteria; phylum Bacillota; class Clostridia; order Oscillospirales; family Acutalibacteraceae; genus Hominenteromicrobium. Next base: position 5,184 of record JAGAOD010000047.1, read on the forward strand.
CTGCTCGCACTTGCGGGTCTGCCGAACCTCACGATCACCGGCGTCGGCGTTATGACACTCGGTGCGATCGCATCGTTCCTGCAGCTTTCGAGAAGCTTCGTCATGCCGATCAGCCAGGTCACACAGCAGATCTCCTCCATCGTTATGGCAATGGCAGGTGCATCCCGTATCTTCGCTCTCCTCGATGAGCCGAGCGAGGAGGATCACGGCTACGTCACACTCGTCAACGCAAAGCGCGATGAAAACGGTGAGATCGTGGAAGCCAAGGAGCACACCGGCATGTGGGCGTGGAAGCACCCGCACGGCGACGGCACACTGACCTACACCGAGCTCAAGGGCGACATTACCCTCAACGAAGTTGACTTCGGCTATGTACCGGAGAAGATCGTCCTGCAGGACATCTCCCTGTACGCAAGACCGGGTCAGAAGATCGCTTTCGTCGGCGCGACCGGCGCGGGCAAGACCACCATCACGAACCTCATCAACCGTTTCTACGATATCGCGGACGGCAAGATCCGTTATGACGGCATCAACATCAACAAGATCAAGAAGCCGGATCTCCGCCGCTCCCTCGGTGTTGTTCTGCAGGACGTCAACCTGTTCACCGGCACCGTTATGGAGAACATCCGCTACGGCAAGCTCGACGCAACCGACGAGGAATGCATCGCAGCCGCAAAGCTCGCCAATGCCGACGGCTTCATCCGCATGCTCCCGAACGGCTATGACACCGTCCTCGAGGGCGACGGCAGCGGCCTGTCGCAGGGCCAGCGCCAGCTGATCTCCATCGCACGCGCAGCCGTTGCGGACCCGCCCGTTATGATCCTCGACGAAGCGACCTCCTCGATCGATACCCGTACCGAGGCGATCGTACAGAGCGGCATGGACGCACTGATGCACGGCAGAACCGTTTTCGTCATCGCGCACCGCCTCTCCACCGTCATGAACTCCGACGTCATCATGGATCTTGACCACGGACGCATCATCGA
>JAGAOD010000048.1 GCA_017623855.1 Clostridia bacterium
GTATTTTGACCGAGCCGAAGAACTGTCTGACAAGCCAGTATAAGAAATTGTTTGAGCTTGATCAGGTCCTTTTGGAGTTTACTCCCGCAGCACTGGATGCAATCGCCGAAAAGACGATCGAAAGAAAAACCGGTGCCCGCGGTCTGCGCTCCATTCTTGAAGGTGTACTGACGAAGCTGATGTTTGAAGTACCCGGTGATCATACGATCGAAAAGGTCACGATCACGGAAGAAACCGTTCTGAACGGTGAAGCACCCGAGCTTCAGCGCAATCCGGAACGTATTCCGGTCAAGATCAAAATGACGCAGCCCAAACGGCGCGCTCGCAAGGATTCCGTATCTTAAGAGAATCATCATACAGGCTGCGCAGCTTCTTTTTGCTGTGCAGCCTTATCTTGATATCGGGAAAATCCCGCAAAAGCGAAGGAGTTTTATATGAGTAAGCATATCGAAAGCCCGAATGCAAGAACCATGCCCGTGCTGGCTGTACGGGGATTGGTGGTTTTTCCGGGTGTGATCTTACAGTTTGATGTAGGCAGGAAAAAGTCCATCCTTGCCGTGAAACAGGCACTCGAAACAGACCGGCTGCTGTTTATCGTAACACAGACCGATCTTTCCGAGAGTGAGCCTGTTGCCGAAGATCTGTATAAGATCGGTGTGATCGCGAAGGTCAGACAGGTCGTACATACTTCCGAAGAAGGGATCAAGGTGCATGTGGAGGGTCTCAGCCGTGCTGAGATCATGTCCGTTATACAGAGTGAACCGTATCTTGTCGGTTCGATCGAACCCTGCGTCGAGCCCGCCTTCCGTGAGTCTGTGAAGACAGAGGCATTGAACCGCATTGCGCAGGAGAAATTTGAAGAATACATTCGCTGGTTCCGTCAGGTGCCGCCGGACATTCTTTTGAGTGTCATGCAGCAGAAGGATTGCGGAAAGCTGGCGGATTTTATTGCATCGAATATCGGTGTTGATTTTGAACAGAAGCAGGTCGTTCTGGACGAGCTGCATCCGGTTCGCCGTTTGATGAAGCTGAATGCCATTCTGACGGATGAGATCCGTGTTCTGACGCTGGAGCGTGAGATCACGCAGAAGGCACAGGAGCAGATGGATGAAAATCAGCGCAATTATATGCTCCGGGAGCAGATGCGTGTGATCGCAAACGAGCTCGGGGAAGAGGACCCGCAGGAAGAGTCCGACAGAATGCGTGAGAAGATCCAATCGCTGAATATGCCGGAATCCGCGAAGGAAAAGCTGTTGAAGGATTGTGACCGGCTCGCGAAGATGCCGTACGGCTCCCATGAGGGCTCCGTTATGCGAGTCTATCTTGAGACCTGTCTCGAGCTGCCGTGGAATACATCGTCGACGGAGAAGCTGGATATCGCAAAAGCACAGAGGATCCTTGACCGTGATCATTACGGTATGCAGAAGGTAAAGGATCGTTTTCTGGAGATCCTTGCCGTCAGAAAGCTTTCAGACCGGGCAACGGGTCAGATCATCTGTCTCGTAGGCCCTCCGGGCGTCGGTAAGACCTCGATCGCACGCTCCATTGCGGAGGCAACGGGCAGAAAGTACGTCCGCGTGTCGCTGGGCGGTGTTCGTGATGAGGCTGACATCATGGGTCACAGAAAAACGTATGTCGGTTCCATGCCCGGCCGCATTATGGCTGCCGTCAAGCAGTCCGGCGTCAATAACCCGCTTATTCTGCTCGATGAGATCGACAAGCTCGGTCAGAGCTTCAAGGGCGATCCGTCCGCGTCTCTCTTGGAGGTTTTGGACCCGGAGCAGAACAGCGCTTTCCACGATCATTATATCGACCTGCCGTTTGATCTGAGCCGTGTGCTCTTTATCACAACGGCAAACGATGCTTCTGCGATCCCCGGGCCGCTGTATGACCGTATGGACGTGATCCAACTCGGCAGCTATACGCATGACGAGAAGTATCATATCGCGACGAAGTATCTGATCCCGAAGCAGCTCAAAAAGCACGGGATCAAGGCGTCGCAGCTCAAGTTCAACCCGACGGCGCTGCATGCGATCATTGAAAACTACACGCGTGAGGCGGGCGTCCGTACGCTTGAACGCACGATCGGCAGCATTTGCCGTAAGGTGGCAAGAAAGATCGTCACAGAGGAGAACTTTAAGACATACTCTGTAAAGACGACAAATCTTGAGGAGCTGCTCGGACCGAAGAAGTTTACGAAGGAAAATACCGATAAGGTCGACGAGATTGGTCTCGTCAACGGACTTGCGTGGACAAGCGTCGGCGGTGAACTGCTGCCGATCGAGGTCGCCGTTATGGACGGCACGGGCAAGATCCAGCTGACCGGTTCTCTCGGCGACGTGATGAAGGAGTCCGCAAATGCGGCGTTGACCTGCATCCGTTCGCGCGCGAAAACACTCGGTATCGATCCGACCTTCTATACAAATAAAGATATCCACATTCATGCGCCCGAGGGCGCGGTGCCGAAGGACGGTCCGTCCGCCGGTATCGCCATGGCGACGGCGATCACATCCGCGCTTCTCAAAAAGCCGATCCTACATACGATCGCGATGACCGGTGAGATCACACTGCAGGGACGCGTGCTGCCTATCTGCGGTCTGCTCGAAAAGTCTATGGCAGCGTACAGAAACGGCATTAAGACCGTACTGATCCCGCACGGAAACATTGCGGATCTTGCCGAAGTAGATCAGGTCGTTAAGGATAATGTGGAGTTTATTCCGGTGCGGAAAATTGATGAGGTATTGCCGACGGCGATCCCTGCGCTTTTGGAAATGCAGGAGCCTTCGGCTGAGAATAAGCGGATCCCCGACACGCAATGTGCGGCATCTGCGCTGAGACAGTGACCTGTGGTCCTGTCCGTATAGGTGAATGATATGAATTTTCAAGCTGTAACATTTGAAGCGGCGTTTGGCCGCGCGGATCAGCTTTCGCGTTCGGATCTGCCGGAGATCGTTTTTTCCGGCAAATCCAATGTAGGAAAATCTTCTCTGATCAACAAGCTGATCAATAGAAAAGCACTCGCCCGTGTCAGTGCCACACCGGGCAAGACGGCTACGATCAATTTCTTCCGTCTGCCGTCCTGCCGTCTCGTAGATCTTCCCGGCTACGGCTATGCAAAGGTCTCTCAGAATGAGAAGAACAGATGGGCAAAGCTCATGCAGGGCTATTTTGATGCCGGCAGAAAGATCGCGCTGGTCATTCAGATCCTTGACATGCGCCATGAGCCGACGGCGGATGATTTCGACATGATCAATTTCCTGATCGAACGCGAGCTTCCGTTTTTGGTCGTCTGCACAAAGAGCGATAAGCTGAACAAGACGCAGTTCAATCAGCAGAGCGCGTATTTTCAGGAGCTCTTTGATGAGCATGAGATCGAGTTTATCCCGTTTTCTTCGCAGAACGGCTTCGGTCTGGATGTGCTGAAGGAGCGGATCACCGCAGCCGTTGAGGGCAGTGGGGAATAATTACTGTTTTGAGCTTAGAAGGGAATGAGGTAATATGTTTGTATCCGATTGCCTTGGTGTGAATGAAAAAGGACACCTGACTATCAGCGGGTGTGATACGGTAGAGCTTGCAAAAGAATACGGCACAGCGCTCTATGTCATGAGCGAGGACAAGATCCGCGATACCTGCCGCAGATATAAATCGTCCTTTGACAAGTATTATGACGGACACGGTGCACCGATCTATGCGAGCAAGGCATTTTCGTGCAAGGAGATCTGTCGTATCGTAACGAGCGAAGGCCTTGAGCTGGAGGTCGTTTCCGGCGGTGAGCTGTATACGGCTCTCGCAGCCGGTGTGGACGCAAAACGCATCCATTTTCAGGGAAACAACAAATCCGTTCAGGAGCTTGAATATGCGATCGAGAGCGGTGTGGGCGATCTCGTTGTGGATAATATTTCCGAGCTGCGCCGCATTGAGAAGATCGCTGAGCGAAAGGGCGTCGTGGTGTCGATCTCCATGCGCATCAAGCCCGGTATCGATGCGCACACGCACGAGTTTATCCGCACGGGTCAGATCGACTCCAAGTTCGGCTTTGCACTCGAAACGGGGGAGGCTTTTGAGGCGGTTCGTGAAGCGGTTCTGTCCGAGCAGGTGGATCTGATCGGTCTGCACTGCCATATAGGCTCGCAGATCTTCGACAAGTCCCCGTTTGTGCTCGCCGCACAGGTCATGCTGAAGTTCTACCACCAGATCTACAAGGAGCTCGGCAAGAAGCTGCATCATCTGAATCTCGGCGGCGGCTTCGGTATCAAGTATAAGAATGCGGACGCGGCGGTTCCGTATGAAAATTATATGAGCGACGTTTCCGCGGCGGTCCATGCATCCTGCGCCGAATACGGCCTGCAGATCCCGCGCATCTATATCGAGCCCGGTCGTTCCATTGTCGGTGAAGCCGGCATTACGCTTTACACGGTTGGCGATATCAAGACGATCCCGGGTGTCAGAACTTACGTTGCCGTTGACGGCGGTATGTTTGAAAATCCGCGCTATGCATTGTATCAGTCCGATTACACCTGCCTGATCGCAAACCGCGCATCCGAGCCTGCGAAATTTCGTGCAACGATCGCCGGAAAGTGCTGCGAAAGCGGCGATTTGATCCAGGTCGGCACAAAGATCCAGACACCGCAGGTCGGCGATACGCTGGCGGTTCTTTCCACGGGTGCCTATAATTACTCGATGGCGTCGAATTATAACCGTAATCCGCGTCCTGCGTGTGTTATGGTCTCTGAAGGCAAATCACGCGTTGTGATCAAGGGCGAGACCTACGTAGATCTGATCCGCAACGATATCTGAGGCGGTTTGTCTGAAATATAGGGTTTACTTTTACGCTTTGTCATGGTAAAATAAAGAAGTATTAAACTGCTAAGCGGAAAAGAGGTACGGTTATGAATACAAAATTACACGATGAAAATGTGGATTTCCTGTTTGATTCCATTCTGATGCTGAAGGATCGTGAGGAATGTTATAAATTCTTTGAAGATCTCTGCACGGTTCCGGAGCTGAAGGCTATGGCACAGCGTATCACTGTCGCCAAAATGCTGAATGCAAGACAGGTTTACAGTGAGATCGTTGCAGCGACCGGTGCGTCCACCGCGACGATCAGCCGTGTTAACCGCTCCTTAAATTACGGCAGCGACGGATACGCTTTGATTTTCGACAGACTCTGGCGGATGGAAAAGGATAAGGATAAGAAATAATTATGGCTGGATATGATGTATTTGCCAGATATTACGATGCGCTGACGGCAAATGTCGATTACGCAGGGAGAGCGGCTTATCTTGCGGCGCTGCTTAAAAATCTCGGACATGAGCCCGGACTGACATTGGATCTGGCCTGCGGTACCGGCAGCCTCACGCTCGAGCTTCATAAGCTTGGATTTGATGTATACGGTGTGGACGGTTCCGTTTCCATGCTGTCCGAAGCAAAGGATAAGGCGTACGACATGGATGCGGATGTGCTGTTCCTCTACCAAAAAATGCAGAGCCTTGATCTTTACGGTACGGTGGATACGGTATTTTGTTCGTTGGACAGTATCAACCACCTGCCCGGTGCCGAGCAGGTTTTGGAAACGTTTAAGCGCGTTGCGTTCTTTATGAATGATGACAGCTGGTTTGTTTTCGATGTGAACACGCCCTATAAGCATGAGCATGTGCTTGGCAGCAACACATTTGTATATGATCTCGCGGACATTTACTGCGTATGGCAGAACACATATGATCCGCAGGACGGAAGCGTTGCGATCTCGCTTGATTTCTTTGAAAAGCAGGGGAAGACGTATACGCGCAGCAGCGAGCGGTTCTCCGAACAGGTATACAGCCCGGAAGAGATCACGGAAATGCTCCGGAAAGCCGGATTTGATGATGTTCGTATTTACGGTGATATGTCTTTCGAAGCACCGAAGGAAACAGAACAGCGTCTGGTGATCGCGGCACACATTACAAACTCGCAAAACGGTATATTTGAGGGCTGAGCCCTCAACGAAAGGAAGTTTACAATTGGACAGAATTATTCGCTGTATCACGTCTGAAGGCGCACTGATGGCGTCGGCGATCGATACAAGTGACACAGTATATACCGCACAGAAGCTGCATAGCTTGAGCCCGACGGCTTCTGCTGCTTTGGGCAGACTGCTTACCGGCGTATCCGTTATGGGCGCTATGCTCAAGCAGGCAAATGCGACGCTTACGCTCCGCGTGAACGGAGGCGGTCCGCTCGGCACGCTTACGGCGATTTCCGACAGCCGCGGTAATGTGCGCGGCTGTGTCGATAACCCCGAAGTCGAAGTGCCGAGAAAACCGAACGGCAAGCTGGACGTCAGTGCTGCGGTCGGAACTACGGGACGTCTCGGTGTTATCCGCAACTACGGTACCGGTGAACCGTATATGGGACAGGTCGAGCTTGTAAGCGGTGAGATCGCTGAAGATATCACGAATTATTACGCAACGAGCGAGCAGATCCCGACGGCGTGTGCGCTCGGTGTTTTGGTCGATTCCGAAAACGGAAAGGTCATGCTTGCAGGCGGTCTCCTGATCCAGGTGCTGCCGGGTGCTATGCCTGAGGACATTGAAAAGCTGGAAGCGAATATCGCTAAGCTTGAGCCGGTCACGACTATGCTGGCTAAGGGTATGTCCGTTGAGGATATGTGCAGAACGGCACTTGACGGCTTCGAGGTCGAAGTGCTGGATGAAATGCCCATACATTATGCATGTAACTGCAGTAAGGAAAAGTACTACAATGCACTGTCCACCTTGGAGCCGGAAGAGATCGAAACACTCCCGACTTCCGACGGCAGAGCAGAAGCGGTGTGTCCGTATTGCAGCAAGAAATATTACTTTACGGCAGAGGAGCTCAAGGCGCTCGCGGATGCGGTACGTGAAAAACGTGCGGCATTGGTTGAGTAAATTTTTTAAAAAAAACTTCAAAAAAGGTATTGACTTTTTAAGTTCCGTGTAGTATTATATAACACGTCGCTGAGAGACAGCTCGAAAAACTCAAAGCGATTGTGTTTATGGGGGTATAGCTCAGCTGGTTAGAGCACCTGCCTTACAAGCAGGGGGTCATAGGTTCGAGTCCTATTGTCCCCACCATGTGGCCCGGTAGTTCAGTTGGTTAGAACGCCAGCCTGTCACGCTGGAGGTCGACGGTTCGAGCCCGTTCCGGGTCGCCACATTTGCCTCTGTAGCTCAGTTGGTAGAGCAGGGGACTGAAAATCCCCGTGTCATTGGTTCGATTCCGATCGGAGGCACCA
>JAGAOD010000049.1 GCA_017623855.1 Clostridia bacterium
ATGTTTTGAGTAAATTTTCCTTCTCCTCGGCCGTCATGCGCCGCGGCTCGAGCGCGGCGTTTTCACGGCGCTTTGCGGCGACCGCCTTGAGGGAGGCTTCATATTTTTCAAAATACATGCTAAAGCCCTCCTTACTGTTCGATCTCGCGCGTGTTGTAGAGCTCTTTAAGCTCGTCGAGCGGCTTTTGCATCAGCGCTTCGAGAAGCTCCTGAAAGTCGCCGTTCTCGATTTCCCGGACGCGGTCTTCGAGATGACCCGAGCCGGGGGCCAAATATTTTCCGTTGATGCGCCGCGCGAGCATCGCGACCTGCGGGTGGGAGATCCCGGCGGGGCATCTCGACGAGCAGACGCCGCACATGACGCAGTCGAACGAGCTTTCTGCGCAGGCTTTGAAATCGCCGCGCTGGGCGTACGCGATGTACTGCATGACGTCAAGGCCCTGCGTGCACGATTTTGTGCAGGCATTACAGCCGACGCAGGCGTAAATTTCGGGATAGAGCTGCATCATAACGGATGCGCTCGCGCTCACCTTTTCGATGTCATAGACCTGCTTTTGGAGCGGGAAGAACGGGAGCGCCGCGATGTACATATTATTTTTAACGGTCGTCTGACAGGCCAAACAGGTGTAGAGGGTGCTGTCGCCCTTGATGCGGTACACGGTCGCGCATGCGCCGCAGAAGCCGTTTCGGCAGCCGCAGCCGCGCACGAGCTTATAGCCCGCATATTCCATGGCGGTCATGACCGTCAGATTTTCCGGCACTTCGTATTTCTTGCCGAAAAGGAAGATATTCACTGTGTTTTCCGTGGTATTCACTTTCCTTCCTTTAATATTCGTCCGGGAGCGTTTCGAGCTCGTCGAGACGGAAGACGGGCCCGTCCTTGCAGACGTATTTTGCGCCGACATTGCATCTGCCGCATTTGCCGACGCCGCACTTCATGCGAAGCTCCAGGGTCGTATAGACCTGCTCCTTCGAAAAGCCGAGTGCCAAAAGCTCATTTAAGGTGAATTTGATCATGACCGGCGGGCCGCAGAGGACGGCGACACGGTCATTGTCAAAGCCCAATTCCTTCACATACGCCGGGACAAAGCCGACATGCCCGTCCCAGCCGTCTTCGGCGCGGTCGACCGTGAGGTGCACGTGCACATTGTCGTCCTTCGCCCATTCGTTTACGATCTCGTCATAATCCAAAAGATCGGCACGGCTTTTAGAGCCGCAGACGATGTCGATCCTGCCGTAGCGGTCTCTGTAGCGGCGGCAGTAGTTGATGACGGAGCGCAGCGGCGCGAGACCGACACCGCCCGCGATGAAGAGCAGGTGCTTGCAAACGGTTATCTTTCCGTTTGGGAGATCGGCGAAAACCTGGGCTATGCCTCCCCCGAGTATTTCAGCAGTGCCTTCAAAAAGGCCACAGGCGTGCCCCCTGCGGCATACCGTGCCGAAAAAAGCACCGGCTGTGAATGATTTTCCAAATCCCTTCGGGGATGCCGCGACTTGCAGGAGCACTCACAACAAAGGGACGAGAAAATTCTCGTCCTTTTGCTTTTGATAAGGGGGTTATTCCGCCACCGTGAAGGTTGCGGTGATAGCCTCCGTTGCCATACCGAGATCGTCGTAGGCAACGAGAGAAACGGTATAGGTCTCGCCCGCAACGAAGGTGTAGGTGGTAACGGTGTCGGTCACCTCGCCGTTTTCGTCCGTCACGTCCTCGGTGGTATAGCCCGTCTTCAGCTGATACGTGAAGGTTTCGGGATAATTCTCATAGAGACCGTAAACGATGTAGCGGGAAGCGATATTCAAGGTCTCGGCGGAAGCGTTCTTCAAGGGATCGTTCACCAAAACCACGTTCCCCTCACTGTCCGTTACCGTGATGGCATAATACTTGATCAGGTTGGTGGCATAGGCCTTCTCAAAGGTGAGGGTTACGCCCGTTTCGGTAGCGTTCGTCGCGAAAAGCTCCGTTTCCTCATCAAAGGAGGGCGCTACGTAAAGGGGAGAAGAGGTGCTTGTCACCACGCTATCGTAAGCAACGCGGATACGCTCGGTTTCTGTGGGACGGGTGAGATATGCCTCACGGATCACCAAGGGCTTTTCCGCCACGGCAGAGCCCACCTGGGAGGTGATCTGATTTCCGTCCGCATCCGCTTCAAAGGACATATCCAGAGCGGTTACGCGAGTGTTGCCGTTTGCATCCACCTCGACGATCACGCTTTGCTTCATGTTGTAGTTATTGTAAGCCGTGCCACTGCCGGAAACGCCGTAATTGCCGTGGTTGCCGGGGCCGAGAACGATCTCCGTGAAGCCTTCTCGCTGAGCAAAGGCGGAAGCATTTTGCATGGGCACGTGGGTGTGACCGCTGAAATACACCACATTTTGATGCTTATCCAGCACCTCGGTGAGGGCGAAAACGGCAGTTTTTACATTGGAGGGCATGTGGGAGGTTACAATGATGGGCTTGGAAGGATCCTTTTCCTCCAGTCTCGTCAATTCCTTGTCCAGCCATTCCATCGATGCAGAGGTAACGTAGAGATAATCCACGGCGAAGAAGGCATAACCGCCCACGTCCGTATAGCGCAAGCCTTGGGGCGCATCGCTGTCGCCCATCATGAACTTATCGGAGGTGCCCGCGAAGATCTGAAGCGCCGCATCCAAAACGGTGGAATCGGCAGGCACGGTGTAGGTCTTGCCGTCCTTGGCGGTAGTGATCGTCACATCCTCCGTCCATGCGGCGGTGGG
>JAGAOD010000050.1 GCA_017623855.1 Clostridia bacterium
CGGATCTTACGCCCAAACAGCGCGAATACGAGTTCACTAAAGAACATCCCACCACGTTCGTGATGCAGATAGACGACAAGCTGAAATCCGGAATCAGTCACGACGGCAGAGCGCCCGACTACGACGACTGGGCATTGAACGGCGACCTGCTCATGTGGCACGACGGGCTCGGCATGGCACTCGAGATCAGCAGTATGGGCATTCGCGTGGACGAAAATTCCCTCGCAGAGCAGCTGAAGCTCTCGAACTGCGAGCACCGCGCCGCGCTTCCGTTCCACAAGATGCTGCTCGAAGGCCGACTGCCGCTGACCATCGGCGGCGGTATCGGACAGAGCCGTCTCTGCATGCTGCTGCTCGGCAAGATCCACATCGGCGAAGTGCAGGCATCCCTCTGGGATGACGAGACCCGCCGCGTCTGTGCCGAAAACGGCATCACACTTCTTTAACAAAAATTTGACCTCCGGCGAAAACCGGAGGTCTTTTTTTATCTTTATTTGCTTCTGATCTCCTTGCGCAGGACGTACCGGAAAACAAGGCACACCGAAACGCCGGTAAGACCGAGTATGAAGAGCATCATGGACGCACCCGCGCCCTTTCCGCTCTCGAAAAGCCGCACCAAAAGGCTTTCGGCGCTCTGCCGCAGCAGGAGCGGCTCGAAGACATTGTCCGTCAGAAATCCACCGAGGAAATAACCGATCGGGATCGTGAAGAACTGCAGCGTATTGCGGCAGGAGAAAACACGCCCCTGCATTTCGATCGGGATGCCCGTACGCAGGACAACGTCCAGATTTGCGTTCATCAGCGGGATCGGCAGCCAGCCGATAACCTGTGCCATACACCACATGACCGGTGTGTGGCAAAACGCAAGCATAAAGTTTTCTATACCCATGGAAAGAAGCAGCGTCAGAAAAATTACGCGGATGCGGTTTTTCGGCGCAGGCATCAGCGTGACGAACACACTGCCTGCAAGTGTCGCGAGACCGGCACAGGACTGCACCGTGCCGAGCACGATCTCCCCGCCGTTAGATCTCGGCAGGATCTTCGCCGGGAGCGTCGCATTATACGCGGACGCCACGAGGTTGATGCCCGCCAAAAACAGGATGAGCGTCAGAACGAGCCTGTTTTCATTGAGATAGCGAAGTCCGCCCTTTGCCGCTTCCAAAAGCGGCTCTTTTTTTGCCGTCTCTCTGTTTGCGTCCGGAATGCGGATGAAAAAGAGAAGCACGACAAAAGCCGCAAGGAACGTGACAAGATCAATCAGAATAACGGCGCCGATCCCGAAAAAGGACAGAACGACCGTCGCCGTGACCGGTGTCAGGATCGTCACAAGGGAATTCGAAAACGAGCGAAGTCCGCTTGTCCTCTGGTAATGCTTTTCCGGAATGATCAGCGACATGGAAACGTCGCTCGCAGGCTGCTGCACCGTGTTCATCAGTCCGTTCACGGCGTTCAGCACATACATGTGCCACGGCACGAGCGTATCCGTACGGATCAGCACAAACACGCTGACGGTGCACAGTGCGGCGATCACGTCGCACGTGAGCATCGTTCTCCGTTTGTCCCATCGGTCACTGAGCGCTCCCGCAAAAATACTCATGAGCACATACGGCGCATAGGAGCAAATGCTCAAAAGAGCCGTCTGCAGCGCAGAACCCGTCTTCTCATAGAGAAAAATGACAAGCGCAAAATTCGTCATCGCACTGCCAAACTGAGACAGGGACTGCGTGCTCCAAAGCAGAATAAAGTTCTTCAGTTCTTTTACTGTGGTTTTCATTTTCTTTCAGCCTCACAAAATTCAGTATAACCGAAAATGCAAAGCCGTTGAACGGGAAACGAGCCTCCATACAGCTCCGTTCAGGCTCTGCATGGAGTATATACTTCACAGGCGGGCAGGCGGATACCGTTCAGTAAGCGCATACTTTTCACATCCTTTCAGACAGAGGCAGAATCAATTTTCTCCGTACGGCAGATCATTTTGCTGCGCGGGTCCTGCATGCTTCGGCGTTTTGAAGGGCTTTATCGCCTTATTATAGCGAATGATCGTCAGCGCCAGGAACAGATTTGCCATGGCGGCAAGGACACCGCTGACACCGTACAGTACGCCGAGGGTCTGCACCGTGCCGTAAACATTCATTAAATTCATGGCCGCCGTCACAAAGCAGCATACCATAACGAAGCGGGAAGCGCCCTTATGTACACTGCCCGTGCGAAGTGCTCTCTTTGTGCGAACAACGGAATTCAGCGATTTTATGGTGAAGAGCAGACCGAAGGTCACGGCAAGGACGATCAGCACGATGAGCACGACCGCAACGGCAGTGATCGCACCGGAGATATTCCCTGTGACCGTAAGGCCGTAATAGCTGAGCTCTTCGATCAGCATCGGCAGAAGTGCCGCAAGCACGACGACGAGGAAAACAGCACCCAATGCACCTATTCCGCAGGACACCGCGCTGATGATCTGCAGCACCTGCAAAACGGTGAGGCCGGCTGTTTTCGGGCCGTACGGCTTCTTTGCGGACGCAAAGATCATCCAGAACGACGCCGTTGTCAGCGCCGGGACAGTGAGGCCCAAGAGCCCCGCAAATGCGCCCTCGAGCTGGGCCGCATACGGGTTTCCGACGGCAGCCTCCATCTCGCGCATAAATTCACTGCCCATACCCGGCACGATCGAATCGAGCACGGGTACGACCGATGAAAAGATCGCATAGTAGTCCATCGGGACAAACAGCAAAACCACGGACAGCAGAAGCTGCAGGGACATGAATATTGCCGCGATCAGGAACACGGGAGACGTGCCCACTGAGCGGATCGCCTCGGTCAGCGGATTTGGCTGCAAGGCATGGGACGGCGCATAATATGTCTCCGGCTCAAATTCCGGCATGACCGGGATATGAGGTTCAACTGTAAACTTTTCTGTCTGACCGCTGCCGCAGACGCACGGTGTGCCGTCCTTCGGAAGCTGTCTTCCGCACTGGGTACAGAACATCTTGATCCTTCCTTTATTGAAAACTCAAAAAACTAAATCAGTGGTATACGGCGACGATCTCCAGATTTTCGTCCATCACGACAAGATCCGCACGCTTACCGACAGCGAGGCTGCCGATCTCGTCCGCCATGCCGATCTGCTTTGCCGGATTTAAGGTCATCGCGCGGACAGCCTTTTCGAACGGAATGCCCCATGCGACGAGATTCTTCAGCTCGTCGTGGAGATTCGAAACGGAGCCTGCAATGGTGCCGTCAGCGAGTGTTGCCTTACCGTCCTTTACGGTGACGTGGTTTACGCCGAGTGTACCCTCGCCGTCGCCCATGCCGCTCAGACGCATCGCGTCACTGACAACACAGACGCGCTCCGGCATGACCTCGAACACGTGGCGAACGACCGCCGGGTGAATGTGGATGCCGTCGCAGATGAGCTCGCCGCTGACGGTCTCGGTGTCAAAAACAGCGCCGACAACACCGGGCTCGCGGTGTGTCAGACCGGACATTGCGTTAAACAGATGGGTCGCGTGAGTCGCGCCCTTTTCGAATGCGGCTTTTGCGCCGGCATAATCCGTCGCCGTATGCGCAACGGAAACCGTGCAGAGCTTCGATGCCTTTTCAATGAACCCTTCCTCGTCGCACTCGGGTGCAATATCGACGAGCTTAATAATACCGCCGTAATCGTCGAAGAATTTCTTAAAGAGCTCAAAATTCGGTGCCTGAATGAACTCGTCACCCTGTGCACCCTTGCGCTTTGCGGAAATGAACGGGCCTTCCATGTTGACGCCGACAATGTTGGAGCCCTCGTCCTGCATGCATTCGCGCACGACACTGAGCGTCTTTTCGATATCCTCGTTAGAAACCGTCATCGTGGTCGGGCAGAACGCCGTCACACCCTTTGTCAGAAGGAACTTTGCCATATTGCGCAGACCCTCTGCGTCTGCGTCGCAGGTATCCGCACCGGCGCCGCCGTGCACGTGGATATCCACAAAACCGGGAACGATGGTGTAGCCTTCGCAGTCGACTACGAGGTCGCTCTCCTTGTAGGAAAGCTTGTCCGCAAAGCGGACGATGCGTCCGTCGAGGATCTCGATGTCCGCCTTTTTCAGACAAAATTCGCTGTCCATAACCTTTGCATTGATCAGGATCATTTGATACACCCTTTCTTTTTTAGGCAAGTTCGCCTCAGAATAATTGAAACAGGACCATAGCCGTGACGCCCGGAACACCGAGCAGAGCGGCTATGACTATACTCAGACGGCAAATTGGGATCGACACCCCTGTATACGGCAGGAGCAGGTGAAGCGCGGCGAGCGCCGCGACCCCGAAAAATGCCGAGCCGAGAAAGCTTTTAATGATTTTCATACCGACAGCCACATCCTTTCCCTATGAAAGGTATGCGCCATGTGCCGGATTTAGACGGATCAGAGCCTGTCCGGGTCGGGGATAAAATCCACCTTACCGGTCGCCACGTGTGAAGACGCGACGATGATCGCAAGCGGAGTGCCGATCGTCAGCACACGCTTGCGGCTGCGGTGGGTAATGAGTCCGTCATACACGAAATATTCGCCGCCGAAGCTGTCGAGCGAAACGAAGCCCTCGACGCTGTTAGGAAGCCGCACGAATACGCCGCGCTGGGTCACGCCGCTGACGACTCCCTCAAAATGCTCGCCGATGTGCTGTCCCATGTATTCTGCCATGTAGCAGTCCTCGGCGTCACGCTCCGCCATCTGTGCGCGGATCTCGTTCTTTGACGACTCCGACGCGGACAGGTCCGCAAAAGCCATATATTTGCGGCGAATTTCCTCGATCGGCATGCCGGAAACATAGGCGGACAGAATGCGGTGAATGGACGTGTCGGGATATCGGCGGATGGGAGACGTAAAATGGCTGTAATCCGAAAGCGCCAGACCGAAATGCCCGGTCTCCTCCGTGGAGTAGCGCGCCTTGTCCATCATGCGCAGCAGACGCTGTGAGACCATGGTCTCCTCCGGCAGACCGCGGACGCGATCCAGAATCGCCGCAAAATCCTCGGTCTTTGGGTTCG
Source organism: Clostridia bacterium (assembly GCA_017623855.1). Lineage (GTDB taxonomy): Bacteria > Bacillota > Clostridia > Oscillospirales > Acutalibacteraceae > Hominenteromicrobium. The sequence goes on from JAGAOD010000050.1 coordinate 5,027, forward strand.
GTCTTTCGAGCTCCGCCGCGGGGATATTGACGAGCTTTAAGAGCTTCACGAGCTCTTCGACACGCTTCGGGTCGGGCTCGCCGTGTACGCGGTACAAAAACGGCAGCTGCTTGTCCAAAGAGAATTTTGCCGCGGCGGTATTTGCCGTGACCATTAGCTGCTCAATGAGCTGCTCAGCTTCCCCCGTCGTACGCGGAAGAATATCAACGCACACGCCGTTTTCGTCCAGCACGAAGCGGGATTCGCCGCTGTCGAGCTCCATCGTGCCGCGGGCTGCGGAATTCTTTTTCAGAATATCCGCAAGCTCCCTTGCCGCCATGAGCTGTGTCATGACGGGCTTATATTTCGCCCTCAATGCCTTGTCGGCGCTGCCGTCGAAGATCGCATTGACCTCGCTGTACACGCCGCGCACCTTGGAATTGATGACGGTCTTTTTGAAATCGTATTTTGTGATCCGCCCGTTTTTGTCGAGGTGGATCAGCGCGGAAAACGCCAGCTTATCCTCTCCGGCGTTTAACGAGCACGCGCCGTTTGATAAAACCTCCGGCAGCATGGGTACGACACGGTCGGCAAAATAGACCGATGTACCGCGCAGAAGCGCTTCATCGTCGACGGGTGTCTTTTCCCGGACATAGTGCGAAACATCCGCAATGTGCACACCGAGGATATAGCCGTATCGCGTGCGCTTGACGGAAATCGCGTCGTCAAGGTCCTTCGCGTCCCTGCCGTCGATCGTGAAGATCTTCTCGCTTCGAAGGTCGAGACGCCTTTCGATCTCTTCCTCGGTGATCGGCGCATTGCCCGCTTCCGCGGCACAGCCGAGAACCTCCGGCGAGAACTTCTGCGGTATGCCGTACTGCATGAGGATCGCATCCGCGCACACCTTGGCGCTGCGTCCGGAGCCGAAGACCTTGTCGATACGCGCATAAGTCCAGTCGCCGTCGTAGTCCTGCTCCATCGTGACGAGCACCTTGTCGCCTTCCTTCGCGCCGTTTAAGTCGCGGGAGGACAAACGCAGGTTATATCGGATGCCGTTATCGGGGATGATCTCAAAGAAATATCCCTCTTTCGTGACGGTACCGGTCGTCACCTCGCCCTTGTGCTCCAAAATGCGGCGAACACGCCCGGACGGGCCGCGTTCCTCGTTTCGGATGTCGGAGACTAAAACCGTGTCACCGATGAGTGCGCCCTTCAATGCACTGCCGTGGATGAAAATATCCTCACCGCCGTCACACGGACGGGCAAAGCCAAAGCCCTTTGACAGGGACACGAGCTCCGCCTTCACATCCTCCGAGGTCGAAATGAGCTTTACGTTGTGTTGGCGGTCCATGAGGATCGCGCCGCGGTTCTTCAGGTCGTGCAGCGCATCGTAAAAGACACGCTCGTTCTGCACGCCCGACTTTCTGAGCAGGCGTCTTGCGCCCCAATCGTGAATTTCTTCGCTTCGAAGCGCACGGAGAATGCGCTCCTCAGCCGCGGTCAGCTCAGCGAAGCTGCCGACCGGCTGTGCTTTTTTCCGAAAGCTGTGCTTTCCGTTTTTTCCCTTATTTTTCTTCATTTCTTCTTCCTCTTTACGATCTGCGTTACATCTATTCTGCGCAGAAAGGCGCCGAGTGCGCGTGTAGTCGTGATTATAAATATTGATTTACATAATTTTACAGCTTCTGTACGATCGCGCGGAAGATATCGCCGCGCTCAGCGAAGCTCTTGAACATGTCAAAGCCGGTTGCCGCCGGACAAAGGGACACGACGTCCCCCTTTACGGCACGGGCACGGGCGGCTGCGACCGCGTCCTCCATGGAATGGACATGGATCATCTCCGGCGCACCCTCACGGTAACCGGATGCCGCACGGACAGCCTCAGCGATCTTCCCCGCAGCCGGCGCTTTCATGCCTTCGATCGGCTTTTCGGGCGAGAGCAGGATGAGCGTCTTGACCTTCTCACAGATCTTCTCGCCGAGCTCGTCAAACGGGATATTTTTATCCGCGCCGCCGGCGATCATAACGATCTTGTAGTCATAGAGCGACAGCGTGCCGATCATTGCGCGGGACGGACTCGTCGCAATGGAGTCGTTGTACCAGCGCACACCGTCCATCTCACGGACAAGCTCCATGCGGTGCTCGACACCGCCGAAGGTCTTTGCAACGTGCACGACGGTCTCCGCGGGCACGTCACCCCATACGGCGGAGATCGCCGCAAGGTAGTTTTCGACATTATGCTTGCCGGGCAGAAGGATCTCGTCTTCGCGGAGAATAAAAGTGTCGTTAAAGAAGATCTCACCGTTTTCACTGCACCATGCGCCGTTCGTCTTTTCTCTTCTCGAGAACAGGAGCGTATTGCCGCGTGTTTCCTCTGCACAGGCGGCCGTCAACGCATTGTCGAGGTTCAAAACCGTGCGGGAAAAGCCGTTCTGATGCAGATAAATATTCTTCTTCGCGTTTACATACTCGTCCATGTCCTTGTGGACATCGAGGTGGTTCGGGGAGAGATTCGTGATGACGGAAACATCCGGACTTCTGCGCATGGAAATGAGCTGGAAGCTCGAAAGCTCCACGACCGCCACGTGATCCGGCTCGATCTCCTCGATCTCCGGCAGAAGCGGACGGCCGATATTGCCGCCGAGGTGAACGGTCTTGCCCGCTGCCTTCAGCATTTCGGCGATGACGGACGTTGTGGTCGTCTTGCCGTCGCTGCCGGTCACGGCGTAGATCTTACACGGACAGAGGTCGAAAAAGACTTCCATTTCGCTCGTCACCGCCGTGCCGTTTGCCCTTGCCGCTTGGATCTGCGGCAGCAGGTACGGCACACCGGGTGTGCGGAACAGAATATCCTCCGTGATCTCCTCCAAATAGTTTTCACCGCAGATCAGCTTAACGCCAAGTGCGCTGAGATACTCCCCGTCCGCGCCGAGCGTGTTTGCTTCACGTCGGTCGCGCACGGAAACGGAAGCACCGTGCTTCAGAAATTTCTCGATGAGGGGCAGATTGGTGCGTCCCACGCCGATGAACGATACGGTTTTTCCCTGTAACGAATTATAAAACTCTTTCGCTGTCATGTGCTTCCCTTTCCTTTCAGCGGAAATTGCGTGTTATTTCAAAAAAGTGCGGTAATCCTCAAGGTTCTTTCTCAGAAGCTCCGGTGTGTTGAGCTCATACGGGCAGCGGGACATGCACTGACCGCAGTTGAGGCAGTTTTCGATCTTCTCCATTTCCGCCTGCCATGCCGGGGTCAGCCAGTTTGCGGACGGAGAACGGCGAAGAAGCAGAGAGGTTCTCGCGCAGTTGTTGATCTTGATGTCCGCCGGACACGGCATGCAGTAACCGCAGCCGCGGCAGAAATCGCCCGCGAGCGTCTTCTGCTCTTCCTCGATGAACGCGGTGATCTCCGGCGTCATGGTCGGCGGTGTGTCGTTATACGAAATGAACTCGTCGAGCTCACTTTCACGCTGAACGCCCCAAATGGGCAGTGTGTTGTCAAACTGTGCAAGATACGCATACGCGGCGTCACTGCGGTTGATGAGACCGCCGGCAAGCGCTTTCATGCAGATAAAGCCGACATTCTTTTCCTTGCAGAGCTTCACGAGTGCCTTTTCTTTTTCACCGGCGAGATAGCTGAACGGGAACTGCAGTGTCTCGTAGAGACCGGAGTTCACGGCCTCCTCCGCGACGTGCAGGCGGTGGTTCGTGATGCCGATGTGGCGGATCTTGCCCTGTGCCTTGGCTTCGAGCATCGCCTCATACAGACCGCTGCCGTCACCCGGCTTCGGACAGAATGCCGGGGTGTGGAACTGGTAGATGTCGATATAGTCCGTCTTCAAAAGAGAAAGGCTCGTTTCGAGATGCTTCCAAAATTCCTCCGGCGTGCTTGCCATAGTCTTTGTCGCGATGACGATCTTATCCCGCACGTCAGCGAGCGCCAGACCGATCTTGTGCTCACTGTCGGAATAGCCGCGTGCGGTGTCAAAAAACGTGATGCCGTTATCATACGCCTTGCGCAGGATCTTCACGGCTTCCTCGTCGGAAACGCGCTGAATGGGCAGTGCGCCGAAGCCGTTGCGGTTTACGGTGATACCGGTAGAACCCAGTGTGACCTTTGTCATTTCAATACATCCTTTCTCCAAAAAAGCGGTTTTAGTCCTGCGTGTCCGCAGTCATTTCGGTATAGCTGTTATAAAGGCCGTAGTAAATGCCCTTTTTCTGCATGAGCTCCTTATGCGTGCCGGATTCCTCGATGCCGTTTTCGGTCAGCACGAGGATCTTTGTCGCATTCTTGATGGTCGTCAGCCGGTGTGCGATCGTGAAGGTCGTTCTGCCCTTCGCGAGCTTTTCGAGCGACTCCTGTACGATACGCTCGCTCTCGTTGTCGAGTGCGCTCGTCGCTTCATCGAGAATGAGCACAGGCGGATTCTTAAGGAATGCGCGTGCAATGGAGATGCGCTGCTTCTGTCCGCCGGACAGCTTCACGCCGCGCTCGCCGACGTATGTATCGTAGCCGTTCGAAAGCGCCGCGATAAACTCATGCGCGCCCGCCATCTTCGCGGCTTCGATGACCTCCTCGCGGGACGCACCCGGCTTGCCGTACACGATGTTTTCAAAAACCGTGCCGGAGAACAGGTATACATCCTGCTGCACAAAGCCGATCTGCTCTCTTAAAGACTTCATCGTCACGCTGCGAATATCCTTGCCGTCGATCAGGATGGAGCCCTCTGTGGTGTCGTAAAAACGCGGGATCAAATTGCAGAGCGTCGTCTTGCCGCCGCCGGACGGACCGACGAGTGCGATATTCTCGCCCGCCTTCACTTCGAGATTGATGTCGGACAGCACCTCGGTGCCGTCGTCCATATACGTAAAGCCGACATGGTCGAACGTGACATTGCCCTTGACCTCACCGATCTCCACGGCGCCCGGCTCGTCGAAAATATCGACCTCGGCGTCCATGATCTCAAAGAAGCGCTGTACGCCGGTCATACCACTCTGGAACTGCTCGGTGAACTGGACGATGCGGTGGATGGAATTGATGAGTGTCGTGATATACATGAGGTACGCCACAAGCTCGGACGGCGCGATCTTGCCGTTCATCATGAATATGGCACCGACAACGACCACGACGATATACATGAGTCCGTCGAAAAACTTGTTGGAGGACTCGAAACCGCCCATGTAGATGTAGCGCTTGCGCTTTGTCTTGTAGAACTTGCGGTTGCCCTCGTCGAATTTCCGGATCTCGAGATCCTCGTTTGCGAAGGACTTGACAACGCGGACACCGAGCAGGCTGTCTTCGACCTGCGCGTTGATCTCACCGAGCTGCACACGCTGGCTCATAAACAGTGCGCGCATCTTCTTGCTGAAGAGATACGCTGCGACCAGCATAAACGGCAGGACAGCGAAAATGATCAGTGTCAGCGGAACACTCATCGTGCACAGAATGGAGAACGCGCCGATGATCTTGATCGCCGCGATGAAGAATTCCTCCGGGCAGTGGTGTGCAAATTCGGTGACGTCGAACAGATCGGAGGTGATGCGCGACATGATCGTGCCGATCTTTGTGCTGTCAAAATACGCAAAGGACAGCTTCTGCAGGTGACCGAACAGGTCGCGGCGCATATCGGTCTCGATCTTCGTTCCCATGATATGACCGACGGATGCCATAAAGAAGGAGGCGCCGACGTCAACGAGCTTTAAGAACATGTAAAGGAAGCCAATGCGCAGGATGTACTCCAGTGTCATGGACGAAAGCGCGTTGATACCGCGGTCCGTCAGCTGCTCGATGATGAGCGGCAGTGCGAGCTCGCACACCGTTGTCAGCGCGGCACAGAGAAGATCCAGAACGACGATCCACCAGTATTTCTTAAAGTACGGCAAAAAGCGGCGGATGAGGCCGCGCGGCCGCTGTGTTTTCTTTGCGTTTTCAATTTTGACCCTTCCCTTTCCCTTATCGCTTCTGCTTACTTAATGCGCAGGAGCTTTGCAATGCGCTGCCCCTTGGGCAGATGCACGATATCTTCTTTTGTAATGACCTTTGTCAGGATCGCCGCCGCAAGATAAACCGCAACCGCGACCAGAATTGCCGGCACAACGGCAAGCTTCGGGCTCATGCACAGCGTCAGAAGCCGATAGACCGGCAGGGAGACCGCCGCCATGATCACGGAAGCCAGAAGCGGGCGGAAGGACATTCTCAGCACGCCCGGTGTCTGCGGCAGGAGCTTATGCAGCGTACGCATATTGAGCACGATGATGATAAAATACGAAACGAGTGTCGCGATCGCCGAGCCCATGGCTGCGACCTCATGCATGCCGCACAGCACGTACACGATGCCGATGCGGACGACCGTACCGATCGCCATGTTGAGGATCGGCTTATAAACCTCGCCGACCGCGTGGATCATGGCGTTTGTGATGTACAAAAGGCTTGCCGCAACGACCGCCGGTGCCATGACGGCAAGGAGCGGTGCGGTGTTCTGCGCGTAGATCGGCTGATTGAAGAGCAGAAGCTCGCAGATCGGCGACGCGAAGATCAGAAGTCCCACAGCGCACGGACACGCAAACATCAAGGTCAGGCGCACGGTCAGCGTAGAGATCTCACGGATGCCGTCGTCGTCCTTTTTGGCAACGACGCCCGAAAGCATGGGCAGGACCGTTGTGGAGATCGGCACGATGATGGCATTCGGCAGGTCAAAATACTTTCGCGCGTTGCCGAGCCAGCCCTTCATCGCCATAGCTTCTTCATAGGCAAAGCCCGCCGTATTCTGCAGGCGGTGCATCATGACCGCCGCGTCGACGAGGTCGAGCGCGTTCAGAAAGACGGAGCCGAGCATGACAGGCACGGCGAAGGTCACGATGTCCTTTAATATGCTTCTTGTGCTCGAGACAGGCTGCTCCTCGGGATCGTGATCCATGCGTTTCTTCTCGCTTCTGTAGCGCAGGAGAATGAAGAGCATCGCAAACAGCGAACCGACGGAAACACCGATGATCGCGCCGGTCGCACCGAGCTCCGGAAGCCCGGTCGAATGAAACAGCCAAAACGCAAGCAGCGTGCCGACAAACAGCTTGATGACGGACTCCAAAATCTGCGAAACAGCCGTCGGCAGCATATTGGAGCGTCCCTGGAAATAACCGCGCACGCAGGACGTCAGACACATGAAAAACAGCATCGGCGCCAAAGCGGCAATGGCGCACCAAGTGCGGTCCTCCTTCGTAAAGAGGACGGAGAACTGCTTCGAGAACACGATCATGATCGTGCTGCCGACGATGCCGATGCAAGCGAACATCATGAGAGCGACGTTGAAGATCTTATCCGCCTGCTTCTTTCTGCCCTTCGCGTATGCCATGCTGACCATGCGGGAGACCGCGACCGGCGTACCGGTCGTCGCGAGCAGGTTAAAGAAAATGAAAATATCATAGGCGGTATAGAAATGACCCATGCCCTCGTCCCCGAGGAAATTCGCAAGCGGGACCGAGAAGAAAATATTGATAAACTTTACAATAAAGGTCGCGGCGGTCAAAATCATCGCGCCCTTCAGAAAGCTTTTTTTCTGATTACTCAAAGAGCTTCGCTCCTCTCAAAACATCCGGATCCATGTTGAAAATAATATCCGTATTCTAACATATTAGTATAGCACTTTTTTTCCGCCTTCGCAACCGCGGGCAGTGAAAATTTGGCAGAAACAAAAACGGACAGACCTTAGTCTGCCCGCATAAATTCTGTTTCAGCCGATCAGCATTCTGCCCTCGGGAAGAATGACGCCGTTTTTCTTGTTGTCGCGCATCAAAATGGCAAGTCCGAGGGAAACCGGACCGACGCGCCCGATGAACATCGTCGCACAGAGGACGAGCTTGGAGATCACGCCGAGCTTGTCCGTCGTCGCGGCCGTAAGTCCGACCGTCGCAAACGCCGAAACCGACTCAAGAAGTGCATCGATAACCTCTACGGAGCTGTGCAGACCGGTGATGACCGCCGTGTCGAGCGCCACGATCAAAAGCCCCAACGTCACGACCGTCAGTGCCTTGCTGACCATGCTCTTATCAAACCGATGACGCAGAAGGACCGTGTCCTCCTCGCCGACGAGTGTTGACTTGACCGCCGCAAACAGCACGACGACCGTCGTGACCTTCACGCCGCCGGCGATGGACGCCGGGCAGCCGCCGATAAACATGAGTGCGATCGTCAAAAGCTTTGTGAGATCCTTCTCCTCAGCGATCTGCACCGACATAAATCCGGCGGTACGCGTATTGACCGACTGGAAAAATGCCGCATTCAGCTTTTCGAAAAAGCCCATGTCGCGGAGCGTATTGTTGTACTCCAGAATAAAGAACAGAACGGTTCCGAGCAGCAGAAGGACCCCCGTCGCGTACAGGCATACTGTGGAGTGAAAGCTCAGCCTGCCGCGCGGCTGACGGCGGAAAACAGGGCGCATCTTCTTGCGGTAAATATCCTGAAAAATAACGAAGCCCGTGGAGCCGGTGATGATGAGCGCCGAAATCGTCAGCGTGACAAGCGGATCGCCGTTAAAGGCGGTGAGGCTCGCGTTGCCGGGAATGAAGCTTAAAAGATCAAAGCCCGCATTACAGAACGCGGAAACGGACATGAAAACCGAGACCCATGCACCGAGCCCGCCGTACAGCGGCACAAAACGCAGCATGAGAAGACCCGCGCCGATCGCTTCGACCGTCAGCGTAAACAGCACAACAACGCGCAGGAGCGAAACGACATCGAGGCTGCTGCCGCCCGTGCTTTCCCTGACAAGGCTCAGCTCACGGATACCGAGCTTCCGCCGGAACAAAAGTGCAAACGCGGTCGCAAACGTAGAAAAGCCGAGACCGCCGATCTGGATCAAAAGCAGAATGACAGCCTGTCCGAAATCGGACCAGTAGCCGTATGTATCGTACACGGACAAACCGGTCACACAGGTGGCGGAGGTGGCTGTAAACAGGGCATTGACGGGATTTGTGAAGCTGCCGCTGCGGGAAGAGAACGGGAGCGTCAAAAGAACGGTACCGATCGTGATAACGCAGAGAAAGCTGATCACGATAATTCTCGTCGGCGAGCTCTGTCTTAAAAATTTCTGCAGTTTATTCGACCCGGAACGCATGGACTTTTTCTTCCTTTCACAACATTTTTTACAGGTGGAGCCGCTCCTCGATTCCGGCACGCCGGATGGCTATAAGCAGCGGCAGGCCGAGCGCGTAACAAACGACCAGCTCGCCGATCCCCACCGAAAGCGCACCGTACAGAAAACCGGGCAGAGAAGCATTCATCAGGCTGAATGCGCCGTTTTCGGACAGGCAGGCGATCTCAAAG
>JAGAOD010000051.1 GCA_017623855.1 Clostridia bacterium
GTGCGGTCCGCGCGGTCGTCTCCTATGCGGATGCACCGCTCGTGCCGAGCACGCCGGTGTCCATGCAGCCGAATGAGCGGGTGCGTCCGCGTGTGCAGAGCGCGCAGATCCCGGTGCAGCCGATGACCGTGCTGCCGGTCCAGCCGTCCGTACAGCCGGAGGAAAAGCCCGCAGAGACAAAGCCGACGGCGCAGAAGAAGTACGATCTCGAGGATATTCTCAGAGAAATTCGCGAAGGTACACTCTGATTTAACGGTTAACATGAAAAGCCGCTTACCGAGTTTTCGGTAGGCGGCTTTTGTTGGTTATTCAGTTGTCCGTTCTGAAATAGGCGAGGAGCAGGTCGACCATGCGCCCGTACGAGCGTACACCGAGCTCCTGTCCGTTCGCTTTCAGGTACGCATCGTTCACTTTGTTGGAGGCTTCGGCAACCGGCGTATCGTACCGGTCCCAGTAAGCGGAGTTCGCAAGGGAATCACGCTCCACGGCGTCACTTTTCATGTCATATACCTTGCTCCACAGTGTCCGGTCGGCGGAATAAAGCGCATTCGAGGCGTGGATCATCGCAAGGAACATGCCGCTGTAGACAAAATCGAGGTCGTTGCTGTGCGTGCTTGCAAGGAACGCGATGAAATTGGCCTCGTCCTCGCGCATATAACCGGAGAGGTGTGCGAGCTCATGGCACATTGTAAACGGGATGGAGGAATCGTTCATGTGTACGTTCACATTGGCTTCGAACGTGAACGGGCAGTATATACCGCTGATGTCGAGATAGGACATCACCTCGGACGCGAAGACCGGCTTCGGCGTGCCCGTCGTGTACAGTGTGGGGTAGGTCTCGTTCAGCTTATTAAAGTGCGTTTTGGCATTTTTTGCGGCTGTGTAAACATCGTCGGAAAGCCGGAATACGCCGTTTTCATCCTCATTCACCTGTTCGCGCAGTGTGTTCGAAGCTTGTGTCAGAAAGACACAGAGCCCGTACAGCTCTTCAACGGAGGAGGGGCGAACCTCGAGCCCGCTGACCGCCGCGAAGGAATATCGCCGGTGGTTCGTGCCGAAATTCGTCACACATAAAAATGAGATGATGACCGCAAGAATGAGCGGTACGGAGATGATCCGCACAAAACGTTCAAAGCGGTTTTCTCCGTTTGTTACAAGCAGATAAATACTGCGTATGAGCCAGACGAGCGCGGCTGCGGCGAGCACAACGACGGCGACCTCGCCGAGCGAAAAGGGCAGGACGCCGGTGATCGCCGAGAAAAATTCGGCATAGACCGGGTAGACCGTCACGGCATACCACTCGGCAAAGGCGGGGGATGCTTTCGCCGAGAACTGCAGAATGAGTGCGGCAGGCAAAAGGAGCAGTAGCCAAAAGCGCTTCAGCCGAAAAGCCTTAAGTCGGCTCATAGCTCAAAGTCCTTTGCGGAAAAGTTTTTCAGCTTCGGCTGTCCTTTCGGGGCGCGGCGCAGCGGATCGTATGTGTATTTTTTGCATTTTCCGTCCGTGAGGGTCTGACCGACACGGCAGCGCACTTCTCCCTGTGCGAGGATGCTGTTGAAGCAATGTGCGCAGTCGGGCTCGATGGCGGCACCGAACAGGATCTCTTTATTTGTTTTCTTTTTGCGTCCGAACACGTTTGTTTCCTCCTGCGTGTGGGGTGGTGTTATAACTTATTCTACCATCTTCCCATGGGGAATTCTACAATAAAATGTAAACAGACTCGGAAACTTACATCTTTTTCAGCGTTTTATCCCCGTTTTTGCAGACAGCCAGAAAGAATACCGACAGCCCGAGCAGTGCGGCGCTGAGTGCGGGACTGCCGGCGGGCACAGCTTCGAGCGGTGCGGTCACAGCAGACGCGGCAGCGGCTTCGGGGAACAGGCGGGTGAGCCATGTGCAGACGACGGAGGAGCACACCGCCGTCAGGAGCCGCAGGACAAAATAGAGTGGCTTCGGTATGGGGAACGCCTTTCTTCGAAAGAACGAAAAGAGCTGCAGGTGGATGCACACACCGGCAAAGCCAAGTCCGAAAGCCGCCGTACTGAGCGGCAGGTGCCAGTATGCGCTGTGCTCAACGCCTTCGGTCACTTCCGCGAAGTATAGGAGGAGTGCACCCGCATTCGGCACGGTGAACCCGCATGCAGAGAGCAGGGAGACGGCGGCGCGGAAAAGCCCGGAGACTTGAAAAACAGCGAGCAGCACGGAAAATACCACGACAAAGCCGCACATGGAGACCGTGGCGGAGATGCCGTCGCGCACAGCATCCGTAAAGTCGCCCCCGGAAGCGGCAGCCGATGGCTTAGCCGTAGGCTTCGGCGCAAAGCGGGCGCGGATGATCCCGATGAGCAGCGGCGGCAAAACGGTGGAGCAGAACAGGAACAGAGCACTGTGCTTTCCTCCGGAAAGGCGGGAAGCGGTGTACACGCAAAATGCATAACCCGGTGCCGTGCAGAAGCTGATGAGCCGTGCGGCCTGCTCGCGGTCGAGATCGCCCCTTTCATAGAGTGCCGCCGTCATTTTTGCGCCGACCGGATATCCGGCGGTCAGCCCGAGGAGCAGCGCGGGCGCGGCGCAGGGCGGCAGCCGGAAAATATGGCGCATGACGGGGGAGAACGGGCGGAAAAGCACAGCCGCTGCGCGGCTTCGGGAAATAAGGCAGGCAAGGAGCACGAACGGGAACAGAGACGGGACGAGTGTGTTGAGGCAGGTGTACACGCCTTTTAAGACGCCGTGTCTCGCGGCGTCCCGATACAGCACGAGCAAAAGGCAGGCACAGAGAAGCGCTGCGGCAGCAAACATGCTTTGTGCTGCGCGGAGCCGGGTATATACGAGTGATTTTCTGATCGGCTGCATGGAACGACCTCCCCAAACGGTATGGTGCAGTATATGCGCGTTTTCTTTCGCATATTTATTGCGGAGAAAATGCGGAGGTGACGAATGTGGGTGAAACGGCGGATAAGCTCAGATACAGCATGACGGGCGGGTCGGTTCGAACGGAGATCCTCGGACGGGAAAAGCTGATCATCGAGGGATGCGACGGGATCATCGCTTATACGGCGCAGGAGATCGGCTTTCGCTGCGGGCGGAGACAGGTGTGGGTACACGGTGAGGGGCTTCGCATGATCTGCATCGACACGGACTCCGCCGTGCTCGGCGGCCGCATCGGGGAGGTGTGCTTCAAATGATGGAACGCATGATGCGCCGTGTGTCCGGAACGGTATGGGTACGCATTTCGGGGGATACGGCACGTTTTGTCAACATCCTTGTGCGCAGCGGGATATTTCCGCTCGAAATGCAGGCGGAGGGTGAAGAGCTGCTTTTGCTGATCCGCGCGCGGCAGTTCCGAAAGCTGCACGGCATAAAGCTGAGGACGCATACAAGAGTAAAACTGGTGACGCGGAGCGGACTTCCGTTTGCACTGCGGCGTATTCTGAAGCGCCCGGGCATCCCTGTCGGTATCGTGCTCGCGGCAGCACTTTATCTGTGGCTGTCCGGCTTCTATTGGTGCGTGGAACTCGTCGGAGAGGCGCCGTACTCGAAGACGGAGATCCTCTCCGCGGCGGCAGAGAGCGGTGTGTACATCGGTGTGCGGAAAAAGGAGGTCGACCTCCCGATGTCCGCAAACCGATTTTTGCGCAGCCTGCCCGACATATCGTGGGCGAGCTTCAATTCGGATGGCTGCCGTGTCACGCTCGACTTTCGTCCGGCGGTGAAAAAGGAGCAGCCGGTGGACAAAACGGGTGCATACGATGTCATCGCCCGGCGGGATGGGGTCGTGAAGAAGATCGCCGCACAGGGCGGCACGGTGATCGTGGACGTCAATGCCGCGGTGAAGGCGGGACAGACGCTGGTGTCCGGTGTGGCACTGATCAAGGACCCGTGGGATCCCGAAAAGGTGGTGCGGCATCTGCTGTCGCACGCAAGAGCGGAGATCCTCGCGGAGACACGGCACACTTTTTCGGCATCGTGTCCGCTCAAAGAGGAAACAATGCGTGAAGTGTCCGTGGAGGAGAGAAAGGTGCTGCGCGTTTTAGGTCTTAAATTTCCGATATCTCTGAAGGGTGCGCGGTCGGAACCGAAAAGCATCGTGAAAAAAATTCAGCTTTCCGTTTTGGGGACCGATCTGCCGGTCTGGCTCGAAATACAGAGGTGCGTTCGGACGGAACCGAAGACCGTCGCCTACACGACAGGGCAGGCACAGCGGCGCGCACTCGAAAAGCTCCGCGTTTTACAGAAAAATTATTTAGGTGAAACCGGGCGGATCCTCACGGAAGAGATCACATTCAGTGAGAAGGCCGGTGTCGTATATGCTGTATCGCACTGTACGGTGGAGGAGGACATCGCCGTCGAAGTGCCCATGGGCGGCACGGGATAGCCGAAAGCGGTTTTTGTGCTGTGATGATTGTATATAGTGCATAATCAGCTGTGAAATTTTCGTATAAATTACCGTGAACACAAATCCGCCTGCTATGGTATAATAACCATGTATATTTGCGCGTGCAGATATTGTCAGATCGAATTTAAGGAGTAAAAATTGGAAAAGAGCATTCTTTTGGAAAAGGCGGAGCATGCCGCCGAGCTGTTTGGCAGTTTTGATGTACATGCCAAGCGTATTGAAAAAAACTACAACGTGACCCTGTCCTGCAGGGACTCACAGCTGAAGATCTCCGGCGAGGAGGCCGGCGTGTCCGCGGCGGCGCGTACGGTGGAAAGTCTTCTGAAGCTGATCGCCCGCGGCGAAACGCTGACGGAGCAGAATGTCGGCTACTGCATGGATATGGTGCAGGAAAACAACGAGGCACAGATGGTGCCGCTGGCGGGGGACTGCATCTGCATCACCTCGAAGGGCAAGCCCGTCAAGCCGAAAACGGTCGGTCAGAAGAATTACTGTGAGAATATAAAGAAAAATACGATCACGATCGGTGTCGGCCCTGCCGGTACCGGTAAGACATACCTTGCCGTCGCCATGGCGGTCACGGCGTTTCGTGCAAATCAGGTCAACCGCATCATTCTGACCCGTCCCGCGGTCGAGGCTGGCGAGAAGCTGGGCTTTTTGCCCGGCGATCTGCAGCAGAAGGTCGACCCGTACCTTCGCCCGCTGTATGACGCGCTGTTCGATATGCTCGGCGCGGAGACGTATCAGCGTCTTGTGGAGCGCGGCAGCATCGAGGTAGCACCGCTTGCGTACATGCGCGGCAGAACGCTTGACGACAGCTTCATCATCCTCGATGAGGCGCAGAATACGACGAGCGAGCAGATGAAGATGTTCCTGACCCGTCTGGGCTTCAACTCCAAAATGGTCATCACCGGCGATATCACGCAGATCGACCTGCCGGACGGCAAAAAATCCGGCTTAAAGGATGCGGTGCGCATTCTGAGAAATGTCGACGATATCGCGATCTTCCGTTTCACGGAAAAGGACGTTGTCCGACACCGACTGGTGCAGGATATCATCAAGGCATACGAAAGAGCATCAAATGCAAAATAAAACCCTTCAGTGAAAGGATTTTGACATATGGAAAAGATCAGAGTCATTATCACAAACGATCAGAAAAAAGTAAAGATCCCGACGGGCATCCGCATGCTGATCCGCCGCTGCTGCCATGCCGTGCTGCGCATGGAAGGCTTTGACGATCCGGCTGAGATCAGTGTGACCTTCGTGGATAACGAGCAGATCCGTGAGCTGAACGCACAGTACCGCAACAAGGACAGCTCGACGGACGTTCTCTCCTTCCCGATGGGTGAAAACGGCATCTATGATATCAATCACGACACCGGTGCGAAGATCCTCGGCGACATCGTGCTTTCCATGGAGACGGCTCTCGAGCAGGCGGACCGTTACGGTCACGGCCTTGACCGCGAGGTCGGCTACTTAACCGCACATTCCATGCTGCATCTTTTGGGCTACGACCATGAGAACGGCGGTATGGAGCGCGTTCGTATGCGTGAAAAGGAAGAACTGGTCATGACACAGCTGGGCCTGCCGGGCACAAGCAGCTACACGGTCTGATCATGGTACCCGATTGGAAAACAAAAGGAAAGCGCCGCTCCATCTCCGACAGCTTCAGGGATGCGATCCGCGGCCTCCTTTTTGCTGTCAAAACCGAGCGGAATATGCGCATACATCTGACGGCGGCGCTGTACGTGCTGTTTTTTGCACCGTTTTTGGAGGTGTCCCGTGGGGAGTATGCCACGCTGATCCTCGCGATCGCACTGGTCATCACGGCGGAGGGCTTCAACACCGCGATCGAGATGCTGTGCGACTATGCGCAGAAGAGCTATAATCCGTTTATCGGCAAAACAAAGGACATTGCGGCGGGAGCGGTGCTGGTTTGCGCCGGTTTTGCCGCAATTATCGGTTTTGTGGTGCTTTGGCGTCCCGCTCAGCTGTGGGGGCTGATCTGCGCCATTGTGACCTCGCCGGTGTACTGTCCGCTGTTTGTTGTGATCACGGCGATCGCCGTCGTGTTCATCTTTGTCGGTCCCGTCGGCATTGCGGGTTGGTTTGAGAGAAAAAAGAAATGAGCCGTTTGTACGGATCGGTGGATATAAGAAGGAAATGAGTATGGATATGAATATGGATTATATGAATGAGAAAGCGGCGTTTATTGCGATCGTCGGCAGACCGAATGTGGGCAAGTCCTCCATTCTGAACCGTCTGATCGGCACAAAGCTCGCCATTGTTTCGAGCAAGCCGCAGACCACCCGCACACGAATCATGGGTGTGTGGACGGAAAACGAGACACAGCTTGTCTTTATCGACACGCCGGGTCTCATCAAGCCGAAGAATTCTCTCGGCGACTACATGGTAAAGAGCGTTACGCAGTCCGTTGCGGGCGTTGATGCCTGTCTGCTCGTAGCCGAAGCCGGTACAAAGATCTCAAAGGCGGACGAGGAGCTTGTGTCTCGCTTTAAGTCCCTCGGTCTTCCGGCGGTACTCGCGATCAACAAGATCGACATGCACGAGGACAAGTCCATTCTGATGGAGCAGATCATGGAGCTTTCGCAGCTCTACGATTTTGATGCCATCGTGCCGGTCTCCGCGAAGGACGGCAACGGCATGGATATTTTGAAGGAAGAACTCAAAAAGCTGGCACAGCCGGGCGGCCATTTCTTCTCCGAGGATACCTTGACGGATCAGCCCGAGCGTGTTATCGCGGCGGAGATCGTCCGAGAGAAGATCCTGCGCTTTACGGACAAGGAGATCCCGCACGGTGTGGCGGTTGTGACCGAAAGCATGAAGGAGCGCGGCGACCTCACGGAGATCGATGCGACGATCTACTGCGAGCGCGATACCCACAAGGGCATCATCATCGGCAAGGGCGGCGCCATGCTGAAAAAGGTCGGCTCCAAGGCGCGAGAGGATATGGAGCGGTTCTTCGGCTGTAAGATCAATCTGCGCCTTTGGGTCAAGGTCAAGGAGGACTGGAGACAGCGTCCGCAGGTGCTGGCCTCTCTCGGCTTTGATAAGAAGGACTTTTTGGACTAACTATTAGCATATTTCCGATGAAAAATCTGCCGGAACAGGTCGATAAAAGATTTATTTTCCTGTCATACCCCCGCAGCAAACGCAAATACTCTAAAAGGTAAAGCGTTTGAAAGGGAGGGCCTATGCAATGATTTCCGGCAAAGAATTCAGAAAACCCGGTCATGAAGAAGCGGAAGTGCTTTCTGCGGAAAACCGGGCGTGGGACAGCTTCTTTCACAGTGGGAAGGTAGAAGATTATATTCGTTATGCGCAGCTGAAGCGCCGCGAGAGTGACGGCAGCTGTGCGGCAGGAGCTTTCAATGCAGGTAAAGACCCAGGGGCTGATCATTAAGGAGCAGACGATCGGCGAAAGCGACCGTCTTGTGACGGTGCTGACAAAGGATGCCGGTGTGCTTCGTGCGTTTGCCCGCAAAGCGAAAAGCCTTAAGGACAGCAAGAGCGCAGCGACACAGCTGCTCTGCTATTCCCGTCTCTCCGTGTTTAAGGGACGGGAAAAGTACATAATAGACGACGCGGAACCCATCGAAGTTTTTTTCGGACTTCGACGGGATATCGGCGCGCTCGCGCTTGCCCAGTACTTCTGCGAGTTAGCCTACCTGATGGTGCCGGAAGAGACGGAATCGGAGGAATATCTGCGTCTTGTGCTGAATTCCCTGCATTTTCTCGCAAACGGTACGCGTCCGCAGCGCATGCTGCAGTCCGTCACGGAGCTCAGAATGCTGAGCTCCGCCGGATATATGCCGAACCTCGTGGCATGCTCGGAATGCGTGGCGTATGAATCGGACGTGATGTATTTTCTGCCGGACAGCGGCATTTTAATGTGCAAGGATTGTTTTCACGGGACAAATGAGCCGTACATCGCGCTGCCGCCCGGTGTACTGACGGCTATGCGGCATATCGCGTATGCCGATTTTTCAAAATTATATGCGTTTTCGCTGCCGGAGGATGCGCTCAAGATCCTGAACGCCGCGACGGAAAGCTATGTGCGGCGCACGCTGCATACGCTGCCGAAAACGCTGGAGTTTTATAAGTCGTTTTTGGACTGAGGCTTGTGCTTTGGGGCCAACGGTTGAGCGAAAACAAGGAGATAGAAATGGTAAAGGATTATAAATCGCTGGAGCTGGATAAGATCCTCTCCATGCTTGCAAATGAAACGACCTGCGCGGATGCCGCGGAGCTTGCGGTGCGGATCGAGCCGGACACCGACTTAAAGCACGTGAAGCGCCTGCTGCAGGAAACCGACGACGCCTTTGTGCTGATGGCGCGCTTCGGTGCGCCGTCGTTCTACGGCATGACAAACGTGACGAATGCCCTGCGCCGCGCACAGGCGGGCGGCGTGCTGAATCTGACGGAGTTTTTGGCGGTAGCCGCAACCCTGCGCGCGATCCGCAGTGTTTCGGATTGGCGCAAAAAGAGTGAAAGCATTCCGACGGAGCTGGATTGGCGCTTTGAGACGCTCCAGCCGAACAAATTTATTGAAGAGCGTATTTCCATGACGATCGTCAGCGAGGAGGAGATCTCCGACAGCGCGAGCGTGCAGCTTGCGGCGATCCGCCGTAAGATCCGCGCGGCATCCGTGCGTGTGCGCGAGCAGCTGGATAAGCTGATCCGTTCGCAGACGTATCAGAAATACCTGCAGGAAGCCATCGTGACACAGCGCGGCGGCCGTTACGTCGTGCCGGTCAAGGCAGAATTTCGAAACGAAGTGAAGGGTCTCGTGCATGACTCCTCCGGCAGCGGTGCGACCGTGTTCATCGAGCCGATCGGTGTCGTGGAGGCGAACAATGAGATCCGCGTGCTGCGTGCCGAGGAGCAGGAGGAGATCGACCGCATTCTGACGGAGCTTTCCCGCGAGGTAGGCGAGTTTGCGGACGGTATCGTCGCAAGCTACCGCGCAGCCGTTGAGCTGAACCTCATTTTTGCAAAGGGTCAGCTCGCCTATAAAATGAAAGGCGTTGTGCCGAAGCTGAACGATGAGGGCCGCGTAAACATCAAGTCGGCGCGCCACCCGCTCATCGACAAGACAAAAGTTGTTCCGACCGATCTGATGCTCGGTCATGATTTTGACGCGCTGATCGTCACCGGTCCGAACACGGGCGGTAAGACGGTCTCTCTGAAAACCGCCGGTCTTCTGACGCTCATGGCGATGTGCGGTCTGATGATCCCCGCCGGCGAGGGCAGTGAGATCTCCGTTTTCCGTCATGTTTTGGCGGATATCGGCGACGAGCAGAGCATTGAGCAGTCCCTGTCCACATTCTCTGCGCACATGACGAATATCATCCGTATTTTGGAGCAGGCGGACGACAGCAGCCTGATTCTCATCGACGAGCTCGGCGCAGGTACGGACCCCGTTGAGGGCGCCGCACTTGCGATCTCCATCATTGAAGCCATGCGTGCACAGGGTGCAAAGCTGATGGCGACGACACACTATGCGGAGCTTAAAGCGTATGCCCTGCAGACGGACGGCGTTGAAAACGGCTGCTGCGAATTTGACGTTGCAACGCTGCGCCCGACCTACCGTCTGCTCATCGGCGTTCCCGGTAAGTCCAACGCATTCGCGATCTCCAAGCGTCTCGGCATGCCGGACGATATCGTAGAACGCGCTAAAACGCTGGTTTCCGCGGAGAGCAGTGCCTTCGAGGAGGTCGTCACCCGTTTGGAGGACAGCCGCCGCAGAATGGAAGACGAGCGCCGCGACGCGGAGCAGTACCGCATTGAGGCGGAGAAGAAGATCCGCGAAGCGGAAGAAATGCGGGAACGCGCCGAAAAGGACGCGAAACATGAAGTGGAGCGCGCACGCCGCGAAGCTGCGGACATCGTGCAGAAGACACGTCATCAGGCACAGGGTCTGATGGACGAACTCGAAAAGATGCGCCGTGAGAAGATGGCGGAGCTTTCCGCAGAGCAGAAGGCGCGTCTGAAGGCGGGCATCCGCGATCTCGAAAAGGCGAGCGACCCCGTCAATCAGCCGCGTACGAACGAAGAATACGTTCTGCCCAGACCGCTCAAGGTCGGCGACAATGTGCTGATTTACGATATTGATAAGACCGCAACGGTTCTTGAACTGCCGAAGTCCGGCGACATGGTCCTCGTGCAGGCGGGCATCATTAAGACGCGCGTGCCGCTCAAGAATCTGCGTCTCACGGACAGAAAAGAGAAGGAAAAGAAGAAGCTCGGCGGTCACCGCAACGTGACGAAAGCCCCCGGCAGCGATACGACCGTACGCAACGAGGTCGATCTGCGCGGCATGAACGTGGAAGAGGCGATCATGGAGGTGGATGCATTCATCGACCACGCCGTTCTGCGAAACCTAAATCAGCTGACGATCATCCACGGCAAGGGTACGGGCGTTCTGCGCAGCGGTATCCACATGCATCTGAAGCGGCATAAGGCTGTGAAGACCTTCCGCCTCGGCGTATACGGCGAAGGTGAAAGCGGCGTTACCGTTGTTGAACTGAAATGATTTTCGGTCCGAAGCGCCTTGAAAGCGCTTCGGACCGAATTTTTTCTTGACAGAAGTGTCAAATATCCGTAGAATGAAAGATATATTGGAATAGTATGTCCTGAGAAATAACGGAAAGGTGAGCTGTTTATGATATTGAGAAATAAAAAGTCTGTAAAGCTGCTTTCTCTGATCCTCGCTCTGATGCTCCTGTTTACCTCGTTCGGTACAGCGGCACTGGCAGAGTCCGCGGAAGGCGACGCGGAGACCCCGACAACGGGTGCTGCCGCAGATACCATGGTGGAGATCCCCGCCCCGACCGCAACATTCTATGTCCGCGATGAGGAAGAGCTCCTCACGACGGAGACCGAAAATGCGATCATTTCGAGAAACGAATCTCTGTTTGAGAAGTACGGCATTCAGATCATCATCCTGTCCCTCAAAACGATCCCGGGCAAGGATATCAACGAAAAGGGCGCATATCTGCACCGCATCGTTGACAGCTGGCAGGCCGGCGGCACGGACGAAAAATGCCTGATGCTGGCCGTTTCCGCACAGGAGCAGAATTACATCGCGATCGCCGGTGACGGTCTGAGCGCGGAGTTCCCGGTGCAGACCTGGTCCCAGATGCTGGATCAGTACTTGGAGCCGGATTTCGCTGCGGGCCAGTACGACGCCGGTGTGCAGAAGATCTTCAACGCCGTTGCGGATAAGTCGGAGCTGTACGCGATCAACCACACAGCCGCAGGCGATACGGAGTCCCCGTCCCCGGAGGCGACCGCAAAGCCGGAGCAGCCGGAAGAGGAAGGCGAGAAGCCGGGCGTATTTGAGACGATCCTGCGCGGCATCGCAACGATCATCTTCGTTGTTCTCGTTGTCGGTATTATCGGCTTCATCGTCATCTATGCACACGGTCAGCATGTGAAGAAAAAGCGCAGAGAAGAGCGCCGCAGAAAGGCAATGCAGGCTCGTGCACAGCAGAATGAGCAGGGCGCAAAGCAGCCCGAAAGCTACAGCGATTTCATCAATCGCTATTGATCAAAAAACAGAGAGGTCATCACCCAAGTGGGTGATGACCTCATTTCTTTACGGTGTCTCAGCTGCCGGGGCGTCCGTCGCGGCGGGTGTGGGGGTCGCGGCCGGCATGTTTTCGGCGAAGGAGCCGAAGGTCAGCGGAACAACATTGTCCGGGTATGTGGTGCCGGAGTTCTGTGCGTCGTAATAGGTGGTGCCGTTCTGAATGTCCACGGCGCGGCGCTTCAGAAGCTCCTCGACCGTGACGAATTCGTAGCCTGCGGCTTTCAGCTCCGGGATCGCACGAAGCGTGCCCTGACGGGTGGACTCATAAATGTCGTGGCAGAGGATGATGCAGCCGTCGTACGCATTTGTCATGATGGAATTATATACGGCATCCGCATCGCGCGATTTCCAGTCCTCGGTGTCAACGCTCCAGTAGATGAGCGGCGCGTTTGCGATGGACTTCACATAGTCGCCGGATTCGCCGTACGGGCAGCGGATGTAGTGATTCGTTTTGCCGTCAATGTTTTTGAGCAGATTTTCGGTCGTTGCAAGCTGATTGAAAGCGACATCCTGCGAGCTGGTCTTCAGATTCGGGTGGTCGTAAGAGTGGCTTGCGATCTGGTGACCGCCCTCGACCATGGCGCGCACGGCGTCCGGATAGGTCTCGATCAGATATCCGAGCATAAAGAAGGTGCAGTCGACATCAAGCTCGTTCAGTGCCGCAACGAATTCCTCCGAAACATTTGTCGGGCCGTCGTCGAAGGTGAGTGCGATCAGCTTTGCACCGCAATCCGTGCCGACGGGCGGAACGGTGGGTTCGGGCTTCGCCATGGGATCGTCATCGTTCATCTCGTATTCCGGAACGGAAACGACCAGCTTGTCATCGACCTCGTATTCCTGTGTCAGAAGATCGCGGCCGCCGATGTTCAGGTTGCCGGCCAAGGTGATCTCGTCCTGTTTGGAGGTCTCCTTCTCGGAGGATGTGCTGCTTTCCGTTTTTTCCTCCGTGCTGCCCTCGGAAGCACAGCCCGTGAATGTACCGGCAAGGAGCAAAAGTGCAAGTATGAGTGCAAAAACAGTCTTTAACGACCGTGTGGTTCTTTTCATAGGATCCAAATTCCCTTTCAAAACAAAGTTCGGCAAACTCCGACAAATACAATTATATTTTAGAGAAGCGGAATAGTCAAGGTCGTTTTACCTTGATTCATCGACAAACCTCGGTTGACAAATATCGGCTGCTGCTGTAAAATAGACCAGGAATAAGCCTCCTTAGTTAAATGGATATAATAAACCCCTCCTAAGGTTATACTAAATCACTCGCCTTTGCTCAAAAGGCGAGCGATAATATAGATAAAATTTCATACACGTCTCTGTACCTCAGCAGGATAGAGGGTCCGCCTCCTA
>JAGAOD010000052.1 GCA_017623855.1 Clostridia bacterium
AAATACTACCTGATTGATACGCGAAAGACAACCCTGACGGTTTTCTTTCACACTATCTTTCCCTCCGAAATCTTTGGCTCGAAGGGTTTTCGGCAAAAAATACGCCCCGCCTCAAAAGAGGCGGGGCGCCAATCCTTACGGATTAAGTACGACTTTCAACAAAGCGTCGGGGATTAGCCCTGTGCTTCGTAGAACAGGTCATAGTAGGAGTAGCCAGCGGTTGCGATATTCTCAGCCTTCTTAGCGTTGTAAGCTGCGAGGATGTCGTCCTTGCCGTTAGCGTTAGCATATTCGATAGCTTCGTTCATGATCTTATCGAATTCTGCTTCGTCCTTAGCCATGATCATTGCCGGCATAGCTGCAGCCATCTTATCGGAGATGAGCTGTACCTGAACGCCGAGGTCAGATGCGGAGTCGATGGAGTTAGCAACATTGCAGTGGTCGTCGCAGATGTACTTCTGGCCCGGGAGGGAGATCGGATCGTCGTCTGTCTCGTCCGGAGAGAAGACGTTAGCCTGAATGGAGATTGTCCAGTCGCGCTCGTCTTCCGGAGCCATAGCGTTAACAGCGAACTTTGTGGTATCGACGTTATCGGAATGTGCCGGAGATGCCCACAGCCAGCAGCCTGCTTCGTTCTTCTGTTCCGGAGTCAGGGATGCTTCCGGAGTCTTCAGCAGCGGGTTGCCATCCTCATTGAGCTCGTCCCAGAGGAGACCCTGCGGGCCATACATCATTTCGATGGCGCCCTGCTTGGACCACATGTGGCCGAACAGGTCGAAGATACGCTGCGGTCTCTCAGCTGCGGTTGTGATGCACGGGCCGCCGCCGCCGGTGGTGCCGTTTTCGTCACCGAATGCCGGGTACTCAGCATACTCATGTGTTACGTAGATCGGGGATTCCGGAATGTCCCAACCAAGAACGAGGTAACGGTCGCCCTGGTCCTGCTCAACGAGCTGGTTGTACTTAAAAACGGAGTCCTGAGAGAAGTCGTAGTAGATAACAGCTGCACGAGCAGTGGACAGCTTTTCCTTGGTCTGGTCAACAGAGTCTGTGAAAACAGTCTGCGGGAACAGGCCTTCGTTGTACCACTTGTTAGCTTCCTTAAGAGCCTTAACTACATACTCGTCTTCGAAGATGAGGCAGTACTCAGCGTTGGAGCCACCCTCCTGCTGGGAGTACCATGTCATCGGGCGGTTCGGACGGCCCTGTGCACGCAGGAATGCGTTCAGAACCTTGGAGCCGTCGCCAGTTTCGCCAACCATGAACGGGATAAGGGTATCGCCCTTCTTGTTCTTGTCGCCGGCTTCCTTAACTTCTACGATGAAGTCATGCATCTGCTCCATTGTTACGAGTTCCGGCTTGCCATGTGCTTCGTAAACGGAGCCGAGGACCTGCCAGGAGTCGTTACCGCCTGTAGCGCCCTTACGCGGCCAGTTCGGGAAGGAGTAGATACCGCCATCAACCTGGAGCAGGTTCTGAGTAGCCTGAGTCAGAGCTGCGTCGTACGGGTTGCCCTCGTACTTCAGAGTGTTCAGGTCAACGAAAATACCCATACGGCAGAGATTTTCGAAGTCAGAAGTTCTGTCCATGTAGATAACTTCCGGGAAGTCACCGGATGTTACCATCAGGTTCAGCTTTGCAGCTGCGTCTGCGTCCGGCTTGGTCCAGGTAACGTCGATGTTGAACAGGTCATTCCAATGAGCTGTTGCTGCATCTTCGCCCCACGGCTGAATGCTCCACCAGTCGTAGTTAGCATAGATCTCGAAAGAGTAATACTCGGTGGTGTCGTCAGGACCAGCGCTCGGCCATTCCTTTGTTTCCGGTTCTTCTGTCTCTGCGTCGCCAGTTTCTTCTGTAGAAGTCTCTGTCTCTGTTGCAGGAGTAGAAGTCTCGGTTGCCGGCTTGCTTTCTTCTGTTGCAGGTGCACCAGCGCAGCCAGCTACTGTCAGGATCATTGCGAGAGCAAGGATCAGGGACAGTACCTTGAAGATCTTGTTTGTCTTCATGATTTGCCTCCTTGATAGGATTATTTTATTATATGCCGACCCTTGCGGGCCGGCTATAATACTGTGAAAAGTGTGCCTTTAGAGTATGTACACTAAGTAAAGGTAAGGATTAGCCCTTAACGGAACCAACCATGATGCCCTTAACGAAGTATCTCTGCAGGAACGGATAAACAATGAGAACCGGGATAATGGTAACGATCATTGTGGACATGGTGATGGAACGAACGTTGGTGCTCTTGCCCTTTGCCATGTTTGCGATCGCGCCTGCGTCTGCCGAGCCGCCGGATGCCGCTGCCATACGCTCTGCGAAGGCTGCCTCATTAACGATGGACATCAAAACAGTCTGCATCGGCTTCAGGTCCTGATTGTAAATGTAAACGGATGCGTCGTACCAGGAGTTCCAGTGCTGAACACCGAAGTACAGAGCGATCGTTGCGATGATCGGTGTGGAGATCGGCCAGTAGATCTTGAAGAAGATCGTGATATAGTCAGCACCGTCGATTCTCGCCGACTCTTCCAGTGCTTCCGGCTGTGCAGCAAAGTTACTGCGCATGAGGATCATGTTCCACAGGTTTACGAGTGCGGGGAGAATGTATACCCAGAAGTTATCGATCAGACCGAGTTCCTTGATAACGAAGTATGTCGGAACCAGACCGCCGCCGATGTACATCGGGATCAGGCAGAAGATCGTGTAGAACTTTCTTGCTACCAGACCGGTTCTGGACATTGCGAAGCCCATCGCACCGGTGATCAGAAGACCGCCGACTGTACCGATTACGGTACGGGCAATTGTAATGCCGTATGCTTTCCAGATCTTCGGGTTTGTGAAGACCAGTTCATAGTTTCGGAGTGTAAAGACTCGCGGATAGAATGTGATACCACCCTTGATGGTATCGTCTGCGTCGTTCAGTGAAATCGCAAGCGAGTTCAGGAACGGGTAGAGTGTTGTGATCAGCACCAGAATAATAACCACTGTAAAGATGGTGTCCAGTACATAGTCACTCACGACTTTCTTTGCGACGATCTTGTTCGGATTCTTTGCCATGTGCTATGTTCAGTCCTTTCTTTCTATTATTAGAACAGTGCTGTCTCGCCTACCATGTCAGCAATCTTATTCGCAAGGCACAGGAGAGCGAAGTTAACTACGGACTTGAGCAAGCCACCTGCAGTACCGAAGGAGAAGCGTCTCAGAGAAATACCCATTCTGTAAATGTATGTATCCAGAACGTCTGCATAGTCTCTCAGCATTGCGTTTGTCATCTGCTTTGTGAACTGCATGATCTGGTCGAAGTTTGCATTCAGCAGACCGCCGACCTGGAAGATGAACATCAGGATGATCGTCGGCATGATGGACTGGATGGTGATGTACCACATCTTCTGCAGTCTTGTTGCACCGTCGATGTCCGCAGCCTCGTACATATCCTGGCTGATGCTTGTGATAGCGGAAATAAAGATGATGGAGTTCCAGCCGAGCTCCTTCCAGATGTCCGTGCAGAGCACCAACGCCCAGAAGTATTCGCCCTTCATGAAGAAGCCGATCGGCTCTTTCACGAGGCCGATTGCCATAAGCATTTCGTTGACTGCGCCGCCGTCAACAGCGAGGAAGTCGAACATAAGAGTTGCACCAACAACCCAGGAGATAAAGTGCGGGAGGTAGCTGACTGTCTGAACTGTTTTTCTCAGAAGCGGGAACTGGAGCTCGTTCAGCATAACTGCGAAGAGGATCGGAAGCGGGAAGCCAATGAACATCTTCAGCAAGCTGATTGCCAGTGTGTTTCTGAGAACGCGATAGAAGTCTGCTGCGGTGAGGAGTTCCTTGAAGTACTTGAGACCAACCCATTGACTCATGCCCGGGAAGTCGCCAAGCTTATACTCCTGGAAGCCCATCAGGATACCGTAAATCGGCAGATATGTGAAGACGATCATCAACAGGATGCCGGGAATGACGAGAATCTGAAGATCCCACTGTTCCAGCATTCTGAGAAAGACGTTCTTCTTACGCTTGACAGCGATCTGCCCATTTGCCTGCGTTTTTTTCAATCTCATCACGCTCCATTTCCGACTCGCGTCGGAAGAATTTTTTATACAAAAGCCGTTTTAAGAGAGAAAACGGCTTATGTCCGAACCTTGTGTGTTTTTGTCTATAAAACGCAAAAAACACCAATCCGCAAGGAAATCCGCCGTTTTTTCGAGGATTCTTGCGAACCTTTTGTAAAATTCTCCGCACAAATGCTTCATAATTTGTTCAAATTATACACATGATTTCGTCTTAATTCAAGGACAAATTACGCAAAGGGTATTGACAAATCTCGCAAAGTGTGTACGATATAATTAAAAGATTTGATTATATATGGAAAAATGGTGATAAAATGTCCCAAAATACGGCAATTTCTGCAGCTCAGCACTATAAAGATATCGTACTCACTTTCGGCGATTTTGACATAACCTTCGGCGAACCCATCTGGGAAAGTCCGGATGCCGAGTCCGTTCGGCAGTTTCAAAATTATACCGATCTGCCTGCACTGCGCGACCGCAAGGGTATACGAACCTCTTTTGAACTGTATTTGTGTCTGCGCGGAAAAGGGCGTCTGGAGCTGAACGGACTCATGCGTGCCGCAGGTCCCGGATGCGTATGGTTCACCTCCCCCGCCTCGCGTCTGTACTGGCACGAATATAACCGGCAGGAAACGCTCATACTGCACATCCCCTTTACAGTGAATGAAGCGTTCACTACGTCGGATACCCCGGAAAACAGGCTGATCCTTGACTTTTTGGAGCAAAGCCGGCATTCTGATGAGCACTCTCTGCTCTTTGGATATGACAAATCCCTGTGCGATTACAATGATTTTCTGAAGCTGCGTATGAACACAGCCACATCTTTCAGCCTTTCGCATGTGCTTCTCTCCCTTCTCCTTGACAGCATACACGCACTCTCAAGCACGGAGCACCCCATGACGGAGGCACAGTTCATAGAATCGTATGTAAAGGCAAATGTCCTTCAGAAGATCTCCGTAAGTGACCTCGCGAAACTCCTTTCCGTTTCCGAGCGTTCCCTTTTCTATATGTTTACAAAGAACTTTGACGCCTCTCCGAACGATTACATAAATCGCACGCGCATGAACGCAGCTGCAGAGCACCTCTCGAAGGGTCTTTCCGTCCGTGAAGTAAGTGAGCTTTTCAGGTTCTCCGAAATCACTTCCTTCTGCCGCATGTTCAAAAAATACTACGGAGTCACCCCCTCCGAGTACCAGCGCAGCGCAAAATCCAAATAAAAACGAAAAAGCATCCTTTCGATGACAGCTTTACACTGCCTGTCGAAAGGATGCCTCTGTTTTTGGAATTATACTACTATATAATAGTATACTATATCATTCTGTGCGATCAGATGCTCTTCTTGTCTCTTTCCGGAATTGCCATTTCGAGGAATGCATCCAGTGTCATCGCGCCCATATCGCCGCCTCTGTACTTACGGACAGCTACGGTGTTATTCTCGATATCGCGGTCACCGCATACGAGCATGTAGGGAACCTTCTGCATCTGTGCTTCGCGGATCTTGTAGCCGATCTTCTCACTGCGGCGGTCGATCTCACAGCGGAAGCCTGCAGCATCCAGCTTTTCCTTGATCTCCTCGAGATACGGGATGTGGCGGTCAGCGATCGGCAGGAGCTTGATCTGTACCGGAGCGAGCCACAGCGGGAATGCGCCGGCAAAATGCTCGGTGATAACGCCGATAAAGCGCTCGATGGAACCGAGAACAACACGGTGGATCATGACCGGGCGGTGCTTGAGGCCGTCTTCGCCGGTGTATTCAAGCTCAAAGCACTCCGGAAGTTGCATATCGAGCTGGATCGTACCGCACTGCCATGTTCTTCCGAGGGAGTCTGCAAGGTGGAAGTCGAGCTTCGGGCCGTAGAACGCACCGTCGCCCTCGTTGATGATGTAATCCTTGCCCATCTCTTCGACAGCCTGCTTCAGTGTTTCTGTCGCGAATTCCCAATCCTTTTCGTCGCCCATGTGGTCTTCCGGCATGGTGGAAACTTCGATCTGATAGGTCAGACCGAACACGGAATAAACCTCGTCAAACAGCTTTACAACGTTCTTGATCTCATCCTTCATCTGATCCCATGTCATGAAGATATGTGCGTCGTCCTGTGTAAAGCAGCGGACGCGGAACAGACCGTGCAGCGCACCGGACAGCTCATGACGGTGTACGAGACCGAGCTCGCCGACACGCATCGGCAGATCGCGGTAGGAGTGCGGCTCGGAGGCATAAACGAGCATGCCGCCCGGGCAGTTCATCGGCTTGATCGCAAAATCGACGTCGTCGATAACGGTTGTATACATATTATCCTTATAATGGCCCCAGTGACCGGAACGCTCCCACAGAGCACGGTTCATCATCATCGGGGTGGAGATCTCTACGTAGCCGTAACGCTTATGCACTTCACGCCAGTAGTCGATCAGGGTGTTGCGGAGCACCATGCCCTTTGGCAGGAAGAACGGGAAGCCCGGACCCTCGTCACGCAGCATGAACAGGCCGAGATCGCGGCCAAGCTTACGGTGATCGCGCTTTTTAGCCTCTTCCAGCATGGTGAGATACTCATCCAGTGCTGCCTGCTTCGGGAACGCAATGCCGTAAATACGCTGGAGCATCTTATTTTTGGCATCGCCGCGCCAATATGCGCCTGTAATGGCGGTGAGCTTTACAGCCTTAACGAAGCCTGTACGCATCAGATGCGGGCCTGCGCAGAGGTCCGTGAAATCGCCCTGCTTGTAGAAGGAGATCTTCTCTCCCTCACCGGCATGCTCCTCAACGAGCTCCTGCTTGTACGGCTGGCCTTCCATCAGCTGCTTAGCTTCCTCCGCCGGCAGCTCGAAGCGCTCGAGCTCGATATCTTCCTTAATGATCTTCTTGATCTCCGCTTCGATCTTCTCGAGATCGTCTGCGGAAACCTGTGTCTCGAAATCGAAATCATAATAGAAGCCATTGTCGACTGCCGGGCCGATCGCAAACTTGGTGCCCGGGAACAGGCGGCAGACAGCCTGCGCCATGATCTGTGAAGCTGTATGCCAGTACGCACGCTTGCCATCCTTGTCGTCGAAGGTGAGGATCTCGACGTCGGCGTCCTCGGTCAGTACGGTTCTGAGGTCGCATACAGTGCCGTTCACCTTTGCGGCACATGCGGACTTATACAGACCCATGCCGATGCTTTTCGCAATTTCCGCCACGGAAATGCCGGATTCAAATTCTTTTTCGTTTCCCTTGAGATTGACCTTGATCATACTCTTTCTTCCTTTCTGAAAATAAAAAAAGCCCCGAAGCCCTGCAAAAACAGAGCATCGGGGCGACACTGCGCGGTTCCACCCGAATTTCCGGACAAAGATCCGGCTCATTCGCGGCCTTAACGCGGCCAAACGTCCGCCTTAGGGGAAAACCCGGTCAGCGGCGGCTCCGAGGTGGTGGTCTCCGCAAAGATCCTTCGCAGCGCTTTCAGCCGATGGCAGCTGCTCTCTGGTAGAAGCTCTTTTTGCGGAACGTCCTCTTCCATGCCGTTTTATCTTTGTTAATACTATCATCCTTTTCGAAAAAAGTCAACACCATAAAAAAATTTCCGCAATTTTTTCATCCTCAAATAATGCAGTAATTCCGCAGTAAATTCGATAAAACTATGGCGAATTGACAAATAATTACCGACCTGACTGCCAAATTTTCGGTTGACATATGGAAAGAAACGCGATAAAATTGTATACGGATTTATTTGTGTGTTTTTCATACTGTATTTCCACTGCAGGGCTTAACGCACCCTGCCCCGAATTATTTTGAAGAATTGAATAACGAAACCTATGCAAAGGAGGTGCCCAATGCCACAAGTCTCTCTTTGGCTTTGTGTTCTGATCGCCGTACTGGCGGCAGCCGCGAGTGCTGTAGTCGCTTTCCTTGCGGGTATCAGTCATCGCAAAAAGGAAGCGGAAGCTACCATCGGTTCTGCAGAGCAGGAAGCCAAGCGTATCGTCAGCGATGCCATTAAGACTGCCGAAGCGAAGAAGAAGGAAGTCGTGCTGGAAGGCAAGGACGAAATTCACCGTATGCGCAACGAGTCTGAAAAAGAGCTGAACGAACGCAGAAAAGAAATTCAGCGTCAGGAACGCCGGCTTTCCCAGAAGGAGGAATCCCTCGACAAAAAGATCGAGAACCTCGAAAACAAGGAAAACGCCGTCGAAAACAAAATGCGCTAAGCGGAAGAACGCCTCAAGGAGGCCGAAACCGTTAAGAAGAGCCAGATCGACATGCTCGAACGTATCTCTTCTTTCACTGTAGAACAGGCAAAGGAATATCTTCTCAAGCTGCTTGAGGACGACCTCGTCCACGAGAAAGCCATCAAGATCATGGAATTCGAACAGCAGACCAAGGAAGAATCCGACAAGCTCGCCCGAGAGATCATCTCTCTCTCCATTCAGCGCTGCGCCGCAGATCATATTTCTGAGGCAGCCATCAGCGTTGTGCCCCTGCCCAACGACGAAATGAAGGGCAGAATTATCGGACGTGAGGGCCGCAACATCCGAGCGATCGAACAGCTCACCGGTGTTGACCTGATCATCGATGACACACCCGAAGCCATCACGCTGTCGAGCTTTGAGCCCGTACGCCGTGAAGTGGCAAGAATCGCACTCGAAAGACTGATCGCGGACGGACGTATCCACCCGACCAGAATCGAAGAAACCATTGAAAAAGCCCGCCGTGAGGTTGATGCCACCATCAAGTCCGAATGCGAACGCGCCGTGCTCTCCGCCGGCGTTAACGGTGTTCACCACGAGCTCATCAAGCTGCTTGGCCGTCTGCGTTACCGCACCAGCTATGGTCAGAACGTGCTGAACCACTCCCTCGAAGTCTCTTACCTCGCCGGTATCATGGCTTCCGAATTGGGTCTTGACCCCACAGTTGCACGCAGAACCGGTCTTCTGCATGATATCGGTAAAGCTCTCGACCACGAGATCGAAGGCTCCCATATCGAGATCGGTGTTGACGTTGCAAGAAAGTACAAGGAAAGTGAAGCTGTCATCCACGCTATCGCCGCTCACCACGGTGATATCGAAGCCAAGACAGTTATTGCCTGCCTCGTTCAGGCTGCCGATGCCATTTCCGCTGCCCGTCCCGGTGCAAGACGTGAAAACATCGAAAACTACATCAAGCGTCTTGAAAAGCTTGAGTCCGTGGCTGCATCGTTCAACGGTGTCGACCGCTGCTACGCCATCCAGGCCGGCCGCGAGATCCGCGTGATCGTAAAGCCCGAAGTGATCAATGATGAGAAAATGACGCTCCTCGCCCGCGATATCTGCAAGAAGATCGAAGAGGACCTGGAATACCCGGGTCAGATCAAGGTCAATATGATCCGTGAAAGCAGAGCGGTCGATTTCGCGAAGTGATAATACCCAAAACCTAATCTTGATCCAAAGGGGATGTCGAAAATTCGGCATCCCCTTTATAATTATCCGAAGATTAAACAGAGCAGCCACCGGCTTGCAGTAATGCAAAACCGGCGGCTGCTCTGTTTATGGTTCCCTTTAACAGGATCAATTTGCTTAGAATTTCGGCAGCAGCTGAAGGGCCTTTTCGATCTCCTCATCGGTCGGGAGATAATCCTCCATCTTGCCGTCGTGGAACTTTTCATAAGCGTACATATCGAAGTAACCGGTGCCCGTGAGACCGAATACGATGGTCTTCTCTTCCCCGGTCTCGATGCACTTCTTCGCTTCGTCGATCGCGACCTTGATCGCATGGCTGCTTTCCGGAGCGGGCAGGATACCTTCGATGCGCGCAAACTCTTCCGCCGCAGCAAAAACCTCCGTCTGCTTGACGGAACGTGCTTCCATGAGACCGTCGGCGTACAGCTGCGAGAGGATCGGGTTCATGCCGTGATAACGCAGACCGCCGGCGTGGTTCGGCGCCGGGATATAGTTGCTGCCGAGGGTGTACATCTTTGCGAGCGGGCAGATCATACCGGTGTCGCAGTAATCGTAAGCAAATGCACCGCGCGTCATGGACGGACAGGAGGACGGTTCAACGGCGATGAACTGATAATCCGCCTCGCCGCGGATCTTCTCGCCCATGAAGGGAGAGATCAGACCGCCGAGATTGGAGCCGCCGCCGGCACAGCCGATAATGATATCCGGTACAATGCCGTATTTGTCCAGCGCCGCCTTGGTTTCCAGTCCGATAACCGACTGATGCAGC